>NZ_NVPT01000012.1 GCF_002802985.1 Geodermatophilus chilensis | reverse complement strand
TTGCTGTGTTATTATTGTATGTTTTTTTTGCTTTACACGGTCGATGCCTAGTTATACTCGTTAGGTGTGTGCGTCAGCTTAAGTTGTGTGAAGAAGACGAGGACGGGGTCGGTGTGCACCGCCAGTAGAAGGACCCCGTCCTCCTCACGCCTCGCACGCTCGGCGCGAGCCCCTGGACGGGGGCCGCCTAGCCTGGGGCCATGGCCCGCTCCGCGACCCGCAAGCGTCCCGCTGCCCCTGCCGCCGACGGTGGCGCCAACCCCAAGGCGCCCTGTCCGTGCGGCTCGGGCCGCCGGTACAAGCACTGCCACGGCTCGGGCTACGCCCCGCCGGTGACCCGGCCGTTCGAGGGGCTGCCCGGCGAGGAGCACTGGGTCGCGCTGCGCGAGCTGGTGCCGGCCGCGACCGCGCCACTGCGGACGGCGGACGGCCGCGACGTCACCCTCGCCAGCGTGCTGCCCGGCGGGGCCCCGGCGCTGGTCCGCGCCAACGGCGAGATCCTGCTCGGCGTCCAGCTCCAGGGCTCCTCCGACGACGTCAGCCGCGACCTCGGGACGGCGCTGGCCGCCGCGCTCGAGGCCCCGGCCGGTGCGCCGGTGGACCCGGGCCCGCTCGGCGGTGCGGGCTCGGCCGGTCCGCGGCTGCAGGAGCTGGTCGACACCACGGCGCCGCTCGAGGTGACCGTGCACGAGGACTTCGGCTTCTGGCTCGAGGGTGTCGAGGCCGGCGCCGCGGCGCGGGCCGGGCTCGAGCAGGCCAACGCGGCGATCCTGCCCACCGAGCTGCTGCCCGGCCTCGGCGCCGCCTACTGGGTGCGGCCCGGCACCGAGCGGGCGCACCTGCGCTGGGTGCGCCCCGAGCCGGAGGAGCAACTGCTCGACGCGCTGGCCCGGCTGCGCGCCTCGGGCGAGATCCTGCTGGGCGAGGGCACCCGCTACGCCGGCGCCTTCCGGGCGCACGGCCTGCTGGTGCCGGTGTGGGACCTGCCCGCCGGCACCCCGGCCGCCGACTGGACCGACGCCGCCACGGCCTTCCAGGGGCGCCTGGAGGAGGCGCTGGCCGCGACCGCCCCGCTGACCGCCGACGAGCGCCGCGCCCGCGCCGGCCTGCTCTCCCGCCAGATCACCCTGCGCTGACCCCGCTGCGGCGATTTCCGCGGAAATCGCCGCAGCGGCGACCCGGCCCGGCGGACGTCCGTCCGCCGGGCCGCTGCGCTGTGGGCGCCCCATGTGTCGACGGCGCGTAGCCGTGATCTCACCGTTCGCCGACACCCGTCGGTGGGGCGGACGCACTCCCAGGTGAGCGTTACGAGACCGTGACGCCGGTGTGGCGAACAGGGGTTGACGGCAACGGGTTGTTAGCGCTCACACTCTTATCGCTCGCGATGGCGGGCCTGCGCCGGGTCGACAGCGCGCAGAGTTCTCGAGAAGGAGATCACGTGAGCAAGAGGCTCGGCTTCGCCGCCCTCAGCGCCGGCATGGCGCTGACCCTGGCGGCCTGTGGCGGCGAGGGTGCCGGTGGCAGTGGCGGTGCCGGTGCCGGTGGCGACACGGAGGACCTGACGATCGGTGTCTCGATGCCGACCCAGACCTCGGAGCGGTGGATCGCCGACGGCAACAACGTCCAGGAGCAGCTGGAGGCGGAGGGTTACACCGTCGACCTGCAGTACGCCAACGACGACATCCCCACCCAGTCGCAGCAGATCGACCAGATGATCACCGAGGGTGCCGACATCCTCGTCGTCGCGGCGATCGACGGCACCGCCCTCTCCGGCCAGCTGGAGAACGCGGCGGCGAACAACATCCCGGTCGTCTCCTACGACCGCCTGATCCGCGACACCGAGAACGTCGACTTCTACGTCACGTTCGACAACTTCGCCGTCGGTGAGGCGCAGGGCAACGCCCTGCTGACCGGCCTGGGCCTGCGCAACGAGGACGGCTCGCCCGGCACCGCGACCGGTCCGTTCAACGTCGAGCTGTTCGCCGGCTCCCTGGACGACAACAACGCGTTCTTCTTCTGGGACGGCGCGATGTCGGTCCTGCAGCCGCTGATCGACGACGGCACCCTGGTCGTCAAGTCGGGCCAGACGAGCATCGAGCAGGCCGCCATCCTGCGCTGGCAGCAGGAGACCGCCCAGCGGCGGATGGAGGACCTGCTGACCTCCGCCTACAACGACGGCTCCCGGGTCGACGGCGTCCTCTCGCCGTACGACGGCCTGTCCCGCGGCATCATCACCGCGCTGCAGAACGCCGGCTACGGCCCGACGCTGGACGCCCAGCCGCAGCCGATGGCGGTCGTGACCGGTCAGGACGCCGAGATCGCCTCGGTCAAGCTGATCCAGGACGGGGTCCAGAGCTCCACGATCTTCAAGGACACCCGTCTGCTGGCCGAGCAGGCCGTCGCCGCCGCGTCGGCCTTCGCCGAGGGCAACGAGCCCGAGGCGAACGACACCGAGACGTACGACAACGGCGTCAAGGTCGTCCCGTCCTACCTGCTCCCGGTCGAGACGGTCTTCGCGGACGACATCCAGTCCGTGCTGATCGACTCCGGCTACTGGACGGCCGAAGAGGTCGCCAGCGGCCAGGCGGACTGACCTCCCGCCCCTGAGCCCGGCCGGGCCCGGCAGCGACGCTGACGGGCCCGGCCGGCACCAGCCGGGACCACGTCCCGCGCGATCTGGCCCACCCCGTGGGGGTGGGCCACACTCTCTCCACCATCCGCGGCGCGCCCTGTGCCCTGTGACGAGGCGCCGACGACACCGACGACGAGGTCCCATGGACGACCACATCCTGGAGATGCGCGGCATCACCAAGACCTTCCCCGGCGTCAAGGCCCTGGAGGACGTCAACCTGGCGGTCCGCCGAGGCGAGATCCATGCCATCTGCGGGGAGAACGGCGCCGGGAAGTCGACGCTGATGAAGGTCCTCTCCGGCGTCTACCCCACGGGGAGCTACGAGGGCGAGATCGTCTTCGACGGCCAGCCGGTCCGCTTCTCCGGCATCCGCGACAGCGAGCACGTGGGCATCGTGATCATCCACCAGGAGCTCGCGCTGGTCCCGTACCTGTCGATCGCCGAGAACATCTTCCTGGGCAACGAGCGGCGCGGCCGCTTCGGCGTCATCGACTGGAACAAGGCCAACGCCGAGGCCGGCGAGCTGCTGCGCTCGGTCGGGCTGGACGAGAACCCGGTGACCCCCGTGGGTCAGCTCGGCGTCGGCAAGCAGCAGCTGGTGGAGATCGCCAAGGCGCTGTCCAAGGACGTGCGCCTGCTGATCCTCGACGAGCCCACCGCCGCGCTGAACGACAACGACTCCGCGCACCTGCTGGACCTGCTGCGCCGCCTCCGGGACCGCGGCATCACCTGCATCATGATCTCGCACAAGCTCAACGAGATCACCGCCGTCTCCGACAACGTCACGGTCATCCGCGACGGCAAGACCGTCGAGACGCTGAGCCTGCACGCCGGCGAGGTCACCCAGGAGCGGATCATCCGCGGGATGGTCGGCCGGGACCTGGAGAGCTACTACCCCGAGCGCGAGTCGCACCCCGGCGAGGAGGTGCTGCGGGTCGAGGACTGGACCGTCTGGCACCCGACCCAGGAGCGCAAGATCGTCGACGGGGCCAGCCTCACCGTCCGCGCCGGGGAGGTCGTCGGGATCGCCGGCCTCATGGGCGCCGGGCGCACCGAGCTGGCGATGAGCATCTTCGGGCGCGCCTACGGCCGGAACATCACCGGCCGCATGTACGTGCACGGCAAGGAGGTCAAGCCGCGCAACGTCGCCGAGGCGATCGACGTCGGGATCGCCTACGCCACCGAGGACCGCAAGCACTACGGCCTGAACCTCATCGAGGACATCCGGCGCAACGTCTCCGCCGCGGCCCTGGGGAAGCTCGCGAGCAACGGCTTCGTCAACGGCAACGAGGAGATCAAGGTCGCCGAGGGCTACCGCAGGGACATGAACATCAAGGCGCCCAGCGTCGCCTCGGTCGTCGGCAAGCTCTCCGGTGGCAACCAGCAGAAGGTGGTGCTGTCGAAGTGGCTGTACACCGACCCCGAGGTGCTCATCCTCGACGAGCCAACCCGCGGCATCGACGTGGGCGCGAAGTACGAGATCTACACGATCATCAACCGGCTGGTCGCCGCCGGTAAGGCGGTGCTCGTCATCTCCTCCGAGCTGCCCGAGCTGCTCGGCATCTGCGATCGCATCTACACCCTGTCGGCGGGTCGCATCACCGGAGAGATGCCCGTCGGCCAGGCGACCCAGGAGAACCTGATGGAGCTCATGACCAAGGAGAAGGAGCTCGCGGCATGACCAGGACCGTGCCTCCGTCGTCGGAGCCCGAAGCCCAGACGGCGACGGCCCCCAAGGACGTCGCCCCCGCCGTCGCGCTGCACACCGGGACGAGCAACGTCCGCCAGCTGCTGACGAGCAACCTGCGGCAGAGCGGCATCTACGTCGCCTTCGTCGCGATCGTGGCGCTGTTCGCCGTCCTGACCGACGGCACCCTGCTCTCCCCGGGCAACGTCACCAACATCGTCCTGCAGTACAGCTACATCCTGATCCTGGCCATCGGCATGGTCATCGTGATCATCGCCGGGCACATCGACCTCTCCGTGGGGTCGGTGGTGGCGCTCACCGGCGCGGTCTCGGCGGTGCTGGTCATCCGGCAGGGCATGCCGTGGTGGGTGGGCGTGCTCGCGGCCCTCGCGACCGGCCTCGCCATCGGTGCCTGGCACGGCTTTTGGGTCGCCTACGTCGGCATCCCCGCGTTCATCGTGACCCTCGCCGGCATGCTGTTGTTCCGCGGTCTGACGCTGCAGGTGCTCGACAACATCTCGCTCTCGCCGTTCCCGCCGGCGTACGGCGAGATCGCCAGCGGCTTCCTCAACGGCCTCATCGGTGGCGACGGGTACGACGCGTTCACCCTGCTCATCGGTGGCATCGCCGTCGCCGGGTACGCGATGAGCCAGTACCGCAGCCGCATCGCGCGGATCAGGTACCAGCAGCCGGTCGAGTCGTTCCCGCTCTTCGTCACCAAGATCGTGCTCGTGGGGGCCGTCGTCATGGCGTTCGCCTGGCAGCTGGCCCACGCCCGTGGTCTGCCGATCGTGCTGATCATCCTGGCCGTGCTCATCCTCGTGTACGGGGTCATCACCAAGCGGACGGTCTTCGGCCGGCAGGTCTACGCGATCGGCGGCAACCTGGCGGCGGCGACGCTGTCGGGCGTCAAGGTCCGGGCGGTCAACTTCTGGATCTTCGTCAACATGGGCTTCCTGGCCGCGATCGCCGGCGTCGTCTTCTCGTCCCGGTCCAACGGCGCCCAGCCGGGTGCGGGCAACATGTTCGAGCTCGACGCCATCGCCGCCGCCTTCATCGGCGGTGCGGCCGTCACCGGCGGTGTCGGCACGGTGGTCGGCGCCATGGTCGGCGGTCTGATCATGGCCGTCATGAGCAACGGCATGCAGCTCATGGGCGTCGACCAGTCGATCCAGTCGGTGGTCAAGGGCCTGGTGCTGCTGCTGGCCGTGGCCTTCGACGTCTACAACAAGCGGCGCGCCGGCGCGTCCCGCTGACGCCCTCGGGCGGCCCCGCGGAACTCCCGCGGGGCCACCCGGCAGGGCCCGACCGAGGCGGCCACACGCGGGCCGGCTCCTCGACGGAGAGGGGTGACGGTGGAGCCCGAGGGGGCGACCCGAGCGCTGGTCATGTCGGACGTCGCGGCTCGCGCCGGCGTCTCGCACCAGACGGTGTCCCGGGTCATCAACGGACACCGCAACGTCGCACCACACACCCGGGAGCGGGTCGAGCGGGCCATCCGCGAGCTGGGCTACCGGCCCAACAGCGCCGCCCGGGCGCTGGTCACCGGTTCCACGCGGACCCTTGGCTTCGTCACCGTGAACATCAACCAGTACGGCCCCGGGCAGACCCTCGTCGGCCTGGAGCGGGCCGCACGGGCGGCCGGGTACTCGCTCAGCGTCACCGTGCTCGACGAGGCCACCGCCGAGGCGATGCGCGACGCCGTCGACCGCTTCATGGCCCAGTCGGTGGACGCCGTCCTGGCGCTGGCCACCTACGACGACGCGGTCGAGGCGCTGCACCAGGTGCACACGCCGCTGCCGCTGGTGACCGTGCAGAGCGGCGGGGCGCTGGAGGCGCCCGCGGTCGGCGTCGACCAGGTCGCCGGCGCCCGGCTGGCCACCCGGCACCTGCTCGACCTCGGCCACCGCACCGTCCACCACGTCACCGGCCCCGCCGACTCCAAGGAGGCCCGCGACCGGGACGAGGGCTGGCGCGCCGAGCTGACCGCCGCGGGCGCCCCCGTCCCGGTGTGCCTGCACGGCGACTGGACGCCGCCCTCGGGCTACGAGGCCGGCCGCCGGCTCGCCGCCCGCAAGCGCGCCGGCGAGGACATCACCGCGGTCTTCGTGGCCAACGACCAGATGGCCCTGGGCCTGCTCGCGGCGCTGCACGAGGAGGGCCTCGAGGCGCCGTGGGACGTCAGCGTCGTCGGCTTCGACGACCTGCCCGAGGCGCCGTACCTCACCCCGCCGCTGACGACCGTGCGGCAGGACTTCGCCGAGCTCGGCCGCCGGGCCGTGGAGCTCGTGCTCGCCCGGCTGGCCGGGCGCGAGCTGCACCTGCAGCCGGTCCCCCCGGTGCTGCTGGCCCGTGCCAGCAGCGGCCCGGTCCCCGTGGGGCGGACGCCCGCCGGGCTGTGACGCCTGCCCCTGTTAGCGCTAACATCCCGGCGGCGACGCGGCCGTCCGGCCGTCGTCGCGGCCGCCGGGCGCAGGAGGAACCGATGCCGGACACCGCTGGACCCGCCGACACCCACGTCGTCGGGGTCGACTTCGGGACGCTGTCGGGTCGCGCCGTCGTCGTCCGGGTCTCGGACGGCGCAGAGCTGGCCAGCGCCGTCCACCCGTACGAGCACGCCGTCGTCGAGCGCACCCTGCCGGCCACCGGCGAGCAGCTGCCGCCGGACTGGGCGCTGCAGATGCCCGGCGACTGGGTGCAGGTCCTGAAGACCGCGGTGCCCGAGGCGCTGGCCGCCAGCGGGGTCGACCCGGCGTCGGTCGTGGGCATCGGCACGGACTTCACCGCGTGCACGGTCCTGCCCACCACCGCCGACGGCACCCCGCTGTGCGACCTGCCGCAGTTCGCCGACCGCCGGCACGCCCACCCCAAGCTGTGGAAGCACCACGCCGCCCAGCCGCACGCCGACCGGATCAACGCCCTCGCCGAGGAGCGCGGCGAGACCTGGCTGTCCCGGTACGGCGGGAAGATCTCCAGCGAGTGGGAGTTCGCCAAGGCGCTGCAGCTGCTCGAGGAGGACCCGGAGGTCTACGCCGCCACCGAGCGCTGGGTCGAGGCGGCCGACTGGATCATCTGGCAGCTCTGCGGCACCTACCTGCGCAACGCCTGCACCGCCGGCTACAAGGGCATCTACCAGGACGGGCACTACCCGTCGCGGGACTACCTGGCCGCGCTGAACCCGGCGTTCGAGACCTTCGTCGAGGACAAGCTCGAGCACCCGATCGGCCAGCTCGGGGAGCGGGCCGGCGGGCTGACCGCCGAGGCCGCGGCCTGGACCGGCCTGCCGGCGGGGATCGCGGTCGCCGTCGGCAACGTGGACGCGCACGTCACCGCACCGGCCGCGCAGGCCACCGAGCCCGGGCAGATGCTCGCGGTGATGGGCACCTCGACCTGCCACGTCATGCCCAGCGACCGGCTCGCCGACGTCCCCGGGATGTGCGGGGTCGTCGAGGGCGGGATCGTGCCGGGGCTGTACGGCTACGAGGCCGGGCAGAGCGCCGTCGGCGACATCTTCGGCTGGTTCGTCGAGTACGGGGTACCGGCGTCCTACCGGGACGCCGCCGAGGCGAAGGGCATCGGCCTGCACGAGCACCTCACCGAGCTCGCCGCGGCCCAGGAGGTCGGCGAGCACGGCCTGGTCGCGCTGGACTGGCACGGGGGCAACCGGTCGGTGCTGGTCGACGCCGAGCTCTCCGGGGTCGTCCTCGGGCAGACGCTCGCGACCCGGCCGGAGGACACCTACCGGGCGCTGCTGGAGGCCACCGCCTTCGGCACGCGGACCATCATCGAGGCGTTCGAGTCCGCCGGCGTGCCGGTGACCGAGTTCGTCGTCGCCGGTGGCCTGCCGAAGAACACCTTCCTCATGCAGGTCTACGCCGACGTCTGCCGTCGTCCGCTGTCGGTGATCGACTCGCAGCAGGGACCGGCCCTGGGCTCGGCGATCTACGCCGCGGTCGCCGCCGGGGCCCACCCCGACGTCACGACCGCCGCCCGGGCGATGGGCAAGGTGCGCCGCAACGTGTACGTGCCCGACGAGCAGCGGGCCGACGCCTACGACGCCCTGTACGCCGAGTACCTCGCGCTGCACGACCACTTCGGCCGCGGGGGCAACGACGTGCTGCACCGGCTGCGCGCCCTCCGCCGGGCCGCGGTGCAGCGCACGGGCCATCCGGGCGCCGCGGAGGGCCACGACGTCGAGACCACGTCCGCCGCGCTGACCGAGGAGCAATCCGCATGACCGTCACCGAGCCCCGCACCGAGCGGGGCACCCACCGGGCGCAGCGCGCGCACGTCGCCGCGCTGCACGCCGAGCTGACCCGCAACCAGCTGGTCACCTGGACCTCGGGCAACGTGTCGGAGCGGGTGCCCGGCGAGGACCTGTTCGTCATCAAGGGCAGCGGCGTCCTCTACGACGAGCTGACCTGGGAGGGCATCACGGTCTGCGACCTCGACGGGAACGCCGTCGACGGGGTGAAGCGGCCCTCCAGCGACACCGACGCACACGCCTACGTCTACCGGCACATGCCCGAGGTGAACGGCCAGGTGCACACGCACAGCCCGTACGCCACCGCCTGGGCGGCGCGGGCCGAGCCCGTCCCGTGCGTGCTCACCGCGATGGCCGACGAGTTCGGCGGCCCGATCCCGGTCGGCCCGTTCGCGCTCATCGGCGACGACTCGATCGGCCGCGGGATCGTCGAGACGCTGCGCGACTCGCGCTCGCCCGCGGTGCTCATGCAGAACCACGGCGTCTTCACCATCGGCCCGTCGGCGAAGGCGGCGGTCAAGGCCGCGGTCATGACCGAGGACGTCGCCCGCACGGTGCACCTGTCCCGCCAGCTCGGCGAGCCCCTGCCCATCGCGCAGTCGGACATCGACTCGCTGTACGCCCGCTACCAGAACGTCTACGGACAGTGAGGAGAGGTCCCGCCGTGGTCGACGACCCGTTCGAGGGGCACGAGGTCTGGTTCCTGACCGGCAGCCAGGGGCTGTACGGCGAGGAGACCCTGCAGCAGGTCGCGTCGCAGTCGCAGCGCGTGGCGCAGGCCCTGGACGAGGCCGCCGAGGTGCCGGTCCGGGTGGTGTGGAAGCCGGTGCTCACCGACGCCGCCGCCATCCGGCGGGCGATGGGCGAGGCCAACGAGGACCCGGCCTGCGTCGGCGTCGTCACCTGGATGCACACCTTCTCCCCGGCGAAGATGTGGATCAGCGGGCTCGATGCGCTGCGCAAGCCGCTGCTGCACCTGCACACCCAGGCCGACGCCGCCCTGCCGTGGG
The DNA here is from genome assembly GCF_002802985.1 of Geodermatophilus chilensis. Lineage (GTDB taxonomy): Bacteria > Actinomycetota > Actinomycetes > Mycobacteriales > Geodermatophilaceae > Geodermatophilus > Geodermatophilus chilensis. The sequence goes on along the minus strand of NZ_NVPT01000012.1, from coordinate 45,576 downwards.
CGACGATCGACATGGACTTCATGAACCTCAACCAGGCCGCGCACGGCGACCGCGAGTACGGGTTCGTGCTGACCCGGCTGCGCATGCCGCGGACGACGGTCGTCGGGCACGTGTCGAACCCGCGGGTGCGCTCGCGGGTCGGCTCGTGGGCGCGCGCGGCCACGGCGGCGGCCGCGGCGCGGTCGCTGCGGCTGGCCCGCTTCGGCGACAACATGCGCAACGTCGCGGTGACCGAGGGCGACAAGGTCGAGGCCGAGATCCGCTTCGGCATGTCGGTGAACACCTGGGGCGTCAACGACCTGGTCGCCGTGGTGGACGCCGTGGAGGACAAGGCCGTCGACGCCCTCGTCGAGGAGTACGGCGACCTGTACGAGTTCGCCGACGACTGCCGGCCGGGGGCGCCGCGGCACGAGGCGGTGCGCTACCAGGCCCGCCTCGAGGCGGCGCTGCGCGGCTTCCTTGAGGACGGCGGCTTCACCGCGTTCACCACCAACTTCGAGGACCTCGGCGGCCTGCGCCAGCTCCCCGGTCTCGCCGTCCAGCGACTGATGGCCGACGGCTACGGCTTCGGCGGCGAAGGCGACTGGAAGACCGCGGCGCTGCTGCGCACCCTCAAGGTCGCCGCGGCCGGGCTGCCCGGCGGCACCTCCTTCATGGAGGACTACACCTACGACCTCACCGGGACGCCGAAGATCCTCGGGGCGCACATGCTCGAGGTCTGCCCGACCATCGCCGGCGACCGGCCGCGCGTCGAGGTGCACCCGCTGTCGATCGGCGGCCGCGAGGACCCGGCCCGGCTGGTGTTCACCGCGGCCCCGGGGGAGGGCGTCGTCGTCGGCTGGTGCGACCTGGGTGACCGGTTCCGCTGGGTCGCCAACGAGGTGGACGTCGTCGAGCCCGACGAGCCGCTGCCGAACCTGCCGGTGGCCCGCGCGGTGTGGCAGCCCCGGCCGGACTTCGAGACGGCGACCGAGGGCTGGCTGACCGCCGGCGGCCCACACCACACGGTGCTGTCGACCGCGATCGGTGCCGACGAGCTGACCGACCTGGCCGAGGTCTTCGCGACCGAGCTGGTGCTCATCGACGCCGACACCACGCGCCGCTCGCTGGCGAAGGAGCTGCGCTGGGGCGCGGCCTACCACCGCCTCGCCCAGGGCCTGTAACGGCCATTTCCGCGGAAAACGCCGCTACAGCGGGTCGCGGCGGACGGGGCAGGACATGCACCTCGGTCCGCCGCGGCCGCTGCCGAGCTCGGAGCCGGCGATCTGCACCACCTCGATGCCGGCCGCCTCGAGCGCGGCGTTGGTGACGGTGTTGCGCTCGTAGGCCACCGCCAGGCGCGGGGCCACCGCGAGGGTGTTGTTGCCGTCGTCCCACTGCTCGCGCTCGGCGGTGACCGGGTCGAGGCCGGTGTCGATGACCCGCAGCCGGTCGATGCCCATGGCGGCGGCCGCGGCCTCGAGGAACGGCGCCGGGCCGCGGACGACAAGGTCGGTGGTGTCGTCGGCCATCCGTTCGGCCTCGCCCTCCCCGGCGGTGACCGTCCAGGCCACCAGCGAGTCGGCGACGGCCGGGTACATGACCATGGCGTCGACGTCGACCATCGTGGCGACGGTGTCCAGGTGCATGGTCGCCCGCTGCTGGGCGATCGGGACGACGAGCACCGTGTGCGCCAGCCCGCGGGCGAAGACGCGGCGGGCCAGCCGCTCCGCGCCGCCGGGCGTCGTCCGCTCGCCGACGCCGACGGCGACCACCCCCGGCGCCAGCAGCAGCACGTCGCCGCCCTCGAGGTGCTCCAGCGAGGCGTCGTAGAGCTGCTCGGCGCCGGCGAAGCGCGGGTGGTGGGCGTACACGGCGGCGGTGATGGTGCTCTCCCGGTGCCGCGCGGGCATCGTCAGCGAGGTCACCGCGACCTGGTCGCCCACCCACACCGACGAGTCGCGGGTGAACAGCAGGTTGGGCAGCGGGGGGACGACGAAGTCGCCGCGCCCCATCAGCGCCCAGGACAGGCCGCGCGCGCCGGGCAGCTCGTCGTGCGCAACCCCGGCAACCAGCGCGCGGGCGAGGTCCTCGGGGGAGAGGTCGGCCAGGTGCGCGGCCGTGGTCCGCTTGAGCGTCGCGCCCAGCCGCGGGTCGTCGACGGCGGCGGCGACCAGCTCGACGCGGGCCGCGGGGACGGCGAGCGCCTCGGCCAGCAGACGGTCCAGGTACAGCACCTCCACGCCGCGCGCGGTGAGCTCGGCGGCGAACGCGTCGTGCTCCTCCTGCGCGCGACGCACCCAGGGCACGCCGTCGAAGAGCAGCTGGTCGTTGTTGCGCGGGGTCAGCCGCCGCAGCTCCGGGCCCGGCCGGTGCAGCAGCACCGTCCGCAGCGGCCCGACCTCGCTGTCCGCCCCCAGTTCGCCTTTCGCGCGCGGAAGGCGATCGAGGCCCCGGGCGGCGAGTGCGGTCATGCGCCGAGGCTGGCACAGGAGGCCTCCCGGCCGCTGGATACGGTGCCCTGGCCGGGGGCCGACGACGTCCCCACGACGCGGAGGAGCCCGCCCGTGCACCTGTTCGACCTCACCGGGAAGGTCGCCGTCGTCACCGGTGGCACCCGCGGCATCGGCCTGATGATGGCCCGCGGGCTGCTGCAGGCCGGGGCGTCCGTGTACGTCTCCTCGCGCAAGCCCGACGCGGGCGAGGCGGCGGCCGCCGAGCTGTCGCAGTTCGGGAGGGTGGCGTCCATCCCTGCCGACGTCTCCACCGAGGCCGGGTGCCTGCGGCTGGCCGAGGAGGTCGGCCGCAGCGAGGAGCGGCTGCACGTGCTGGTGAACAACGCCGGCGCGACCTGGGGGGAGCCGTTCGCCACCTTCCCCGCGTCGGCCTGGGACAAGGTGCTCGACCTGAACCTCAAGGCGCCGTTCTTCCTCACCCGCGCCTTCCTGCCGCTGCTCGAGGCCGCGGGCACCGACGACGACCCGGCCCGCGTGGTCAACGTCGGCAGCATCGACGGGTTGCACGCGCCGTCCCTGCCGACCTACTCGTACTCGGCCAGCAAGGCCGGGGTGCACCACCTCACCCGGGTGCTGGCCAAGGAGCTCGGGCCGAAGCGGATCACCGTCAACGCCGTCGCCCCGGGGCCGTTCGAGTCGAAGATGATGGCCGCCACGCTCGCGGCCCACGGCGACGAGATCGCCGCGTCGTCCCCGCTGGGCCGCATCGGCCGGCCTGATGACATGGCCGGCGTCGCGGTCTACCTGGCCAGCCGGGCCGGCGCCTACGTCACCGGCGCGGTCATCCCGGTGGACGGCGGCCGCGCCACCACCCTCTGACGCCGATGCCGCAGCGGCTGCGGTTCGACGGCTGGATCCTCGGGGCCGGCACCGCGTCGGGCACCCGCGCCGTCGTCGGGCACTGGCCGACCTCGCCGCTGGGGCCGCTGTCCGACGTGATGGTGCAGCGGCCGGACGGCGCCCGGCTGCTGCTCGCCCCGACCCGGGAGGCCGCGGACTTCATCGCCGCCACCTACACCTTCGACGAGGTCCGGCTGGTCCCGGTGCGCGTGCAGCGGCCGGACCCGCGGACCTGGGCGGTCGACGCCGGCCCGCTGCGGCTGCGGGTCACGACCGGCCGCCGTCCGCCGCTGGGGTGGCTGCTGCGCGCCGTCCCGCCACCGCTGGCCCGCACCCCGGCGTGGGCCGGCCTGCTGGACCGCCCGGCCCGGCTGCTCACCGGCCTGCGCACCACCGGGTCGGCCGGCAACGGCCGCACCGAGTGGTACGGCGTCCAGGACCTGCACGCGGTCACGTCCCTCGACGCCTCGTGGGACGGCGAGCCGCTGGGCGCGTTGGCCGCGGTGCGCCCGCCGGTCACCTTCGGGTTCGGGTCGGTGTCGCCGCGGCCGAGCCTGGCGCGGGTGACGACGACGGTGCAGCTGCCCTGACCCCGTCCCCGCGGCGCTGGGACTCAGCCACCGCATGTGCCTACCGGGAGGTCAGCCCCTGCTCACACCTGTGAGCAGGGGCTGAGGTTCCCGGATGGAGGGTGTCGTCCTCCGCAGCCTCTCCCCCTGCCCCGCACTGTGGGCAGGGGGAGAGGCTGCAGGGGCGAGCCGTCCTAGTCGGGCAGCAGGACGCCGGGGTTGCAGATCCCCTGCGGGTCGAGCCGCTGCTTGACCGCGCGCAGCACCTCCACGCCCAGCGGGCCGACCTCGCGCTCCAGCCAGGGACGGTGGTCGGCCCCGACGGCGTGGTGGTGGGTGAGCGTGCCGCCGGCGGCCAGCAGCGCGTCGGTCGCGGCGCGCTTGGCCGAGAGCCACTGCTGGATGGGCAGCGCGTCGTCCCGGTCGGCGAGCACGGTGACGTACAGGGAGGCGCCGGTCGGGTAGGCGTGCGAGACGTGGCTCAGCACCAGCGGCTGCTTCCCGCGCCGGCCCAGCGACGTGCGCAGCGCCCCGCGGACGGCGTCGTACACGGTGGGCAGCGCCGTCCAGGTGGCCGCCGTCTCCAGCGTCTCGACCAGCAGCCCGGCGTCCAGCAGGCTGTCGCGGGGTGTAGGGCGCGGTGTACCGGTGCCGCCGCCAGGACTCCCCGACGCGCGTGCCCAGCCGCACCGCCCCGGCCCCGCGCAGCACCGAGGAGGCCGCCCGCCGCCGGGCGCGCACGCTGGCCGGCAGCCCCTCCCAGCCGACGACCAGCAGGCAGCCCGCGGCCCGCCCGCGCAGCCGCAGCGAGCCGCGCAGCACCGACGCGCCGGCGCCCGATGCGTTCAGCAGGTTCGCGCGGCTCTCGTCCGGGTCGGACAGCCGGACCACGTCGGGCAGCAGCTCGTGCCGCGCCAGCCGCTGCAGCCCGGCCAGCCCCGCCTCCCAGCTGCGGAACGACCAGCCCTCGTAGTGCCGCGCCCGCGGCTCGGGCCGCACGCGCAGCCTCAGCTCGGTGATGATGCCCAGCGCGCCCTCCGAGCCGAGCGCCAGGCCGAGCAGGTCCGGACCGGCCGCCGACGCCGGCGGGGAGCCGAGCTCGAGCACCCCGGACGGCGTGGTCAGCGTCAGCCCCGCCACCAGGTCGTCGAAGCGGCCGATCCCGGTGGAGGCCTGGCCCGCCGAGCGGGTCGCCGCGTAGCCGCCCAGGGTCGCGAACTCCCAGCTCTGCGGCAGGTGGCCGAGGGTCAGCCCGTGCCGGCCCAGGTGCTCCTCCAGCGCCGGCCCGCGCACGCCCGGACCCACCGTGACCAGGGACGACGCGACGTCGAGAGCCTGCACCGAGGCCATCCGGCCCAGGTCGACCGTGATCGAGGGCCGGTCGTCGGGGTCGACGCCCGACAGCCCGCCGACGACGCTCGTGCCGCCGCCGAAGGGCACCACGACCACGCCGAGCTCGCTGCACAGCGCCAGCAGCGCGGCGGTCTCCCCGGTGCTGCCGGGCCGGACGACGGCGTCCGGGGCGTCGGAGGCGTCGCCCTCCCGGCGGCGGAGCAGGTCCAGGTAGCTCTTGCCGCCGGCGTGCCGCAGCCGCGCCTCCCGGTCGGTGCTGACGTGCTCCTCGCCGAGCAGCTCCACCAGGCGCAGCCGGCAGTCCTCGGCCAGCCGGGAGGGCGCCAGCCGGATGTCGGTGACCGGCACCGGCGGCGTGCGCCGCGGCGTCCAGCCCAGCTCGCGGGACAGGTGGCGGCGGGCGGCCTTGGGCAGCACCTCGGCGACGTCGGGGAAGGCGGTGAGCTCCAGGGAGCCGGGGCCGCCGTCGGCCCCGCGGGTCACCGTCGCGTCGCGGGGGCCGGCGGCCGGGCCCCAGCCCTGGATGGTCAGTTCGGGCTGCTCGGGCACGGCTACAGTCTGCCGGTGCCCGGCCCCGGACCCGCCGCCTTGTCCCCGGCCCGGCGGGCCGCCGACCTCGACGCGGTAGCCGGTGCGGCCGTCGACGTCGTGGTGGCCGGCGGCGGCGTGACCGGCGCCGGCGCGGCCCTCGACGCGGCCGCCCGCGGACTCTCCGTCGTCCTGCTGGAGCGGGCCGACCTCGCAGCCGGCACCAGCCGGTGGTCCTCGAAGCTGGTGCACGGCGGGCTGCGCTACCTGGCGCACGGCGAGCTCGGGCTGGCGCGGGAGAGCGCCCGCGAGCGCGCCGTCCTCATGGGCGCGACCGCGCCGCACCTGGTCCGCCCGCTGCCCTTCCTGGTGCCCGACGCCGTCGGTCGCGACGTCACCGCGCTGGCCGAGCTGGGCGGGCGGCTCGGGGACGCCGTCCGCGCCTCGGTGCCCGGCGGCCGCGGCTCGCTGCCGGCGACCCGACGGGTCGACGCCGCCGGGGTGACCCGGATGACGCCGGGTGTGCGCGGCTGCCGCGGCGGGGTCGTCTTCTGGGACGGGCAGCTGACCGACGACGTCCGGCTCGTGGTCGCCCTGGCCCGGACCGCGGCCGCCTTCGGCGCGCGGGTCGTGACCGGGGCGGCGGTGCGCGCGGTGGACGGCGCCGACGTGCACGCGGAGCTGGACGGCGGTGAGGCGCTGACCCTCCGGGCGCGGGTGGTGGTCAACGCGACCGGGGTGTGGGCGCAGCGGCTGGCGCCGGGCATCCGCCTCTCGCCGTCCCGCGGGTCGCACCTGGTCGTGCCCGCCGCCCGGCTCGGGTCGCCGTCGGCGGCGCTGACCGTGCCGCTGCCCGGATCGCGCTCGCGCTGCGTCTTCGCGCTGCCACAGCCCGCTGGGCTCGTGTACCTGGGGCTGACCGACGAGCCGGTGCCCGGGCCCGGTCCCCGACGGGGACCCGGTGCCCTCGGACGCCGAGGTGCAGCAGCTGCTGGACACGGTGAACCGGGTGCTCGCCGAGCCGCTGACCCGCGCGGACGTCATGGGCAGCTACGCGGGGCTGCGGCCGCTGGCGCTGCCCCAGACGGCCGGCACCGGCCCGGACGGCGCCACCGCGGACCTGTCCCGGAAGCACCTGCTGCGGTGGGACGGACCGGTCCTCACCGTCGTCGGCGGCAAGCTGACCACCTACCGGGCCATGGCCGAGGAGGCCGTCGACGCGGTGGTCGCCCGGCTCGGCCTCGCCGGACCGCGGTCGTGCACCGCCCGGCTGCCGCTGGTCGGCGCGGCGCCGCGCGTGGCGCTGGACCGCGTCGAGGCCCCGGCCCGGCTGGTCGCGCGCTACGGCACCGAGGCGCCGGCGGTCGCCGTACTGGGGTCCGAGCCGGTGGTCGAGGGCCGCCCGGAGACGGTGGGGGAGCTGCGCTTCGCCGTCCGGGCCGAGGGCGCGCGGACCGTCGTCGACCTGCTCGACCGCCGGGTGCGCACCGGTCTGGTGCCCGCCGACCGCGAGCGCGCCGTCCCGGTGGCCGAGCAGGTGCTGGCCGCGGAGCTGTAGCGGCCTTCAGGCCGGCTGTGGCTGCCTGCGGTGCGCGCCGAGGGCGGTGAGCCCCCGGCGCACACCGACCGCCACCGCGCCCAGGGCGAGGAAGCCGTCCTCGTCGGCGGGCCGGGCGGTGCGCAGCAAGCCGACCAGCCGGTCCAGCGCGGCCTCGGCGGCGGCGATCCGCTCGTCGCGGCGGTCCGGCGTCGTCCCGTCGGTGCTGTGGTGCGGCGTCCGAACGACGCCGGCCAGCCCGGTCAGCGCATCGGCGAGCACCCAGCCGGTGCCGGCCTCGACCCGGTCGACACCGCGCCGGTGCGGCTGGAACTCGACGACCAGCGAGGTGAGGTCGTCGACGAGGACGGCGACGCGGTCGAGCGCGCGGGACTCCTCGCGGATGCCGGCGGCCCGGCCCTGCCAGCGCCGCGCCCGCGGATTGGCCCGGCGCGCCCGCTCCACCTGCGCCTCGGCGGCGCGCATCCGGTCCAGCGTGCGGTCGAGGGCCGCGGCCCGACCGGCCCACTCGGCGGGGTCGGGCACCAGGCCCTCGCGCAGGGTCGCGGCGATCTCGTCGAGGTGCGCGGCGAGCAGCGAGCGGGCGGCGGCGATCTGCTCGACGGCCCGGGTGAGCTGCATGGGCGGGAAGAGCACCGTGGTGACCAGCACGCCGATCGCCGCGCCCAGCAGCGTCAGCCCCGCGTAGCGCAGCACGTAGGTCTCGGGGTCGTCGAGGCCGACGGTGATCATGAGGACGGCGGCGAAGCTGACCCAGCTGGCCTGCTCGCGCCACAGCCGCCACTGCTCGACGGCGATCGCCGCGGCGACGATCAGCGCGATGCTGAGGGCGTTCGGCACCGCCCGGGTGAGCTCGTAGAGGGCCACGGCCAGCGCGAAGCCGGTGAGGATGGCCAGCACGCTGCGCCAGGCGGCGCTGGCCGAGTCGGCGATCGTCGGGTGCACCGCGATGACCGCGCCCAGGGGGGCGTAGTAGGCGTACTCGCTCAGCAGCGGTGGGAGCAGGACGGCCACCTGCCAGGCCAGCGCCGCCGCGATCGCCGCCCGCACCCCGCGCTGCACGGCGGGCCGGTGCAGCAGCACCCACAGGGTTCCCACGCGAGCAGGATGACCGGTGGTGCAGCCCACCGTTGCGCCGGGTTCCGGCGCCGCTCCGTTCCGTGAGTGCCGGCGCTCTCCGCTGACGGCCGCGGCAGCTCGGACCCGGTGGACGTCGTCCCGGAGCCGCCCGACGGTGGGCGCGGATGCGCAGTTCCGTCGTGCCGAACTGCGCATCCGCGCACACTGATCGCGGGTGGGCCTCGCCGGTCAGCCGGCCTGGCGGGCGGCGTTGGCCTGGACGGCGGTGCTCACGTACTGCGCCAGGCCCGGCGCGATCCGCTCGTAGTGGGCGGTGAAGCGTTCGTCCTCGAGGTACATCCGGCCCAGGCCGGCGTGCATCTCGGGCGGGCAATCGTAGAAGTTCCGGCTGATCTGCTGCCGGTGCTCCTCCGTGACGTCCATCGCCTGCTCCCCCGAGTCGGCCGGGACGCCGGCCCGCATGGCCTCGGCGAAGCGGCGCTCGACGTCCTCCCCCTCGTCCTTGATCCGGACCCAGTCCTCCTTGGTGTAGCTGCGGGTGCGCCGCTGGGACTGCGCCCACGCCTCGGTGTCGCCCCAGCGCTCCTCCGCCTCGGCCTCGTACTCCTCGGGCAGCCAGTCCCCGAACAGCTCGAAGCGCTCCTCCGGGGTCAGCGAGATCCCCATGTGCCGTGCCTCCATCTCCTTCTCGACGGCCGCGACCATCGCCCGCGTCCGCTCCAGCCGGTCGAGCAGCAGCCGGTGCTGGTGGCGCAGGTGCTCGGCCGGGTCGGCGGCGGGGTCGTCGAGCAGGGTCGCGACCTCCTCGAGGGGGAACCCGAGCTCGCGGTAGACCAGCACCCGGTGCAGCCGGTCCAGGTCCGCCGGCGCGTACCGTCGGTAGCCCGCCGCCGTCCGGCCGGACGGCGACAGCAGCCCGATCCGGTCGTAGTGGTGCAGCGTGCGGACCGTCACACCGGCCAGCGCCGCGACCTCGCCCACGGTCACGGGTGTCCTCCCTCCTGACGGGCACGAGTGCACAGCTTGACGTCGCGTCAGGGTCAAGCGAACGGGTGGGGACGGTCACCCGGTCGCGTTCCCCGGCGCGCTGACCTGCGGCGATGTGGCACAGCATCGCGACGGGCCCCGGGTCGCCACCGGCCCGGACCTGTGGCAACGTCGAGCGACGGCGTACACGCCACCGGCGGGGCAGTGCCCGGCGGTCGTGCGACGGGCGGCGGCCGTGGGGCCGCAGCCGGACGACGAACGACGACGAGGGCCCCGCGTGACCACCGGGGCACGGAGAGGTACCGCCGCATGTGGGACTACGTGGTCGAGCGCCGCGGGCTCATCGCCTTCCAGGCCTTCCAGCACGTGAGCCTGGTCGTGCAGTGCGTGCTGCTCGGCTCGCTGCTCGCCGTGGGGCTGGCCGTGCTGGTCTACCGCAGCCCGGCCGCCACGGCGCTGGCCAACGGTGTGTCCGCCGTGGGGTTGACCATCCCGGCGTTCGCGCTGCTGGGCATCCTGCTGGCTCCCTTCGGCTTCGGGATCACCCCGGCGGTCATCGCGGTCACCTTCTACGCGGCCCTGCCGGTGCTCCGCAACGCCGTCGTGGGCCTGGCCGGGGTCGACCGCACGCTGGTCGAGTCCGCCCGCGGCATCGGCATGAGCCGCCTCGCCGTGCTGCTGCGCGTCGAGCTGCCCCTGGCCTGCCGGTCGTCCTGGCCGGCATCCGGGTGTCCACCCAGATGGTCATGGGCATCGCGGCGATCGCCGCGTACGTGCTCGGTCCGGGGCTGGGTGGCCTGATCTTCTCCGGCCTCTCCCGGCTGGGCGGCGCCAACGCCCTCAACTCCACGCTGGTCGGGACGATCGCGATCGTCCTGCTGGCCCTCGTCCTCGACCTGCTGCTCGTGCTGACCGGTCGCCTCACCACCCCCAGGGGGATCCGTGTCTGAGACGACGACACCTGCCACCGCCACTCCGCCCGACCGCCGGGTCAGCGGGGTCTCGATCCGCCTGGACGGCGTGACCAAGCGCTACCCCGGGCAGGACCGGCCGGCCGTGGACGACGTGAGCCTGGAGATCCCCGCCGGGGAGACCGTCATGTTCGTCGGCCCCTCCGGCTGCGGGAAGACCACCCTGCTCAAGATGCTCAACCGGCTCATCGAGCCGACCAGCGGGCGGATCCATCTGGGCGACGAGGACGTCACCGACCAGGACCCCGACCGGCTGCGCCGCCGGATCGGCTACGTCATCCAGGCCGGCGGCCTGTTCCCGCACATGACCGTCGGCACCAACGTCGCCCTGGTCCCGCGGATGCTCGGCTGGGACAAGCGGCGCACGGCGACGCGGGTCGACGAGCTCCTGGACCTGGTCGGCCTCGACCCGGCCGTCTACCGCGACCGCTACCCGCGCGAGCTCTCCGGCGGGCAGCAGCAGCGCGTCGGCGTCGCCCGCGCGCTGGCCGCCGACCCGCCGGTGCTGCTGATGGACGAGCCGTTCGGCGCCGTCGACCCGGTCACCCGCCTGCGGCTGCAGGACGAGCTGCTGCGCATCCAGGAGGAGCTGGGCAAGACGATCGTCTTCGTCACCCACGACTTCGACGAGGCGGTGAAGCTAGGCGACCGCATCGTCGTCTTCGACGTCGGGGCCCGGGTGGTCCAGTACGACACCCCCGAGGCGATCCTCGCCAACCCGGCGGAGGAGTACGTCGCGGACTTCGTCGGCGCGGGCGCCACGCTCAAGCAGCTCACGCTGACCCGGGTGGGCGACGTGGAGCTGCGGCAGGTCACGACGGCGGTCGTCGGCACCGACTCCGCGCAGGCCGTCGCGGCGGTGCGCTCGGCGGGGCACGACTTCGTCGTCGTCCTCGACGAACGGGGACGGCCGATCAGCTGGCCGACGCTGGCCGAGCTCACCCGGACGACGACCGTGCCGGCCGCCGTGGACGAGCGGCTGCCCGTCGTGGACCTGCGGTCCACGCTCAACGACGCGCTGGACACCATGCTGGCCGCCAGCCAGGGCGGGGTGGTCGTCACCGGACGGCGGGAGGCCCTGGCCGGGGTGCTCATGGTGGAGAGCGTGATGGCGGCGATCCAGCGCTCCCGTGCGGAGGTGGCGGGATGACGGCCGCCACCGAGAGCTCGTCGCTGGGCGCCCCGGAGTCGGTGACCCGGCGGGCCGACGAGACGACGGCCGGCGCCGGCCGCGGCGACTGGCGCGCCCTGGCGACCCAGCCGCTGCTGGTCGCCGTCGGCGTGCTCGCCTTCGTGCTGTGGCGGGCCAACGCCACGCTGACCGAGACCGAGGCCCGGCAGCTGGGCTGGACGGCGCTGTGGACCGGCATCCGCGAGCACCTGCTGCTGACCGTCGCCTCCGCCGTGATCGTGCTGCTCATCGCGGTGCCGCTGGGCATCGCCCTCACCCGGCGGCCGCTGCGCCGGTTCAGCCCGCTGATCAGCGGGATCGCCAACACCGGCCAGGCGGCGCCGGCGATCGGCCTGTTCGTCCTGCTGGCCACCTGGCTGGGCTTCGGCTTCGGGACGACGGTGGTCGCGCTGGTCGTCTACGCGGCCCTGCCCGTGCTGCGCAACACGATGGTCGGCATCCAGGGCGTGGACCCCCGTCTGGTCGAGGCCGGTCGCGGCATGGGCATGAGCGCCGCCGCCGTCCTGTTCCGCGTGGAGCTGCCGCTCGCCGTCCCGGTCGTCCTGGCCGGGGTGCGGACCGCGTTGGTGCTGCTCGTGGGCACGGCGACCCTGGCCACCTTCATCGACGGTGGCGGGCTGGGCGTCCTGATCAACACCGGCATCACGCTGTCACTGGACTCGCTGCTGGTCAGCGGGGCGGTGCTTGTGGCACTGCTGGCCCTCGCCGTGGACTGGCTGGGCCGCGTCGTCGAGCACGTCGCCCGACCGAAGGGGCTCTGACATGAGACTGCGACTCCCCGCCGTCGCCCTGGTGGCCTCCCTCGCCCTGAGCGGCTGCGGCCTGGAGAGCGCCAACACCTTCACGCCGCAGGCCGCGCCCGGGCAGATCGCGCCGCTGCCCGACGCCGACGGCGCCGAGGTCGTGGTGGGCACCAAGAACTTCACCGAGGCGCTGATCCTCGGCAAGATCGCGGTGATCGCCCTGCAGACCGCCGGGTTCGAGGTCACCGACCGCAGCGGCATCCCCGGGGCGGCGCCGGCGCGGGCCGCGATGCTCGACGGCGAGGTCGAGGTGCAGTGGGAGTACACCGGGACCGGCTGGCTGAACTACCTCGGGATGCCGGAGGGGATCCCCGACCGGCAGGAGCAGTACGAGGCGGTGCGGGACGCCGACCTCGCCAACGGCCTGACCTGGCTGCCGCCCGCGCCGGCGAACAACACCTACGCCTTCGCCGTCCGCAGCGAGGCGGTGCCGGAGCTGGGCGGCATCGACTCCCTCTCCGACATCGCCGCGCTGCCGGTGGAGGAGCGGACCTTCTGCGTCGAGTCCGAGTTCGCCACGCGCAGCGACGGGTTCGAGCCGATGCTCGAGGCCTACGGCATCCCGCTCGGTGACCCGCAGGGCGTGCCGCGCGAGAACGTGAGCATCCTGGACACCGGCGCGGTCTACACCGCCACCGACAACGGGCTCTGCAACTTCGGCGAGGTGTTCACGACCGACGGGCGCATCCCGGCGCTGGACCTCACCGTGCTCGCGGACGACCGCGCCTTCTTCCCGGCCTACAACGTCGCCCCGGTGGTGCTGACCGAGACCCTCGAGCAGCACCCGGGGATCGCCGACGTGTTCGCCCAGATCACCCCGCTGCTCACCGACGACGTGCTCCAGCAGCTCAACGCCCGGGTCGACGTCGACGGTGAGGACCCCGCCGACGTGGCCCTGAACTGGCTGCTGTCCGAGGGGCTCGTCGCCCGGCCCTGACCCGGCCCGGCCCGGCCCGTCGGTGGTCTCCGGCAGGGTGTCCGCATGGACGAGAAGAGCGCCCTGCTGGGGTACCTCCGCGAGCGCCGGACCGACCTGCTGGCCAAGCTCGACGGCCTGGGGGAGTACGACGTCCGGCGGCCGGTGACGCCGACCGGCACCAACCTGCTCGGCCTGGTCAAGCATGTCGCCCACGTGCAGCTGGGCTACCTCGGCGACGTGTTCGGCCGGCCCTCCGGCCGCCGGTACCCCTGGGACGGCGGCGAGGAGGACGCCGACACGTGGGTGCCGGCGGAGGAGTCCCGGGACGACGTCGTCGAGCTGTACCGGTTCTCGGCCGCGCACGCCGACGCGACGGTCGGGGCGCTGCCGCTGGACGCCGTCGGCGAGGTGCCCTGGTGGCGGGAGGAGCGCCGGCACCCGACGCTGCACACGGTCCTCGTGCACCTCGGCGTGGAGGTCGCCCGGCACGCCGGGCACGCCGACGTCGTGCGCGAGCTCATCGACGGGTCGGCCGGCATGAGCCCGGCGAACAGCAACCTGCCCGAGCGCAGCGCCGACGAGTGGGCGGCGTTCCGGGCGCGCATCGAGGCCGCCGCACGGCAGGCGGCCGGTCTCACCACCCCGAGCGGTGCCGCGCCGGGGGATGGGTGAAGATCGCAGGCATGGCAGCCGACGACGTCTCGCCCGAGGACCCGTTCCCCCGCCAGCGCGTGCGCGTCGACCGACGGGCCGACGGCAACCTGCAGATGGCCTACGTCGAGGCGGGGGAGGGCGACCCGATCGTCTTCCTGCACGGCAACCCGACGTCGTCCTACCTGTGGCGCAACGTCATCCCGCACGTGCAGCACCTGGGTCGCTGCTTGGCGCCGGACCTGATCGGCATGGGGCAGTCCGACAAGCTGCCCGACCCCGGGCGCGGCACCTACTCGTTCTCCGCGCACGCGGGCTTCCTCGGGCGGTTCCTCGAGGAGGTCGGCGCCACCGAGCGGGTCACCTTCGTGCTGCACGACTGGGGCTCGGCGCTCGGCTTCGACTGGGCGCACCGGCACCCCGGCGCGGTCCGCGGCCTGGCGTTCACCGAGGCGCTCGTCGTCCCGCTGAACTGGGCCGACTGGCCGGCCGACGCGCGGAACATCTTCCAGACGATGCGCGGCCCGGACGGCGAGGCCGCCGTGCTGGAGAAGAACGTGTTCGTCGAGCGCATCCTGCCGGCCTCGGTGGCCCGCGGCCTGAGCCCGGAGGCGCACGCCCGCTACCGCGAGCCCTTCGCCGACCCCGCGGACCGCTGGCCGACGCTGGAGTGGCCGCGGCAGCTGCCGATCGAGAACGTGCCGCCCAAGGTCCGCGACGTCGTCGCCCGCTACGGGCAGTGGCTGCGCACCAGCGACGTCCCCAAGCTGTTCCTCAACGCCGACCCCGGCTCCATCCTGGTCGGCCGGCCGCGGGCGTTCGTGCGCAAGTGGAGGGCGCTGACCGAGGTGACCGTGCCCGGCGCGCACTTCGTGCCGGAGGACTCCCCGCACGAGATCGGCCGCGCGCTGGCCGAGTGGATCCCCACGCTGCGGTAGCTGGTCGCCTGGCATTGCCGGTCTTCCTCGTGCTCTGCGGGTCCTGTAGCGCCCGCAGTGCATGAGAACACCCGGCAGTGTGGCGCTCACCGGGTCCTGCGGCCTACGGCGGGAGTCCTTCTTCAGTCGAGGGCGCGGCGGCGGAAGCCGACCAGGCTGGTCACGCCGAAGACGACGAGGAAGCCGGTGAGCGCGAGCGCGCACAGCCCCAGCGGCAGGTGCGGCACGTCGGGCGCCATCTCCGCCCGCAGCGCCTCGCTGACATAGGTCAGCGGGTTGAGCGCGCAGACCACCTGGAACCAGCGCAGCGTGTCCAGCGACTGCCACGGGAACTGGGTGGAGCCGGTGAACAGCAGCGGGGTCAGGACGACGGCGAAGACGACGTTGATCCGGTTGGGCTTGACGAACGTCCCGAGCGTCATGCCCATCACCGCGCCGACCAGCGAGCCGAGCACGAGGAACGCGGTCAGCACCGGCAGGTCGCCCCACTGCACCGGCAGGGAGCCGAGCACCCACCAGCTGATCGGGAACATCACCGCGGCGGCGACCAGCGCCCGCAGCAGGGAGAACACCACCTTCTCGACCGCGACCAGCGCGGTGGGCAGCGGCGCGAGCAGCCGGTCCTCGATCTCCTTGGTGAAGGAGAAGTCGATGACCAGCGGGAAGGCGGTGTTCTGCAGCGCGGTCAGGAAGGCCGTCAGCGCGATGACGCCGGGCAGCAGCACGTCGGAGTACTGGGCGGTGGCGAAGCCGAGCTCGACGAGCACCTTGCCGAAGACGAACAGCAGGAAGACCGGCTGCAGCACGACCTGCAGCAGGAAGGGCACCAGTTCGCGGCCGGTGACGAAGACGTCGCGCCACAGCAGCGCGCGGAACGCCCGGCCGACGTCCGGCCGGCCCGGGGCGGGGCGGCCGACCCCGGCGGCCAGGCCCGGTACGGCGGTGTCCGTGCTCATCGCAGCTCCCGTCCGGTGAGTTCGAGGAAGACGTCCTCGAGGCTGGGCTCGCCGATGCGCACGCCGGTCAGCCGCGCGCGCCGCGCGCCGAGCGCCTCCGACACCGGGCCGACCAGCGCCGCGGCGTCGCCGGAGAGGTAGAGGCGGGCACGCAGCCCCGAGGCGTCGGCGACCTGCTCCACGCGCTCGGCCAGCGGGGCGAGGGCCGCGAGCACCGCGTCGTCGGTGTCCTCGGGCGCGCGCTCCACGTCGATGTCGAGCGTGGCGCTGCCCGGCAGCGAGCGGGTGAGCGCCGCGGGAGTGTCCAGGGCGAGCAGCCGGCCGTGGTCCATGATCCCGACCCGGTCGGACAGCGCGGCCGCCTCGTCCATGTCGTGCGTGGTGATCACGACGGTGATGCCGCCCTCGCGCAGCTCCCGCACCCGGTCCCAGACGAACAGCCGGGCCTGCGGGTCCAGCCCGGTGCTGGGCTCGTCGAGGAAGACCACCTGCGGGGCGTGCATGAGCGCGCGGGCGATGAGCAGCCGCTGCGCCATCCCGCCGGAGTAGTCGTCGACCTTGTCGCCGCCGCGGTTACCCAGGCCCAGCTGCTCGAGCAGCGCGTCGGCCCGGCGGTTGCGCTCGGCCCGGCCGACGCCGTGGTACGCGGCGTGGAAGACCAGGTTCTGCCGGGCGGTCAGCGCACGGTCGAGGTTGGACCGCTGCGGCACCACCGACAGCCGGCTGCGCGCGGTGACCGGGTCGGTGGCGACGTCCACCCCGGCGACGCTGGCGGTGCCCGAGGTGGGCAGCACCCGCGTGGTCAGCACGCCGATCGTCGTCGTCTTGCCGGCGCCGTTGGGGCCGAGCAGGCCGAAGACCTCACCACGCTGCACCGTGAAGGAGATCCCGTCGACGGCGTTGACCGGCCGGCCGGGGTAGCGCTTGACGAGGTCGGTCACCTGCACGGCCGCATCCATCGGGGGCCATGCTGCCACCGGGACGGCCCGGGGCGGAGCGGGTCACGCAGACAGCGCAGCAGCCGTCTGCACCGTGGGTACGGTGCCGGTCCCGGGGTGCGACCGGTTGCTGAACTCCCGCATCTCGGGGCCCCGGCGCCGCATCGCCGCGCGGTGCGGGTCGGTGCGGACGAACGCGACGACGGCGGCCTGGTCGTCCCACCGGGACACGGTGGTGAAGTGCCGGGCCAGGGGCTGGGCCCGCAGGTACAGCGAGCGCGCGCCGGGGGCGGCCGCCGCCTGGGCGCGGATGGCCAGCGAGTCGCGGAGGAACGCCGGGACGTCGCGGAGCCGACGCAGGTGCAGGTGGGTGACCATGACGACGCCCGGCCCCTCACCGACGTGCTCGGCGGTCCAGGGCAGGTCGGGGATGACGGGCACGGTGACCTCCTCGGTGCCTCTCCGTGGAGGGCCAGGCCAGGTGCCCCCGCCACGGGCGTGCAGTGGCCTCGGTCCCGTTCCGTCGACGGCGCAGGGCGCCGCCCGTCAGCGCTGGGGGACGGCGGCGAGCCGGCCGCGGCTGCGGGGCCGCCGAGGCCTTGGCCTCGTACATCCGGGCGTCCGCGGCGGCCAGCGCGGTCTCCGGGGTGTCCACCTCGGTGCACAGCGTGATCCCGATGCTCACCCCGATCCGGTACTCGGCGTCGCCGTCGGAGGCCAGGGGCGTGCCGAAGGCCTCGGTGATGCGGGCGGCGACCCGGTCGGCGACGTCCGCAGTGCCGAGCCCGGGGCACAGGAGGACGAACTCGTCGCCCCCGATCCGCGCCACGGTGTCGGCGGGGCGCACGACGGCGCGCAGGCGGCGGGCGGCCTCGACGAGCACCTCGTCGCCGACCGCGTGCCCGGCGACGTCGTTGACGAGCTTGAAGCCGTCGAGGTCGCAGTAGAGCACCGCCATCGACACCGGCTCGCGCTGCCCGTTGCGCAGGGCCAGCTCCAGCCGGTCGACCAGCAGGGTGCGGTTGGGCAGCCCGGTCAGCGGGTCGTGCAGGGCCGCGGCCCGCAACGCCGCCTCCAGCTCCCGCTGGGCGGTCACGTCGGAGAGCGCGACGACGGCGCCGAGCAGCCGGCCCTCCTCGTCGTGGACGGGTGTGCTCGAGGAGGTGACGACCCGGGCCGGCCGGCCGGGGTGGGCGATGGTGAGCTCGCCGTGGCACGCAGCCCCCTGGGTCAGCGCCCGGTCCAGGGCCAGCTCGTCGGCGGGGACCGGCACGCCCTCGGCGTCGACGAGGCCGAACAGGGCGGGCAGGTCCCCGACCCGCAGGTCGGCCGGAAGGTCCCGGTCGGCCACGCCGTGCCACTCCCGGCCCAGCCGGTTGAAGGTGGTCACCCGGCCCTCGGCGTCGGTGGCGACCACACCCACCGGGAAGGCCTCCAGGAGCGCCCGGGTGAACGCGGCGCGGCGGGCCAGCTCCGTGTGCGCGGCCTCGGTCTCGGCGCGGGCCGTCTCGCTCTCGGTGGCCAGCGTGGCCAGCCGCTGGGCCTGCTGGCGCCGGCGGAAGATGCCGACGACCACCGTGGCCAGGTCGCCCAGCCGCGCGGTCTGCTCGTCGGCGAGGTCGTGCGGCTCGGGGTCGAAGACGCACAGGGTGCCCAGGACCGTCCCGTCGAGCTCCAGCGGGGCGGTGGCGTAGGCGCGGACCTGGCCCCGCCGGCCGTCGACCCACGGGTTGTACTGCAGGCCGGGCTCGACCGAGAGGTCGGAGAACGTCCGCACCCGCGGCTCCTGCCGGAGCATCAGGTCGCACAGCGCATCCTCGCGAGGGGACGTGCCGCCGACGAAGCCGTGGCAGGACAGCTGATACTGGACCGACTCGTCGAGGAGGTTCACCGTCCCGTACGCCAGCCCCGTGACGGTGGCGGCGACCCGCACGACGGCGTCGAGCTCCTCGCCGGGCACCTGCGTGATGAGCTCCAGCGCGGGCATCAGCTGCGCGGCACGGCGACGTCCGGCCAGGTGGTCGTCGATCGGGGCGGCTGCGGTCACGGATGGGGCCTCGCTTCTCGGTGTCCCTGGCGGCCGCACGGCCACCAGGGACACCGACGGCAGCACCGGCGCCGTCGTTGAGGACTCCCGGTCGATGCCGACCCGTAAGGGTCATGACGGTCAGCCGGCGAGTGTGCGCACCGTCTCGACCGCGGCGACGACGGCGAAGACGAGGAAGAGCACCGCGGCCACCCGGCGGATCAGCGCCACCGGGAGCCGGTCGGCCAGCTTCGTGCCGAGGAAGACGGCCAGCCCCGAGACGGTGAGCAGCGCGGCCCAGGCGCCGGCGAAGACCGACACCGGGTCGTCCAGGCGCGCGGCCAGCCCCGCGGTGGCCAGCTGGGACAGGTCGCCCCACTCGGCGGCGAACAGGACGCCGAATGAGATGGTGGCGACCCGCAGGAACGACGTCCCCTCCCGGCCGGCCGCCACGTCCGCGGCGTCCTCCGGGCCCTCCGTCGCGCTGCGCCACAGCAGGACCGCGCCGACCACGAACAGGACCGCGACCACCCCGCTGACCAGCGCCTCGGGCAGCAACGAGAGGAGGCTGCCGGCGGTGACCGCGATCGCGACCTGCAGCCCGAACGCCGTCCCGACGCCGACGAACACCGGCAGCGGCGGGAAGCGGGTGGCCAGGACCAGGCTGGCGAACAGCGTCTTGTCCGGGAGCTCCACCGGCAGGACGAGCACGAAGGCGGTCAGCACGACCGTCAGGGACACGGGTTCTCACTTCCGTCTGGGCACTGCCGGACGGATGCGGGCAGCCTCCGACCGGCAGCTGCCGGCGAGGGCGACTGCGGTCGAAGGTCTCGCCCACCCACGGCCGAGCGTGGGCCCGCTGACCGGGCACCCGGAGGCGCCAGCGTGTCGACCAGCGGACGGGGGGCTACTCCCCTTCTCGGCCGGAGAGCCTAGCCCAGCGGCGTCCGGAACCCGGCTGCGGGCGCGGGTGACCCGCGCTACCGTCCGCGCCGTGCCGTTCCGTTGACGCCCGGCCAGGACGCCCCTGCCGCCCGCCGCCCGGCCGCTCGCGCGCCTGGCGGTGGGCTGGACCGCGCTGTCCGAGCTGGTACCGCTCTACCCGCTCTACGCGTTGCTGTTCCTCGACATCGGGCTCTCGGCCGCCGAGGTCTCGCTGCTGTTCGCCGCCTGGTCGGTCACCGCGCTGCTGACCGAGGTGCCGGCGGGGGCGCTGGCCGACCGGTGGTCCCGCCGGGGCGCGCTCGTCGCGGGCGGCCTCCTGGAGGCGGGCGCCTTCGTCGTGTGGACCGTCGCACCGCAGTTCGGGGGCTTCCTGGCCGGCTTCGTCGTCTGGGGCGTGGCCGGCGCGCTGGTCTCCGGCACCGTGGAGGCCCTCGTCCACGACGGCCTGGCCGAGGTGGGTGCCGAGGGCTCCTTCGCCCGGGTCAACGGCGTGATGACGTCGGCCGAGCTGCTCGTCCAGGTGCCGACGGCGGCCGCAGCCGGCGTGCTCTACGCCCTCGGCGGCTACCCGCTGGTGGGCTGGGCCAGCGCGGCCGTGTGCCTGACCTGGGCGGCGCTGGCGCTGCGCTTCCCGGAACCGCCGCGGGAGCCCGACGGCGACTCGCTGCTCGACACCCTGCGCGGCGGCGTCACCGAGGCGGTCCGCGCCCCCGGGCTGCGGGTCACCGTGCTCGCGGTCGCGCTGGTCGGCGGACTGGACGCGGTGGAGGAGTACTTCCCGGTGCTCGCCGGCGACCGCGGGGTGCCGACCGTCGCCGTCCCGGCCGCCGTCCTGGGCATCACGCTGGCCGGGGCGCTCGGCGCCGCGCTGGGCGGCCGGGCCGACCGGCTGCCCGACCGCGCGCTGTCGGTGCTGCTCCTCCTGTCCGGCGGACTGCTCGGGGCGGTGGCCGTCGTCCCCGGTCCGGCGGCGCTGGCGCTGGTGGCCGTCGCCTACGCGCTGTACCTGGCGGTGCTGGTCGTCGCCGAGGCGCGGCTGCAGGAGCGGATCGACAGCGCTCGCCGGGCGACGGTCACCTCGGTCGCGGGCCTGGGCGTCGAGCTGGCCGGGTTGCTGGTGTTCGCGGCGTGGGCGCTGGGCGGCGTCGTCGCGGTGGCGGGGCTCGCCGTGGCCGTCGTCCCCGTGGTGGCGGCGGGCCTGCGCCGGCCGGCGGTCAGCTGACGCGGGCCCGTTGCAGGTAGGCCGAGGGGGTCGTGCCCGTCACCGCCCGGAAGTCGCGGCTGAAGTGCGCCTGGTCGAACCAGCCCAGGGACGCCGCCAGGCCCGCGAGGTCGCCGACCCCGCCGGCGTCGATGGTCGCGGCGGCGTCCTGCAGGCGGTACCGGGCGAGCACCGCCTTGGGGCTCAGCCCGACGTAGCCGGCGAAGAGCCGCTGCAGCGACCGGACGCTCATCGCACCCAGCGCCGCCACCTGCTCGACGCGGACCAGCGACCGGTCGGCGGCCATCCGCTCGAGCAGGGCGAGCATCTCCCGGTACGCCGCGGGCGGGTCCGGGGCCAGCGGGGCGAGGGTCGCGTCGAGCACCCCCGCACGGGCGTCGTCGTCCTCCTCGGCGAGCACCGCGTCGAGCAGCCGGGCGGCGTCGAGGCCGAGCGCGGAGCCCAGCGGCGTCGCCGTGGCCCGGCCGGGCAGCCGGCCGCCGAAGGCGACCCAGCCGCCCGGGCGGAACTTGGCCGCGGTCACCCGGCCGGTCCCGACGAGGTCGATGGTGAAGCGACGCGGGCTGACGCCGTGCACCAGGACGGCGGGCAGCGCGTGCCCGAAGCGCGGCTCGGAGCCGGACTCCACCGACAGGTTCACGCTCGGGTGGCTGAGCACCTCGGAGCGGTGCGGCGGTCGGCCGGTCCGGTCCCACCGCACCGACCAGTACCACTCCACGAACGGGGCCAGCGCGGGGGACACCGGGGCGTCGCGGCGCAGGCCCGTCTCCCGGGCGGTCTCGGCCGGCCGCAGGAGGCCGCTCGCCGGACCTGTCGCGTTCGTCCAAGACGGCACGGCCGGAGCCTAGGCAGGCTCGGGGACATGGCGATCACGAACGGCCGTCCCGACGGCTACACCACGCTGACCCCGTTCCTGGTCTGCTCTCCCGCGGCCGAGGCGATCCGCTTCTACGCCGCCGTCCTCGGCGCCACCGTCGTCCAGCGGATGGACGGCCCCGACGGCACGGTCGTGCACGCGGAGCTCGACCTCGGCCTCGGCCGGCTGCAGCTGGGCGACCCGAACGACGCCTACGGTCTGGCCACCCCGACCGGGCAGGAGGCGGATCGGGCGAGCAGCTCCACCTGCGTCTACGTCGCCGACGTCGACGCGGTGTTCGCCCGCGCCGTCGAGCGGGGCGCCACGGTGCGGGAGGAGCCGGCCACGTTCGTCACCGGCGACCGGTTCGCCTCCATCCATGACCCGTTCGGCCACCGCTGGGCGATCATGACGAGGGTCGAGGACGTCAGCCCCGAGGAGCAGGAGCGGCGCCTGGCCGAGTGGGCGGCGTCCGGAGCGCAGTGACAGGAGGGAGTCGTCCGTGGGGTACACGAACACCTTCATCTCCGTGGCCGAGGACTGCCGAGCGCGGACGGGGGTGGTCCCGCCCGGGCGCGGCGCCACCCCGACGGTCGCCGGCGTCCAGTACGCCATGCTCGTCGCGGAGCCCGGGCGGTGGACGCAGGAGGACGTGCTCCTGGCGTCGTCCCCGGGCGTCCGCGGGCGGACGGACGTCGACGGGGAGGAGCTCGAGCGGCTGCGGGCGGAGTACTTCGCCCAGCCCCGGGCGTGCCTGCGGGCCTCTCCGCTGCCGAAGACCCACGGCTGGGGACTGCACTACGACGAGGCGGGGCGGATCACCCTGCACGCCGTCGACTCGGACTCGTACGCGAGGCTCTCCGCGGACCCCGCCTGACGCAACTCCGGGCCATGCGGTCGAGACGGGCGTAGGCGCGGAGGGGTCAGCCGCGGTGGGCTCTGCGGGCGATGCGGGCGGCGAAGACGCCGGCGGCGTGGCCGTTGTCGATGTTGCTCACCACGACGCCGGGCGCGGCCGAGTTCAGCATCGTCAGCAGCGCGCTGAACCCGCCGAACGAGCCCGGCTGCCCGGTCGACGTCGGGACGGCGACGATCGGCACGTCGGTGAGCACGCCGAGCAGCCCGGCCAGCGAGGCGTCGAGGCCGGCGACGACGACCAGGCAGTCGACGTCCTCGGGCAGCGCGTTCCCCGGCAGCCCGGCGCGGAACCGGCTGCCGCCGACGTCGTCCACCCGCAGCACAGCAGTGCCGGTGACGCGCGCGGCGAAGGCGGCCTCCGCGGCCACCGCGAGGTCACCGCCGACCCCGCACAGCACGCCGATGCTGCCGACGGGCTCGGGCAGCGGGCCGACCGCCGCGGACATCGAGGCGGCGTCGACCGTCGTGTAGGCGTCGTGCTCGCTGGCCAGGGCGACGAGCGTCTCGGCGGGCGCCCGGACGACGACCGCAGGCCGGTCCGGGAACTGCCGGCGCGCCTCGCGGACCAGCGCGAGCACCTGCTCGGTGCTGCGGCCGGGCGCCCAGATGACGTCGGGCTCGGCGGGCGCCCCACGGGTCGGCGCGACCGGCGGGACGGGCGGCTCGAGGGGCGGTGCGGGGGCCAGGGCCGGCTCGGCGGGGCTGCCCAGGCCCAGCGGCGGATCGGCGGGCTCGACGAGCAACGGCGCGAACCCGCTGGTCACGGTGGTGGGCTCGGTCAGCGGGGAAGGCTGCACGGCAGGGACCCTAGGGGCCGGCGGGACCTGCTCCGGGGAGCCGGCGAGGGTCGTGTCGTCCCGGGATGACCCGTCCGTCACAGCAGTCCCAGCCGGACCGGAGAAGGCGTCCAGGGGGCTCTCCGCGGCCCGGGTCTGGGTCACCGCCGACAGCCGGACGACGCGGTCGCGGCCGCTGCGCTTGGCGTCGTAGAGGACGCCGTCGGCAGCGGCGAACAGGGTGCGCCGGTCGTCGCCGCGGGTGGCCGAGGCGATGCCGACGCTGATGGTCACCGGCACCGGCATCCCGAGCGCGGCCCAGTCGGTCTCGGCGACCGCGCGGCGGCAGCGTTCGAGCGCGAACTCGGCCTGCTCGGCGGTGGTCTCGGGGAGCAGGACGACGAACTCGTCGCCGGCCCACCGGCACACGTCGTCGGTGTCGCGGCACCCGGCCACGAGGATCTCGGCCACCCGGCGCAGGACGTCGTCCCCGCCGGCGTGACCGACGGCGTCGTTGACCTCCTTGAACCGGTCGACGTCCACCACGGCCAGCGCCGGCGCCGCCCCGCTGCCGAGCAGCCCGTCGAGGGTGGCCTCGGCGTAGCGGCGGTTGGGCAGGTGGGTGAGCGGGTCCTCGTAGGCCTGCCGGCGCAGCTGCCCGGCCGCCCGCTCGGTCTCCAGCAGGCTCTTGCGCCGGCCGAACAGCTCCACCCAGCGGGTGCGCCGCTCGTCGACCCGGTCCAGCTCGTCGGCCAGGTAGGCCTGCAGGTAGGGCAGCGCCCGCCCGGCGTCGTCCAGCTCGGCGTGCAGCGTGCACAGCTCGCGCAGCGCGGCCCGGCGCGGCCGCGGCAGGCCGTGCTCGGTCGCCGTGGCGAGGGCCTGGGCCAGCTGCTCGTCGGCGCCGCGGCCGTCGCCCTGCCGGCGCAGCGCGCGGCCGAGCGCGAGCAGCGCCGTCGCGTGCAGCGCGCGGTCGCCCGTGGCGGTGGTCCGGACGGCGGCCCGCAGCGGCCCCACGGCGGCGGCGTGCTCGCCCAGGCCGACCAGCGCCCAGCCGTGCACCACCTGTGCGGCCACGACCGCCTCGGCGGAGTCCGGCGGCAGCAGCGCCAGCGCCTCCTCGGCCAGCGCGCGGGCATCGGCGAAGTGCGGGGCGGCCGCGTCGGGGTCGCCGTCGTCGAGCAGCGCCTCGCCGAGCTCGGCGCACAGCTCGCCCAGGGCGCTGGCCGCGCGGGCGACGAGGACGTCGGGGTCGCCGACCGGGTCGCCGTCCCCCACCCACCCCAGCGCGCCGGGGACGGCGGCCGCGGCTACCGCGGTCTGGTGCGCCCGCCGCTGGTAGTCCAGCGCCAGCGGCATCAGCTCCAGGTCGGCGAGCACGCCGGCGAGGGTGGTCAGCGTCTCCACCAGCAGGGCGGACGGCGGCAGCGCGGGGCCGAGCAGGCTGGCCGCCTCCACCGCCTCGTCCATGGCCGCGTCGATGCGGCGCGACAGCAGCTCGATGCGGGCGTGCCGGGCCAGGCCGGCGGCGCGCTGCAGCTCGTCCTCGGTGGCGTCGAAGGCCGCCTTGGCCGAGCGCACCAGCGCGATGGCCAGCGCCGCGTGCGAGGCGCGCGGGTCGCCGTCCTCAGAGGCGGGGGGCCCGTCGATCAGCTCGGCCACGCCGGCGTGCAGGTCCAGCCGGGCCGCCACGCCCGGTCCGGACGAGGGCTCGACGGGGTCGCCGACGAGGGTGAAGCCGGCCTTCCGCAGTCGACGCACGAGCAGCTCGGCGCGCAGCGTGTCGGCCCAGGCCCGGCCCAGGTCGGCCGGGCGGGCGAGGCCGCCGTCCCGCGGCGTGGGCGCCGCGTAGGGGGAGGAGTCGGTGCCGACGTCGGCCAGCAGTTCCTCGGCGTCGTCGAGCTGCCAGTTCGACAGCGCGGCGGTCACCCGGTGGTGCAGGGCTCCGGGAGGCACGAGCGCACTGTGCCTGTCGCTGTCAATGGAGTCGAGCACCGGACGGGGGGCACGCCGGGAGTCGGAGACACTCCCGTCACAGCCGTCCCTCCCGGCCCGCGCCGTCACGGGGTGCCCTCGCCGACGCCCCGGCCGCCGTGGGCGCGCACCCGGTTGCGCCCGCCGCGCTTGGCGGTGAACAGGTGCAGGTCGGCGGTGTCGAACAGCGAGCGCCAGCCCAGCGGCTCGTCCGCGGCTGCCGGGGCGGTGGCCACGCCGATGCTCACCGTCACCGGCTCGGACAGCTGCAGGCCGCCCCAGTCGGCGTCGGCCACCGCGGCGCGCAGCCGGTCGACGGCGGTCAGTGCCTGGGGCTCGGTCGCCGTCGGCAGGACGACGAGGAACTCGTCGCCGGCCCAGCGGTACACCTCGTCGCCGGTGCGGCAGTGCTCGCGCAGCAGGTCGGCGACCCGGCGCAGCACCTGGTCGCCGTGCGAGTGGGACGCGTCGTCGTTGACCGCCTTGAACCGGTCGATGTCGACCACGGCCAGCGACACCGGTTCGGCGCCCACGCGCATGCCGGCCAGCCGGCGCTCGGCGCTGCGCCGGTTGCCCAGGCCGGTGAGCGGGTCCTCCAGCGCGACCCGGCGCAGGTGCGCGGTCTGCCGCTCGGCCTCGCGCAGCCGGCTGCGCCGGACGAACATCTCCGCCCACAGCTCCCGGCTGCGGGCGTGCGCCCGGCGGCTGTCGGCGCGGTAGGCCTCCAGCCAGTGCAGCGCCTCGGCCGGGCGGCCCATCGCCGCGGTGTTCTGGCCCAGCTCCAGCAGGCACTGCCGGTAGCGCCGGCGGTCGCCGGAGGCGGCGAAGGCCCCGGCGGCGTCGACGAGCAGGTCGGTCGCCTCGGCGTCGTGCCCGCCGCCGGACCGGTCGCGGGCCAGCCGGGCCAGCAGCCGGGCGAGCACCAGGTCGGCGTAGCCGCGCAACCACGTCCCGCCGTCCCGGTGCACCCGCTTGTGCGCCCGGCGCATCGGGCCGAGGGCGTCCGCGGCCTCGCCGTGACCGGCCATGGCCCACGCCTGGGCGACGTCGAGCAGGTCCTGCTCGTCGGGCTCGGGCTCCCAGTCCAGGGCGCGGGCGGCCTCGGCGCACTCCATCGCCGTCCCGGCCAGCTCGCGGGCGCGCTCGGCCTCCCCGCGGCGGTGCAGCGTCTGCGCCAGCTCGGCGTGCTGCTGGGCGCACAGTTGCAGCAGCCGCCAGCGGTCGGGCACCCCGGACAGCTCGTCCGCCACCCGGGAGCCCTGCAGCGCGTGCGCGACGGCGAGCTCCTCCAGGTCGAGGGCGGCCAGGGTCAGCGAGAGCCACAGGTGGGCCTGGTGCAGGGCGCGGGAGGGGCCGTCGGTCGCCGCGGCCTCGGCCAGCAGGCTCGCGTCGATGGCCAGCACCATCCCCGTGTCGGCGTGGTCGGCGGCCACCTCCACGTGGGCCAGGTGGGCCAGGGTCAGCGCGGTGTGCGCGCACGGGAGGCACCTGCCCAGGGCGTCGCGGGCGGCCGACACCTCGGCCGCGACGGCCTCGGGGTCGCCGTCGACCAGGCCGCGGCGGGCGGCCAGCGCGTGCCGCCAGGCGGTCCAGCGCGGGTCGGTCGCGGCGTCCAGCGCCGCGGCGGCGCGGTCGTGCTCGGCGGTGAAGGCGGCGGGGTCGTCGCGGTCGCTCGCGGCCAGCAGACGCCAGAGCGCATCGTCGAGGTCACCCTCGATGAGGCGCTCCGGGCCGGGGGTCACGCATGTCCTCCCACGACGGTGTCCGGCCGCTGTGCGGCCACGAGTCGGTGACCAGCGTGGCGGTTCCCCCCGGGCGGGGCATCTGCCCGTCCCCGGCCGCACTACCCTCGTCGGGTGCCTGGGACGCCTCCGACGCGGTACGCCTATCTCGGCCCCGAGGGTACCTTCACCGAATCGGCCCTGATCAGCGCCGTCGGCGCCGACGGCGGTGTGCGGACGCCCGCCGCCGGGGTGCCGGCCGCGCTGGCCGCCGTCCGCTCGGGGGACGCCGACGCCGCGCTCGTGCCCCTGGAGAACTCGGTCGAGGGCTCGGTGCCGGCCACCATGGACGGCCTGGCCGACGGCGACCCGCTGCTGATCACCCGCGAGGTCTTCCTGACGGTCTCCTTCGTCCTCGCCGCCCGCCCGGGGACGACGCCGGCCGACGTCCGCTCGGTGGCCAGCCACCCGCATGCGCTGGCGCAGACCGCCGGCTCGCTGGCCCGGCTGCTGCCCGGCGTCGTCCCGCTGCCGGCCACCTCGACCGCCGAGGCCGCCCGGCAGGTCGCGGCCGGCCAGTACGACGCCGCGGTCTGCCCGCCGATCGCCGCCGAGCGGTACGGGCTCACCGCGCTGGCCGAGGACATCGCCGACCGCCCCGGCGCCGTCACCCGGTTCGTGCTGGTCGCGCCACCGGGGCCGCTTCCCGAACCCACCGGCAACGACAAGACCTCGCTGGTCGCCGTCGTCGGCGACCGCACCGGGGCGCTGCTGGACCTGCTCGGCGAGTTCGCCGTCCGCGGCATCAGCCTGACCCGCATCGAGTCGCGGCCGACCCGCGAGCGGCTGGGCGTCTACTCGTTCTCCCTCGACTGCGAGGGGCACGTCGCCGACGCCCGGGTGGGGGAGGCGCTCTCCGGCCTGCACCGGGTCTGCGACGACCTGCGCTTCCTGGGCTCCTACCCGCGCGCCGACGGCCGGGAGAACAAGCCGGTGACCCCGGTGTCGACCGACGCGGCGTTCCGCGAGGCCGCCGGCTGGCTCGAGCGGGTGCGCGCCGGCCGCGTGTGAGCGCGCCCGGATCGGCCGAGTGCGCAGTTGGTGTTGCTCGGCCCGGCGTGTCCCGCCGTGTCGTCGACCGCAACTGCTCAGTCGGCCGGGAGCCCCGGTGGGTCGGCTACACCCGTTCGAGTTCGCGGTCGGGTTCGGGCTCCTGCCTGCGCGCCAGCCGGCCGGGCCACCAGGTGCGGTCGCCCAGCAGCGTCACCGCCGAGGGCACCACGAGCGAGCGGACGACGAAGGTGTCGAGCAGGACGCCGAAGCCGACCAGGAACGCCAGCTGGACGAGGAACAGCAGCGGCAGCACCGACAGCGCCGAAGGTCGCCGCCAGGACCAGCCCGGCGCTGGTGATGACCCCGCCGGTGACGGCCAGCGCCCGCAGGACGCCGTCCCGCGTGCCGTGCCGCAGCGACTGGCCGTCGTCCGCCGGTTCCTCGAGCAGATGATCGACGTGATCGTGCGCCACGCCCGGGCCGTTCCCGGCTGAGCGCTGTGCACACCCCGGGCGACCCCTCAGAGGTAGAGGCCGGTCGCTTCCTCGATCCGCTCGGCGGCGACGGCGTGCACGTCGCGCTCGCGCAGGATGATCAGCTCCTCGCCGTGCACCTCGACCTCGTGCTGGTCCTCGGGGGAGAAGAGCACCTGGTCGCCGACCTTCACCTGGCGCACGCTCGACCCGACGCCGCGTGCCTCGCCCCAGACCAGCCGCTTGGCCACCTGCGCGGTCGCCGGGATGAGGATGCCGCCACTGGAGCGGCGCTCGCCGTCCTCCCTGCGCAGCGACACCAGGATGCGGTCGTGCAGCATCTTGATCGGCAGTCCGCTGCCCTTGACGTCAGCCACGGGTGATCACGGTACGCGGGGCCCCTTCCGGCCATTTCCGCGGAAACCGCCGCTCAGGACCAGCCGAGCTCGTGCAGCCGGTCGTCGTCTATCCCGAAGTGGTGCGCGATCTCGTGCACCACCGTGATCGTGACCTCCTCGACGACCTCCTCGGCGGTCGCGCAGATGTCGCAGATGGCCTCGCGGTAGACCATGATCCGGTCCGGCAGCGCGCCGCCGTACTCCCAGCCGCGCTCGGTCAGCGCGTGGCCCTCGTAGAGGCCGAGCAGGTCGGGTTCCTCCTCGTTGCGGTCCTCCACCAGGACGACGACGTTGTCCATCAGCGCCAGCAGCTCCGGCGGCACCTGGTCGAGGGCGTCGGCGACCAGGCCCTCGAACACGGGGAGGGGGAGCGGCCTCACCAGGAGGTCGGCAGCGGGCGGCCCTCCTCGTAGCCCGCCGCGCTCTGCACCCCCAGCACCGCGCGCTCGTGCAGCTCGTCGACGGTGCGCGCCCCGGCGTAGGTGCAGGAGGACCGGACGCCGGCGACGATCCCGTCGATCAGGTCCTCGACGCCTGGCCGCGCCGGGTCCAGGTACATCCGGGACGACGAGATGCCCTCCTCGAACAGGCCGGCTCGCGCACGGTCGAACCCGGACTGCGTCGCCGTCCGGGCCTTGACCGCGCGGGCCGAGGCCATGCCGAAGGACTCCTTGTACAGCCGACCCGAGCCGTCGTCGTGGATGTCGCCGGCCGACTCGTAGGTGCCGGCGAACCAGGAGCCGACCATCACGTTGGCCGCACCGGCGGCCAGGGCCAGGGCGATGTCGCGCGAGTGCCGCACGCCGCCGTCGGCCCACACGTGCTTGCCCAGGGAGCGGGCCGCCGCGGCGCACTCCTCGACGGCGGAGAACTGCGGCCGGCCGACGCCGGTCATCATCCGCGTGGTGCACATGGCGCCGGGGCCCACGCCGACCTTGACGACGTCCGCCCCCGCCTCGACCAGGTCGCGGGTGCCCTCGGCCGTCACCACGTTGCCGGCGACGACCGGCACGGAGCCCGCCACCGAGCGCGCCGCGCGCACCGCCTCGACCGCCTTCTCCTGGTGGCCGTGCGCGGTGTCCACCACGAGGACGTCGACGCCCGCCTCGAGCAAGGCGCGCGCCTTGCCCGCGACGTCGCCGTTGATGCCGACGGCGGCGGACGTCAGCAGCTGCCCGGCCGCGTTGACCGCCGGTGTGTAGATCGCGGAGCGCAGCGCCCCCTTGCGGGTGATGACGCCGACCAGCCGGTCGCCCTCGACCACCGGGGCCGCCTCGACGCGCGCGTCGGAGAGCACGTCGTAGATCTTGGGCAGGTCGGTGCCGGCGGGGATCGTCAGCGGGTCGTCGACCATCACCTCGGCGAGCTGGGTGAAGCGGTCCACGCCCCGGCATGCGCCGTCGGTGACGACGCCGAGCACGGAGCCGGCGTCGGAGACCACGACGACGATGCCGTGCGCCCGTTTGGTGAGCAGGGACAGCGCCTCGCCCACGGTGGACGTCGGCGACAGCGTGATCGCCGTGTCGTAGACCGGGTGCCGCGTCTTGAGCCAGCCGGCGACCTCGCCGATCACGTCGACCGGGATGTCCTGCGGCAGCACGGCCAGCCCGCCGCGGCGCGCCACGGTCTCGGCCATCCGCCGGCCGGAGATCGCGGTCATGTTGGCGACGACGACCGGGATCGTCGTCCCCACGCCGTCCGGGGTGGTCAGGTCGACCTCGAGCCGGGAGCCCACGGTGCTGTGGTTGGGCACCATGAAGACGTCGGCGTAGGTCAGGTCGGTCGCCGGTCGGGTGCCACCCAGGAAACGCATGACAGCCATTGTCCCGCACGCGGAGCCGGGCGAGATCGGCGATCTCGCACGCTCGCGGGCCCGCGTCCGGGCGAGATCGGCGATCTCGCCGGATCAGGTGGCCGCGGCAGGCTCCACGGTGATCGGCTCGGGCTCGGTGAAGCCGGTGCGCGGCATCGCCGTCCACACCGGGGTGCGGCGCGTGAGGGCGGCGACCAGCCCGCGCAGCTGGAACCAGGCGTGCACCTGCCGGTAGCCGACGTTCTCCAGCAGCCCGCCGAGCAGCAGCACGCCGACCTCCCGGCCGCGCGTGTAGCGGGCGTAGGAGAACTCCTCGACCGCGACGGCGGCCGTCGACAGGCGCGGGTCTACGCGGTGACCGCGAGCGTGCTCGCCGCAGACCGCACGGCCTTCCTCGAGGTCGGCGCCGACGGGTTCCTGACCAAGCCGATCCGGATGGCCACGCTGCGGGACACCCTGGACGAGGTCGTCCTGCCGCCGTCCCCCGCGCCGGCCGCCCCGGCACCGGAGCCGGAGGCGGTCCTCGACCCCGACACCGTCGAGGACCTGCGCGACCTCGGCGACGAGGCCTTCGCGCACCTCTACACCCGCTACCTCGCCACCCTCGACGACGCGGTCACCGCCATCGTGGCCGCCGCCGACCGGCCCTCCTGGTCGGTGGACGACGAGGGCTCGGTGCCCCGGCTCGCGCACGGGCTCAAGGGCAGCAGCGCGGCGCTGGGCGCGACCGCGCTGGCGCAGGTCTGCCACAGCCTGGAGACCGTCGACCCGGTCGCCCTCGCCGTGGGCGACGCGCTGGCCACCCTGGACCGGGAGCGCTCCCGGGTGCGGGCCGCGGTCACCGAGCTGCTCGCCGGTGTCGGGCCGGGTGGACCGGCCACCTGAGTGCCGCCCGTGGCGTGCGTGCTGGACGGGCTCGGCGTCGGTCGGGGACGGCTCCTGGCCGCGGTGTCGGTCCCTGGGAGTGGGGGGCCGGAGGCTTCCCCGAGCGGGGCGGGTGTCTGGGGCTCGGCGTCGGTCGGGGACGGCACCTGGCCGCGGTGTCATCCGGAGGATGACAGACTGGGCAGAGTGATCGACCTGCGCCTGGTGCGTGAGCACCCCGACCTCGTGAAGGCCAGCCAGCGAGCCCGCGGGGCCGACGAGTCCCGGGTCGACGAGCTGCTCGCCGCCGACGCCTCCCGCCGCGACGCCGTGAAGCGCACCGACGACCTGCGTGCCGAGCAGAAGGCGGCCTCGCAGGCGGTGAAGAAGGCGTCACCGGAGGAGCGGCCCGCCGTCCTCGAGCGGGCCCGCGCCCTCGCCGCCGCGGTCAAGGAGGCCGAGGAGGCGCTGCGGGCGGCCGACGCGGCGCTGCGCGAGGCGCACCTGCGCATCCCGAACGTGGTGCACGACGGCGTCCCGCCCGGCGGTGAGGACGACGCGGTGACGCTGCGCACCGTCGGCGAGGTGCCCACCCACGACTTCCCGGTGCGCGACCACCTGGAGATCGGCGAGGCGCTCGGCGCGATCGACATGGAGCGCGGCGCCAAGGTCTCCGGCGCCCGCTTCTACTTCCTCACCGGCCCGGGCGCGATGCTCGAGTTCGCCCTCGCCCAGCTGGCGATCGGCCAGGCGGTCACGGCCGGGTTCACCCCCGTCGTCGCCCCGGCGCTGGTGCGCCCCGAGGCGATGGAGGGCACCGGCTTCCTCGGCGAGCACGACGAGGAGGTCTACCGGGTCGAGCGCGACGACCTCTACCTCGTCGGCACCTCCGAGGTCGCCCTGGCGGGGATGCGCAGCAACGAGGTGCTCGACCTGTCCGCCGGGCCGCTGCGCTACGCCGGCTGGTCGTCCTGCTTCCGCCGCGAGGCCGGCTCCTACGGCAAGGACACCCGCGGCATCATCCGCGTGCACTGGTTCGACAAGGTCGAGATGTTCAGCTTCTGCCGGCCCGAGGAGGCCGCCGAGGAGCACCGGCGGCTGCTGGCCTGGGAGGAGGAGTTCCTGCAGGCCCTCGAGCTGCCCTACCGGGTGGTCGACATCGCCGCCGGCGACCTGGGCACCAGCGCGGCCCGCAAGTACGACATCGAGGCGTGGTTCCCCAGCCAGGGCACCTACCGGGAGCTGACCAGCACCTCGGACTGCACCACCTTCCAGGCCCGGCGGCTGAACACCCGCTACCGGGACGCCGACGGCAAGAACCGGACCGCGGCCACGCTCAACGGCACCCTCTGCGCGGTCGCCCGCACCATCGCCTGTCTGCTCGAGGTGCACCAGCGCGCCGACGGGTCGGTGTACGTGCCGAAGGCGCTGCGCCCGTGGCTGGGCGGCGTCGAGGCCCTCACCCTCGGCATGACGCTCGTGGCGCCGGCGCCGGTCGCATGACGGCTGACCGGCCGGGCGTGCTGCCCAGCACCGGCACCGCCGGCGCCCGGGCGGACGACGTCGTCGAGCTCGGCGACCTCGGCGCCTGGCGACCGAAGCTGGTCGCCAGCGACCTCGACGGCACGCTGCTCAGCTCCGACGGCGAGGTCAGCGCGCGCACCCGGACGGCGCTGACCGCCTGCTGGGACGCAGGCATCCCGGTGGTCGGGGTGACCGGCCGCGGTCCGCGGCTGTTCGACAGCGTCTGTGCCGCGCTCGACGGGCGGGGCATCGCCGTCCTCGCCCAGGGCGGGTTCGTCGTCGACCTGGAGCGCGACGAGGTGCTGCGCACGGTGGGCCTGCCGCGCGAGCAGGCGACCGCGGTCATCGAGCGGATCGAGTCGGTCGCCGGTGAGCTCATCCTCGCCGTGGAGGACGCCGCCGAGCAGGGCGAGGTGCACTCGCCACTGCGGGTGCAGCACGGCTTCGACTGGCCCTACCCGGAGCCCGCGCACCTGCTGCCGCGGCACCAGGTGCTGCCCACCGGGGCGGTGCTGAAGGTCTTCCTGCGCTCCTCGACCCTGGGCCAGGACGAGCTGCTCGCCCGCGCCCGCGAGGTGGTCGACCCGGCCCGGGCCGAGGTCACCCACGCCGGGCTGGGCTTCATCGAGGTGCTGCCGCCGGGGATCACCAAGGCGACCGGGCTGGCCATCGCGCTCGAGCGCTACGGCGTCGGCTTCGGCGACGTGCTGGTCTTCGGCGACATGCCCAACGACCTGCCCATGATCGAGGCGGTGCGCGACGCCGGTGGGCGGGCGGTCGCGGTCGCCAACGCGCACCCCGCCGTCCGGGCGGCCACCCCACTGGTCACCAGCGGGCACGACGCCGACGGCGTCGCGCGCTACCTGGAGGCCCTGCTCGACGGGAGGCGACCGGGTGTCTGACCGGGTGCGCGATGTCTGACTGGAGACCGCGGCTGATCGCCAGCGACATGGACGGCACGCTGCTGCACGGCGACGACACCGTCAGCGACGCGACGGTCGCCGAGCTGGAGCGCTGGCGCGCCGAGGGCGTGCCGGTCGTCCTGGCCACCGGCCGCCCGCCGCGCTGGATGGTGCGCATCCGCGAGGTGCTGCGGTACGGCACCGCCGTGTGCTGCAACGGCGCCGTCCTGCTGGACCTGGCCGGCTTCGAGGTGCTCGAGGAGGACGCCCTGGAGCCGGCGGTGCTGCAGCAGGTCACCGCCGGGCTGCGCCGGCACCGGCCCGACACCTGGTTCGCCGTCGAGTACGGCCTGGAGTTCCGTCACGAGCCGGTCTACCAGCCCCGGTGGGACGTCGACGCGCCCGGCGTGGCGGTGGCGACGCTGGAGGAGATGGTGTCCGCGCCGGTGGCCAAGCTGCTGGCCCGCCACGAGACGCTGCCCCGCGACGAGTTCGTCGCGCTGGTGGAGCAGGTCGTGGGAGACGCCGCGACGGTCACCAACTCCTCCACCGACGCCCTGGCCGAGATCTCCGCGCGCGGCGTCACCAAGGCCACCGGCATCGCGAAGGTGGCCGCCGAGCACGGCATCGGTCCCGAGGACGTCGTCGTCTTCGGCGACATGCCCAACGACATCGCCGCCTTCGACTGGGTGCGCGAGGGCGGCGGCCGGGCCGTGGCCATGGCGCACGCCCACCCCGACCTGCTCGCCGCGGCCACCGACGTGACCGCCACCAACGAGGACGACGGCGTCGCGGCCTTCCTCTCCGCGTTGTGATGGCCCGTCCGGCGCCGAGTGGCGAGTTGGCGTGGTCTCACGCGCCCTGAAGCCACGCCACCTCACCACTCGACGAGTGGAGCCGACCCCCTCACTCGGCGCGCAGCCGGGCCGCGCGCAGGGCCACACCCGCCGCCCGCGGGTCCCCGGCCGGCAGCAGGGCGAGCAGGCGGTCGTGGGCGTCCAGGTCGTCCTGCCCCTGGGGGTGCAGCACGAACGCGTGCAGCAGGCCCACGTCACGGGCGGCCAGCACCGCGGCACGCAGCCCGGCGGTCAGCTCCTCGCGCAGCTGCCGGATCTCCGTCGCGTCCGATCGCGGCAGCAGGGGGCCGGCGCACGCCCGCAGGGCGGTGGCCACCTCCCCGGCCCGGAGAGCACGGCGGGCCGAGCCGAAGTCGCTGTCCACCGCGCCCACGAGCCGGTAGGGCCGCGTGCGCAGCACGTCGGCGCCGATGAGCGAGCGCAGCCGGCGCACCTGCACGCGCACGGTCGTCTGGTTGCCGTCGTCCCCGTAGAGCAGGTAGGCCAACTGTTCCCCGGTGAGCCCCTCGGGGTGCAGGGCGAGGGCGGTGAGGATCTCCGCCGCCCGCAGCGGCAGGGGGACGGCGCGACCGTCGAGCACCGCACTCGGTGCGCCGTTGCCTGTGACCCGGAGCGACAGCGCCGACGAGCGCGCGGGGCCGGCCGCCCGGGAGGGGCGCTGCGCGGCCCGGAGCAGGTAGCCCTCGGCGAGGGGTTCGACCAGCGCCTCCCGGCCGTCGGGCAGCAGGACCTGCTCGCCCACCCCGTCGAGGTCCACGCGTTCGGGCCACCCGCGGGAGGGCTCGGTGGCCAGCACCCGGCCGGTGGGGGTGACGAGCGCGCCGGCCACGCCCCGCAGGTGGGTGAGGTGCGGCGTGTTCCGCAGCAGGAAGCGCTGGTCGGCCTCGGCCATCCGCACCCGCAGCTCGGTCTCGGCCAGCCGCGCGGTGGTCGCCACCAGCTGCGCCAGCGACGGGTGCATGGTCCGCAGCGGGCCGCTGACGTCGACCGCACCCAGGACCGCCCCGGTGTCGGGGTCGTGCACCGGCGCGGCCACACAGGTCCAGGAGTGGTAGGTGCGGACCAGGTGCTCGGCGGAGTGGATCTGCACCGGCGCGTCGACCGCGAGCGTGGTGCCCATCGCGTTGGTGCCGATGGCCGCCTCGCTCCAGTTGGTGCCCGGGAACAGGCCCACCCGATCGGCGGGGCCGAGCAGCTCGACGGCGCCCTCCCGCCAGAGGACGTGGCCCGCGGCGTCCGTGACGAGCACCAGGTGCACCGCCTCCTCGGCGATGCCGACGAGGCTGTTCCGCACCAGGGGCATGACGGCGTTGAGCGGGTGGGCCGAGCGGATGTCGCGCAGCTCGTCGGGGGCGTGCACCACCGGCGGCGTCCTGCGGTCGGGGTCGACGCGGGCCGCGAGGCTGCGTTCCCAGGACGCGGAGACGACCGGCCGGGGCGCCTGGCGGACCGGACTGCTGCCGAGCACGGCGTCGAAGGTCTCGGCGAGCTGCCGGGCGTGGGCGGCGGCATCGGTGCCGACGACGTCCGGGCCGGTGCAGGGGAGCCGGTGGCGGGCAGAGCGGGTCATGACACCCCCGAGCATCCTCGCCGGGCGGGTGGCGCCGGCCTGCTGCGGATCCTCACGCATGTCCGTCCGGCCAGCAAGGCAGGTCGGAGGGGCCGGCCTCAGCTCTCCAGCGCGGCGGCGGCCGCGGTCGCGACGGTGACGTCCTGCTCCACCGACCCGGCGCTGACGCCGACGGCGCCCACGATCTCGCCGTCTCGGTACAGCGGCACGCCGCCGCCGAAGGTCACGAGGCCGCCGGCGGTCTGCTCGAGCCCGTAGAGCTCGGCGCCCGGCTGCACCAGCGGGGTGAGGGCCTCCGTGGGCAGGGCCATGAGGATCGAGGTCACCGCCTTGCGGGTGGAGATGTCGATGCTCGCCTTGATCGCGCCGTCCATCCGCCCGAACGCCAGCAGGTGTCCGCCGTCGTCGACGACGGCGATGTTCATCGGCTGGCCGATCTCCTCGGCGCGGGCGATCCCGGCGTCCAGGACGCGGCGGGCGGAGTCGTACGTCAGCGAGGCACCCATGCCCGGGGAGCAAACCGCACGCGGCCGGGCCGGACACCTCTCCGATCGGGCAGGTGTCACCTGCCCGGACGGCCAGGCCGCCGGCGGCGGTCGCGGAAGGCAACGTCGGTGCAACGTGGCGCGTGCCACAGTGGCGCCACGATCTGAGGACCAACCGAGGAGTGAGCCTGCGATGAGCGCCCAGCCGCCTCCCGAGCTGACCGCTGCGGACTACCCCCTGTCGATCAAGCACCCCGAGCTGCTGCGCACGCCCACCGGCAAGCCGATCACGGCCCTCACGATGGACGCGGTCGTCTCCGGCGAGCTGTCGGCCGAGGACCTGCGGATCGCTCCGGAGACCCTGCAGCTGCAGGCCCAGCTGGCCGACGCCAGTGGCCGTCCCCAGCTGGCCGCCAACTTCCGCCGGGCCGCCGAGATGACGGCCATCCCCGACACCGAGGTCCTGGCCATGTACAACGCGCTGCGCCCGCGCGCCGCCACGGCGGCGCAGCTCGGCGAGCTGGCCGACCGCCTCGGGGGGACGTACGGGGCGCCGGTCTGTGCCGCTCTGGTCCGGGAGGCCGCCGAGGTCTACGCCCGCCGCGACCTCCTCGCCCGCCCGACCGCCGACGTCGGCTGACCCGTTCCGCAGGACCGAGAGGGGACGTCCCGCCCATGACCAGCACGAAGCCCCGGACCTCGACGCGCACCGAGGTCCTCGAGAGCCGCCCGGTCAACCTCGACGGCTTCGTCGAGGAGTGGCCCGAGAAGGGCCTCGTCGCGATGGAGAGCGACTTCGACCCGGCGCCGAGCGTCCGGGTGGAGGACGGCCGCATCGTCGAGCTCGACGGCAAGGCCCGCGCCGACTTCGACTTCATGGACACCTTCATCGCCAACCACGCGATCGACGTGGCGTCGGCCGAGGAGTGCACCGCCATCCCGTCGGTCGACATCGCGCGGATGCTCATCGACCCGGGGGTCTCCCGCGGGCAGGTGCTGGCGGTGACCCGTGGTCTCACGCCGGCCAAGATCCTCGACGTCGTCAAGCTGATGAACGTCGTCGAGATCATGCAGGCGATGCAGAAGATGCGGGCCCGGCGCACGCCCGCGAACCAGGGGCACTCCACGAGCGCCCGCGACAACCCCGTGCAGGTCGCCGTCGACGCCGCCGAGGGGGCGCTGCGGGGGTTCGCCGAGCTCGAGACCACCCTGGGGGTCGTGCGCTACGCCCCGCTGGTGGCCATCGCGCTGCAGGTCGGTGGGCAGGTCGGGCGTGGCGGTGTGCTGACCCAGTGCGCGCTGGAGGAGGCCACCGAGCTCGAGCTGGGCATGCGGGGCATCACCGCCTACGCCGAGACCATCTCGATCTACGGCACCGAATCGGTGTTCGTCGACGGTGACGACACCCCGTGGTCCAAGGCGTTCCTCGCCTCCGCCTACGCCTCGCGCGGGATCAAGATGCGGTTCACCTCCGGCACCGGGTCGGAGGTGCAGATGGGCAACGCCGAGGGCAAGTCCATGCTGTACCTGGAGATCCGCTGCATCCTCATGGCTAAGGGCGCCGGGGTGCAGGGACTGCAGAACGGCTCGATCAGCTGCATCGGCGTCCCGGGGGCCGTGCCGGGGGGCATCCGCGCGGTCGCCGCGGAGAACCTGGTGGCCAGCATGGTCGACCTGGAGTGCGCCTCCGGGAACGACCAGTCGTTCTCGCACTCGTCGATGCGGCGGACCGCGCGGCTGATGCCCCAGCTGCTGCCCGGCACCGACTTCGTCTGCTCCGGCTACTCCGCGGTGCCCAACGCCGACAACATGTTCGCCGGGTCGAACTTCGACACCGAGGACTACGACGACTGGAACACCATCCAGCGCGACCTGCAGGTGGACGGCGGGCTGCGGCACGTCCGGGAGGCCGAGGTCCTGCAGGTCCGCAACAAGGCCGCGCGTGCGCTGCAGGCGCTGTTCGCCCACCTGGACCTGCCGCCGATCACCGATGACGAGGTGGAGGCGGCCACCTACGCCGACTCCTCGAACGACTACCCGCTGCGCGACGTGCTCTCCGACCTCAAGGGCGCGCAGTCGGTCATGGAGCGCGGCATCACCGGGCTGGACCTGGTCAGGGGCCTGGAGACGACCGGCTTCCACGACGTCGCCGAGAGCCTGCTCAGCGTGCTGCGGCAGCGGGTCTCGGGCGACCTGCTGCAGACCTCGGCGGTGCTCACCGCCGACTTCACCCCCCTGTCGGCCATCAACGACGTCAACGACTACGCCGGCCCGGGCACCGGTTACCGGCTGGCGGGGGAGCGGTGGGAGGAGCTCAAGAAGCTGCGCCACGTCACCTCCGCCACGAACCCCGAGACCGAGGTGGGCTGAGCGATGACCACTGCCACGACGCCGGAGCGCACGCTCACCCTCCGCGAGATCGGCCCGGCCGGCCGGGGGACCCGTCCCGACGAGGTCGTGATCGCCGTGTCACCGGCGTTCGCCGGACACTTCACGAAGACGATCGTCGACGTCCCGCACGCCGAGGTGCTGCGCCAGGTGCTGGCGGGCATCGAGGAGCAGGGGGTCACCGCGCGCGTCATCCAGGTGTTCGACACCGCGGACCTGGCCGCGATCTCCCACGGCGGCGCCAAGCTGTCCGGCTCGGGCATCGCCGTGGGGATCCTGTCCCGCGGGACGACGATGATCCACCAGAAGGACCTGCCGCGGCTGAGCAACCTGGAGCTGTTCCCACAGTCCCCGCTGCTGGATCCGGCGGTGTTCCGGATGATCGGCTCGAACGCCGCGCAGTACGCGAAGGGCGAGTCGCCGCAGCCCGTCCCGACGCGCAACGACCAGATGGCCCGCCCCCGGTGGCAGGCCAAGGCGGCGCTGCTGCACCTCAAGGAGTTCGAGTGCATCCAGGCCGGCCGCCCGGCGGTCGAGGTCGAGCCCGTCTTCGGGCGGGTCGGGTCACGCCGGCTGGGGTGACGACGGTCGACCCCGGCCGGTCGCCGGCGCGGCTCGTCGTCGGCGTGGACATCGGCAACTCGACGACCGAGGCCTGCCTGGCCTCGATCGGGCCGGACGGCTCGATCACGTACCTGGCCACCGACCTGACCAGGACGACCGGCGTCAAGGGCACCCCGGACAACACCGCCGGCGCGCTCACCGCCGTCCGGGGCGCCCTGGAGCGGGCCGGACGGCGCGTCGGTGAGGTGCACACCGTCCTGCTCAACGAGGCCACACCGGTGATCAGCGGCCTGGCCATGGAGACGATCACCGAGACGATCATCACCGAGTCCACGATGATCGGGCACAACCCGGCGACCCCGGGCGGGGAGGGGCTGGGTGTCGGCACCACCGTGCCGGTCGGCGCGCTGCCGGAGCAGGCGCCCGGGCAGCCGGTGGTGTGCGTCGTCCCCGCCGGGGCGGACTTCGACGACGTCGCGGCCGCGGTGAACGCCGCCGTCCGCCGGGGTGTGGACGTCGTCGCCGCCGTCCTGGCCGGGGACGACGCGGTGCTGGTCACCAACCGACTCGACCGGCCGATCCCCGTGGTGGACGAGGTCGCGGCGGTGGAGCGCGTCCCGCTGGGGATGCTGGCCGCCGTGGAGGTGGCCGCTCCCGGGCGGACGATCCGGACGCTGTCGAACTCCTACGGGCTGGCCACCGTCTTCGAGCTGGACCCCGCGCAGACCCGGCAGGTCTCCCCGGTGGCGCGGGCGCTCACCGGGAACCGCTCGGCCGTGGTGGTGCGCACCCCGACCGGCGACGTCACCGACCGCCGGATCCCCGTGGGCGAGCTCGTGCTCCGCGGCGCCGGCAAGACGCTCCGGGTGGACGTCGACGCCGGCGCGGAGGCGATCATGGACACCGTCGCCCGCGTGCAGCCCCTGGACGACGCGCACGGTGAGCCGGGGACCCACGTCGGGGGCATGCTCGCCCAGGTCCGGGACACGATGGCCGACGTCATGGACGTCGCCGGGCAGCCCGACGTCCCGGTGTCCGAGATCGCCATCCGCGACGTGCTCGCGGTCGACACGTTCGTCCCGGCCGAGGTGCGCGGCGGGCTGGCCGGCGAGGTGGCGCTGGAGAACGCGGTCGCGCTCGCGGCGATGGTGCGGACCAGCCGCAGCCGCATGCAGCTGGTCGCCGACCTGGTGTCCGAGCAGCTGGGCGCGGCCGCCGAGATCGGCGGCGTCGAGGGCGAGATGGCCGTGGGCGGCGCGCTCACCACCCCGGGTGTCGACCGGCCGGTCGCCGTCCTCGACCTGGGCGGTGGCTCGACCGACGCGGCGCTGCTGACCCGGGAGGGCGAGTGCACGGCCGTGCACGTGGCCGGAGCCGGTGAGCTGGTCACCAAGCTCATCGACTCCGAGCTGGCCCTCGACGACCGCGAGACCGCCGAGAGCGTCAAGCGGTTCCCGCTGGCCAAGGTGGAGAGCTTCTTCCACGTGCGCCACGAGGACGGCACCGTGCAGTTCTCCGACCAGCCGCTGCCGCCGCACGTGTTCGCCCGGGTCGTGGTGCTGACCCCGGACGGCCCCGCCCCGGTGCCCACGTGGCACGGCCTCGACCACGTCCGGCGGGTCCGCCGCGAGGCCAAGCGCCGGGTGTTCGTGGTCAACGCGCTGCGGGCGCTGCGCCAGGTGGCGCCGGGGGCGAACCTCCGCGCGCTCGACTTCGTGGTGCTCCTGGGCGGGTCGGCGCTGGACTTCGAGATCCCCGACCTGATCGCGGACGCGCTGGCGCCGCACGGCGTGGTGTGCGGAACGGGGAACGTGCTGGGCACCGAGGGGCCGCGCAACGCGGTCGCGTCCGGCCTGGTGCGGGCGCACGCCGCCGTCCTCGCCGAGGGAGCCAGGTGCCCGGCGAGCTGACCGCGCCCGGTCCGCGGCCGGCGGTGCTGGTGTACCGGCACCCCGCCGCACCGGCGTCCGTGCTGCGGCAGGTCTGCGCCGGCGTCGAGGAGGAGGGGGTGCCCACGGACGTCACCGACGTCCCCGGCCCGGACGACGCCACCGCGCTGGCCCACGCCGCCGCCGGGGAGTCCCGGCTGGGCGTGGGCATCGGCCTGGACGCGGCCGGGGCCGCCGCCGTGCACCACGGCACGCTGCCCGAGCAGGCGCCGGTGCTCACGACGCCGGCCCAGGCGCTCCCCTCGGACTGGCGACGGGTGGGCCGGGTCGCGGCCCGGGTGGTCAAGCACCTCCCGCTGGTCTGACGATTCCTGCCCACTGGCCGTGAGGAGCGGGGCCCGGAGGGTCCCCGGCGAACGGCCGGATGGGCTCAGCGCAGGCCGGGGACGGCTCCTGGCCGCGGTGTCGGCCGGTAGGCCGACAGTGTCACAGGTACTGGCCCCCGCCGGGGTGCGGGCCCGGGGCCGGCTGCGAGCCGCCGGGCAGCGCGCGGCGGC
Organism: Geodermatophilus chilensis; assembly: GCF_002802985.1. Lineage (GTDB taxonomy): Bacteria > Actinomycetota > Actinomycetes > Mycobacteriales > Geodermatophilaceae > Geodermatophilus > Geodermatophilus chilensis. Next base: position 3,026 of record NZ_NVPT01000012.1, on the reverse strand, counting down.
GCATCTCCTCGAGCTGGGCCCGGGCGGCCATCTGCTGGGCGAACAACGCGGTCTGGATGCCGTGGAAGACGCCCTCCAGCCAGCCGACCAGCTGGGCCTGGGCGATGCGCAGCTCGGCGTCCGACGGCGTCGCGTCCTCGCTGAACGGGAGCGTGATCCGCTCCAGCTCCTCGCGCAGCTCCGGGGCCAGGCCCTGCTCGAGCTCGCGGATCGAGGACGCGTGGATGTCGCGCAGCCGGTTGCGGCTGGCGTCGTCCAGGGGCGCGGCCCGGACCTCCTCGAGCAGCTGCTTGATCATCGTGCCGATCCGCATGACCTTCGCCGGCTGCTCGACCATGTCCCCGATGCTGCCGCCGCCCTCGCCGCCTGCGTCGTCACCCCGCCCACCCAGCGGCCCGGCGTCGGGCACGGGCATCGTGCCGACGGGCCGGCCGTCGGGGCCGACCACGACGACCTGCTGAGGGCGTCCACTGCCGTTGTCAGGTGCGGTCATGCCTCCATCCTCCCCGGCGCTGCGGCGGCCTGCCGGGGTGGCACCGGGTCGCCTCCGGCCTCCGGGGGCAACGTCTAGGGTCGAGGGCCATGGGACCGGGGGAGGCGCGGCTGGACGTCGCCCGCGTCCGGGGCCTGTTCCCGGGGCTCTCCGACGGTCTGGTGCACGCGGACGGGTCGGCCGGCGCCCTCGTGCCCGAGAACGTCGTGCTCGCGGTGTCGCAGGCGATGCGGGTGCCGGTGGCCGACCGCGGCGGGGTCTTCCCGGCGTCCGCCCGCGCGGAGGGGCTGCTCGCCAGCGCCCGCACCGCCGTCGCCGACCTGGTCGGCGGGGTGTCCACCGGCGTCGTCCTCGGGCCGGACGCCTCCCGGCTGACCTGGACCCTGGCCCGCGCGCTGGCCCGTACCTGGCGGCCCGGCGACGAGGTGGTGCTCAGCCGGCTCGACCACGACGCCAACGTGCGGCCCTGGGTCGAGCTGGCCGCCCGCACCGGCGTCACCGTGCGCTGGGCCGAGGTCGACATCGAGACCGGCGAGCTGCCCGACTGGCAGTACGACGAGCTGCTCGGCCCCCGCACCCGGCTGGTGGCGGTGACGGCGGCCAGCTCCGCGATCGGCACCCGTCCGGACGTCGCGGCGATCGCCCGGCGGGCGCACGCGGTCGGCGCGCTGGTCTTCGTCGACGGGACGCACGCCGCCGCCCACGACCTGCTCGACGTCCGTGCCCTGGGCGCGGACTTCCTCGCCGTCGCCGCCGACATGTGGTGCGGCCCCCACGTGGGCGCGGTCGTGGCCGACCCCGAGCTGCTCGGGGAGCTGGAGCCGGAGAAGCTGGCGCCGGTGCCCGACCGGGTGCCCGACCGGTTCGAGAGCGGCGGGTACGCCTTCGAGCTGCTCGCCGGCGTCACCGCGGCCGTCGAGCACCTCGCGTCGCTGTGCGAGGACGCCATCGGCACCCGGCGGGACCGGCTGCGCACCTCGATGACGGCGGTCGCGGCCTACGAGGGCGGCCTGTTCGACTGGCTGGACCAGGCGCTGCGGGCGATGCGCCACGTGCACGTGATCGGCTCGGCCCCGCACACCACCCCGGCGCTGTCGTTCACCGTCGCCGGCATGCGCCCGCGGCAGGTGGCCCACGAGCTGTCCCGGCGCGGCATCTGCGCGTGGGACGGCGACCTCTCGGCCCGGGAGCTGTTCGACGCCCTCGGCGCCAACGAGGAGGGCGGCGCCGTCCAGCTGGGGCTGATGCACTACAACACGGCCGAGGAGGTCGGGTACCTGATCGACGCGGTCGCCGCGCTGCGCCCGCGCTGAAGAAGGACCCCCGTCCCCCTCCCGCCTCGCACGCTCGGCGTGAGCCTCTGGACGGGGGCCGCCCGTCCTCCTCACCCCTCGCAGGCTCGGGGCGAGCCTCGGGACGGGGCCGCGGGGACGGCTCACCCGTTGACCAGCAGGACCTTCCCCACGTGCTCGCTGGCGTCGACCACGCGGTGCGCCTCGGCGGCCCGCGACATCGGCAGCCGCCGGTCGACGATCGGGCGGACCACGCCGCGCTCGACGTCGGGCCACACGTCGTGCCGCACCGCCGCGACGATCTCGGCCTTGCCGCCGGGCCCGGTCGCCGGCCGGGCGCGCAGCGTCGTCGCGTGCACCGAGGCGCGCTTGCGCATCAGCTTCCCGAGGTCGAGCTCGGCCTTGGTGCCGCCCTGCATCCCGATGCAGACCAGCCGCCCCCCGGTGGCGAGGACGTCGACGTTGCGGGCCAGGTACTTGGCGCCCATGTTGTCGAGGACGACGTCCGCGCCCGCGCCGTCGGTCTCCTCCAGCACCCGCTCGACGAAGTCCTCGTCGCGGTAGTTGATGCCCACCTCGGCGCCGAGCTCGCGGCAGACGTCGAGCTTGGCCTGGGTGCCCGCGGTGGTGAACACCCGGGCGCCCGCCCGGGCGGCCAGCTGGATGGCCATGGTGCCGATGCCACTCGACCCGCCGTGCACCAGGAACGTGTCCCCACGGCGCAGCCCGGCGAGCATGAACGCGTTGGACCACACCGTGCACACGACCTCGGGCAGCGCCGCCGCGGTGGCCAGCTCCACGCCGGCCGGGCGGGGCAGCAGCTGGCCGGCCGGGACGGCGACCCGCTCGGCGTAGCCGCCACCGGACAGCAGCGCGCACACCTCGTCGCCCACCGACCAGCCGGTCACGCCCTCGCCGACCTCGCTGACCACGCCGCTGCACTCCAGGCCGAGGATCTCGCTGGCCCCGGGCGGCGGCGGGTAGAAGCCGGCCCGCTGCAGCAGGTCGGCCCGGTTCACCGCGGTGGCGACGACGTCGACGAGCACCTCGCCGGGTCGCAGCACCGGGTCGGGGACCTCGCCCCAGCCGAGCACCTCAGGTTCACCGGGTCCGCTCATGGTCACCGCACGCATGCCCCCGACCCTAAGAGGACCCCCCTGCCCCCACCGCTCGCAGGCCCGCGGAGGGACCCTGCAGGGGGGCCGCCGTCCTCCCCACCCTTCGCCAGCTCAGGGCGGGAC
>NZ_NVPT01000119.1 GCF_002802985.1 Geodermatophilus chilensis | reverse complement strand
ACGGATGCAGTACCGCCCCGGACTGCTGGTCGGCTTCCTGGCCAGCACCGGCTTGGAGTTCGGATCGTTCCTATAACAACCGCCCTTAATGATCTTTAGGTGATCGCCGGCGTAGCCCTCCACCGCCCGACACGGCCGCCGCGGTCGGTCGATGAGCGGGAGCCCAACACACCCGCGCAGACGTAAGGGCCTACGACGCCCATCCGCACACTTCTGGCCGCTCCCCACAACCGGCTTCGATCCGGCTGCAGCGGGCCGGGGGAAGGGTGGGCCGTAGGCCCATCCCGCAGGGACGCGCAGCGCCCTTCCGGCGACCCGCGGCAGCCGGCATCCTCGGCCGGCTGTGGAGCGGTTGCCTGGTCCCTCAGGACGGCTCAGGTGGGCCCGCGGATCACGGCATCTCAGTCCGCACACAGTCCGCAGAGTCCGCAGAAAGTCCGCGACACAGCCAGCATCGGTCGTCGTCGGCCAACAAAGCCCAGCGATGAAGCCCCAGGTCAAGTCCATCTTTCATCGATCACCGCACGCAGCCATGCATCCCGGGTCAGTTCTGGGTCAACAAGCTCATCTGCCTGAACCGCGCGGGTCAGCCGATTGTGTAATTGCTCTCCGTCACGTGTCCCGGATGATGTGCGCGACGGCATCGATCTCGATCCGGGAGGCTCCCCGGAATGCGACGATCTGCACCGTCGTCCGCGCCGGCGCGCCGGCGGAGTTGACGCGGCGGCGGTAGACGTCGTTCAGGATCGGCAGGTCATCGATGTCGGTGACGAAGATCGAGACCTTGAGGATCGTGGCCAGGCTCGCGCCACTCTCGTTGAGGATCGCCTCCAGGTTGTCGATGGCGAGTTCGACCTGCTCTCCGAAGTCGGCGGGCGTGTTGCCGTCCGCGTCTATCGGGAGTTGGCCGCTGGTCCAGACAAGGTCGCCGAAGCGGACGGCGGAGCTGTACGGGGCGGTGGGCGGCGTCCCTTGCAGGGTGATGAGCGTGCGCTTGGCGGTGGTGCCCGTGGCAACGTCGGTCATGAGGAGTCCTTCGATTGGATGGTGCTGACCTGTAGGGCGCAGGCGGGAGCGGGACGGGAGCCGCTACGGCTGATCGCCGACGAGAAAGTCTCGCGCGGCGGCGACTGCGGCCTCCCAGTCGGTTGTTCGGACGGTGAGGCCGCTGCGCCGAGCTGCCGCCAGTAGCTCAGCCTCCTCGTCGGCCGCGACGGTGAGATCGGCTAGGGGCTCCGCTGGCTGGTCCAGGAACTGGAGACGGCAGCTCCAGGAAGCCGGGCTTTCCGACCTCCACCCGTGCAGGTGGAGAGGTCCGCGAGGCCCGCCCACCGCGACGCAGGCCCCGGAGCCCGTCGAGCCGGCCCAGCGCAGGCACACGGCCTGACCGCTGCGCCGAGCGTATTCGGCGAGCGCTGGGGCGAGCATCCACGGCTCGTGCAGCGTGGGTAGCTCCAGCTTTCGCTGACCCGTGGCGAGCAGGTCGCGTAGCGCAGGGGCGAGCAGAACCCCGCTGGCGCCGGCCGGAACGGTCGGCTGCCCGGCGGCGTCGATGCTTATGGCGGAGGCGGGAGGACCAGGAGAACGCTGCAGCAGCGCGACGAGCGCCGACAGCCCGCACTGCGCGAGGACCTCCATCTGCTCCACTCCTCCCGCCACCTCGGACGCCGGTCCGTATGGCACGCCGCGGGCACGAAGGGCCCGGAGAGTGATGTCGCGCAGCTGCCGGGTCGAGATGCGGACGGCGGACGGCGCCGGGGGAACGGCCACGGGTGTCATGCGGCGTCGAAGACGTCGGAGTACAGCCGCAGCCAGTTGCCGCCCAGGACGGCTGCCGTCTCCATGTCGGATAGGCCGGCGGCGGACAGGCCTTCGTGCAGCCGGGGAAAGTCGGCCGCGCTGCGGAACCAGGGCTGCCACTCCGGCCACCGTGCCGCTGGTGGGTCGAGCTTGAGCTTGCCGTGTCGCAGGCGGACCAGGTCCTCATCGTTCCAGCCGCAAGCCAGATCGCTGCCGACGGCGACGTGCTCGAGGCCGATCTGCTCGGCGAGCTTGACGACCATGGCGCAGAAGCTGGCGAGCTCGATCTGCGGACCGCCTATGAAGTGGGGGTAGAGGGTGACGCCGATGACGCCGCCGCGCTGCGTCAGGGCCTCGATGACGTGGTCGGGCTTGTTGCGCGGCGAGTCGCAGAACCAGCGAGGGTTGGCGTGGGTGATGGCGACCGGGCCGGCTGAGGCGTCGATTGCCTCGCGGGTCGTGCGGTCACCGACGTGGGAGCAGTCGACGAGGATGCCGACCCGGTTCATCTCGGCCAGCAGGACCCGGCCGTAGGCCGTCAGCCCGCCGTCCTCCGGGTCGTAACAGGAGCTGCCGGCCATGTTCTGCACGTTGTAGGTGAGTTGCACGATCCGGATGCCCAGCCGGTGGAACAGCTCCACCAGCCCGGGGTCGTCCTCCAGTGGTGCGGTGTTCTGGAAGCCGAGCAGCACTGCGGTTCGACCTTCTTTGTGTGCCGCCCGGATATCGGCGGCGCCGGTTGCCGGGCGGACGAGGTCGCTGTGGGCGCTGAACAGCTGCTGCCAGCGGATCAGCCGATCCAGGGTGCGCCGGGCGTCCTCCCACACGGCAACCGTCGCGTGGAGGCCACTGACACCGCCGGCGCGCAGTTGCTCAAGCATCGAACGGTCCCAGTTGTTGATCTCAATGCCGTCGATGACCGGGAAGGGAGTGCTCATGAGGGGCCTCGTCCAGGAAGGAAGGGGAACAGGTCATGGTCGTAGCGCCGCAGCCGCGGCAGTTCGGCTGCGGCAGGCGTGCCGTTCATCAAGGTGACGCGCACCCAGTCGGTCGACTGCGGCACGTAGTCGCACGCGCCGTACATGGCCAGCTGGAAGCGCTGCAGCTGCAGCGGCAGGAAGTCCCGAGCGAGCAGGTTGTCGCGCACCTCGGCGTAGGGCAGTGCGGCACAGGACTGCACCCGCGCGACGATCGAGCGAAGCTCGGGTGCGGCGATCAGGGTTGCACCGACCGGCTCGCCGTCCGGGCGCCCGGCGACCGCGGCGGCGAGCCGGGCGATTCCGCGGGCAACGTCGACGGGCATCTCCACGCCCGCCCCGGGGTCGCGGCCTCGCACGCCGCGGCGCGGCTCCTCGTTGTCGCGGGAGTAGTACCAGAACCAGTGCTCGGCACCCCGGGCGCGCAGGAGGTCGCGCACCCAGTCGTAGGAGCACAAGGCCGTCCGGAGCTGCCCGACGTCGGCGACAGGGTCGGCGGTGTGCTCGAAGTGGTCGACGTGCAGCATCGCGTCGGCTTGCTCATCGAGGGTGTCGTCCAGATCGGTCAGTGCCCCGAAGAGCACCTCCTGCGCCTCCAGACCCAGGTTGTCCTCCGCCCAGCGCCACACGTCGTCCAGTGGGTGCCGGCCGTTGTGCCGCGCTCCGGAAAGGTTCGCACGGAGCAGCGACAGTTCGGAGCCCAGCGAGCCGGCGTCCTGGAACGGCGCGCAGGGTTGATCCCCCCGAGCCGCACACCAGCTGAGCGCCCGGTCGAGGTGGGAGTGCAGCCGCGGGATCCGGGCGACGGCCCGATCCCGGCTGGTGGTTCGGGCCAGGGCGAGCGCGGTCTCGCGGACGCCAACCCAACGGTCGAGCACCGCCGGGTGGCTGATGACGTAGGGAACCATGCCCAGCCCGGTGGCGTTCCCGATGCCTAGCCCCCGCCGCCATCCGGGCGACAGGGGGACGGCCGCCTCGCTGCGGCACCTGGCCATGTGCTCGACTAGGTCGCAGCTGAACTCGCGGAAGAGCCAGGCGGCCAGCATCTGCGCCCGATACGGGGCCGCGACCGGCCGGCGGGTGCGGACGCCGTCGTAGGTGGCCATCCCGAATCGGCCGTTGCCGTAGTAGGCGGTGCTGCGGAGGACGTACGGCGAGGAGCCGACGAGGTTGGCGGACGGCTGCCGGCCGGCGGCGAGGCACTCGACGACGTAGTCGAAGAACCGTGCGCTGCGGTTGCCCCGCGTCCAGACCAGAGTGGCCGGGTCGGCCGTGCCCTGCTCCTGGCGGGGCACCTCGGCCCGGATGTGCTCCATCCGTGCGGCGTCGAGCGGCCCGTCGACCAGTGCGGCGGTCACGTCCCAGGCGGAGGCGATGACCCGGTCGGTGCGCAGTCGCTCCTCGATGACGGTGGAGAGGACGACAAATCGCAGGGTGCACTCCTCGGCGTCGACCCGGTAGACCGCCTCGCCGACGCCGTCGGAGTCGACTGCCCACCGCTCCACGGTGACCGTCCAGCCTTGCTGCACGGCGCGACGCAGCAGCGAGGCGGTGAAGCTGTGCCGGGTTGCCCGCGCGGCACCGAGCCGCTCTGGGGCCATCACCTCGGCGGCGGGACGGCGCCAGGCCGCTAGGGGGTCGATGGGCTGTCGCGCCAGCATCGCGGTGACCATCCCGATCAGCGCTCGGTCCGTGGCGCGTCGGCCGCCGTCGCGGACATGGCCGGACCGGACTGGACCGGCTCGTCGGTTGCGGCGTCGTCGCGGTCGGTGTCCGCCCGCGGGACCGGCAGCGGACGCCCGGCCCGCCGACGTCGGGACAGATGCTGCTCACGTGCCATCTCCTGGGCGATCCGCGGCGCCGTCCACAGGAGGGGCAGCATGACCAGGCCCACCGGGACCGCGGTCACCACGATGAACGACTGCAGCGCGGTGATGCCGCCGTCGCCGATCGAGATGAGCACCGCCGCGGCCAGGCCCAGAAGGACCGCCCAGCCGGCGCGGACCGCGCGCTCGGGCTCCCCGTGGTTGGTGCCCGCGGCGGCGATGCTGTAGGCCATCGAATCGGTGGTCGTGGCCACGAACGTCACGGTGAGCACCAAGAATGCGACGGCCAGGACGCTGGCCAGCGGGAGATTGCCCGCGATGGCGATGATCGCGCCTGGCAGCCCGTTGTCGGTGAGCGGGCCGGAGATGGCCCCCGGGTCCTGCTGCTCGAGCCAGATTCCGGTGCCGCCGAGGACGGTGAACCAGAAGGCGGTGGCAACCGGCGGCACGATAGCGGTCCAGCCGACGAGCTCGCGCAGCGTCCGGCCGCGGGAGATGCGTGCGATGAAGATCGCCATCAGCGGGGCGTAGCCGAGGAACCAGCCGAAGAAGAAGATCGTCCATCCGCCGGCCCAGGCGGCGTCGCCCTGGTACAGCGACATCGGGACGAAGTCCCGCAGGTAGACGCCGAAGCCACCGAGGAAGTTCGTCACCACGAAGCTAATCGAGCCCAGGACCAGCACCGCGGCCATGAGCACGAGCGCGCCGACAACGTTGAGCCGGCTGAGGAACTGGATACCCCGATTGATCCCGGTCGCCACCGACACAACCGCCACCGCCGTGAGGCCCACGATGACCGCCAGCTGGGTGGCGTAGGTGTTAGGGACGCCGAACAGATCCGACAGGCCGAAGGAGACCTGCAGGCCGAGAAAACCGATCGGACCCACCGTGCCGGCCACGACCGCGATGATGCATACCACGTCGACGACGCTGCCGAGGACTGAGGTACGGACCCGCTCACCGAGGAGGGGGTACAGCAGCGTCCGCGGCCGCAGCGGGAGTCCCTTTTCGGCGCCGCGCAACATCACGACCGCGCCGAGGGTGCCGAGGACCGCCCAGACCAGGAAACCCCAGTGGACGAAGCTCTGCGCTAGGGCGGCGCGGGCGGCCTCGTCCGAGCCCGGCTCGACGTCACCGAAGAATGGCGGGGTGCTGATGAAGTGGTACATCGGCTCGGCGGCGGCCCAGAACACGCCGCCGCCGGCCAGCAGCGTGCACATCACCATGGCGACCCACTTGAACCGCCCGTACTCCGGCGGTGCGCTGCCACCTAGCCGCACCCGGCCCCACGGTGAGACGGCAAGGGCGACCGCAATGACGAACGTGACCAGCAGGAGCAGCTGCCAGTAGAGACCAAACCACTGGGTCGCGAAAGTGAACCCGGCGTTGATCCACCGTCCGGTGAACTCCGGCGCGGCGACCGCGGCGATCACGAAGGCAGCGAGGATGCCGCCGCTGGCGCCGGTCACCGCCAGATCGGTTCGTCGTGCAGAACGAGCGCGTGCCATAACTTGTCCTTCGTTGGGCGTCGAGTGGAGCACGGAAGGGAGGGGCGGTGCAGGTGTCTGTGGGGCTCAGTACGTGGCCCTCAGTACGTAGCGCTCGAGTAGACGGCCTTGGTCTCGGTGAAGAAGTCGCGGGCAGCAGCCCCCTGCTCCTTCGGGCCCGGAGCCGATGAGGACTTCATCCCGCCAAAGGGCACATGCAGCTCGGAGCCGGTCGTCGACTGGTTGATGTTGATCAGTCCGGCATCGAGCTCCTCGGCGGCCCGACGGGCGAGCCGTTCGCTGCCGGTGAAGACTGCGGCCGACAGCCCGTAACGGGTGTCGTTGGCCAGCCGAAAGCCCTCGTCGACCGAGGCGAATGGCAGGACGATCGACACCGGTCCGAATACCTCGTCGCAGGCGAGCCCGATCGTCGGCTTGTCGGAGGCCAGCAGGGTGGGCCGGACGTAGTAGCCGCCGTCCGGAAGCACTTGCTGCCCCTCCCCGCTGGTAAGCAGCTCGGCGCCCTCGGCGAGGGCGGCGGACACGGCGGTCACGACCTCGTCTTTCGCCGACTGCGAGACCAGAGGGCCAACCTGCACGCCGGCGGCCAGCCCGTCGCCCACCCGCAGGGCCTGCAGCGCCGGGACGAGCCGGTCGAGCAGCGCGTCGCGGATGTCGTCGTGCACGAGTACGCGCCGGGCGGCGGTGCACTTCTGGCCCGTTCCGCTGGAGATGCTCGTCACCAGCGCGGGCACGGTCAGGTCGAGGTCTGCGTCGGACAGCACGACCGCGGGGTTGTGCCCCCCGAGTTCCAGCTGCGCCTTCGCGCCGCGGGCGGCGGCCAGGGACCCAATGCGTCGTCCGACACCCTCGGAGCCGGTGAAGGTGATCGCAGCGACGCGCGGATCCTCCACGATCTGCTGACCGCGGGCGCCGCTGCCCGGTACGAACTGGAGCACGCCGGCAGGCAGCCCCGCCTCCAGCAGGGTCCGGACCAGCTCTGCGGCGATGAGGACGGTGTGAGAGGCCGGCTTCCACACGACGGTGCAGCCGTGCACGAGTGCGGGCGCGATCTTCCACACCGGGATGTTGAGCGGAAAGTTCCACGGCGTGATTACGCCGACCACGCCGACCGGCACGCGGTGGGTGCGGATCAGCTCGTCGGCGGTGGAGCCGTGGAAGACCTCACCGGCCGGTTGCCAAGCCTGCAGGCCGTGGTAACGCAGCGTCTCCGCGGAGCGGATGACCTCCCCACGCGACTCGGCCAGCGTCTTGCCCTCCTCCAGGGTGAGCAGCTCCGCCAGCGCCTCGACTCGTGCCTCCAGCAGCTCGGCGGCCCGGACGAGGATGCGGCCCCGTTCCAGTGCCGGGCGACGGCGCCAGGCCGAGCCGGCGTGCACCGCCGCTTCGACTGCGCGGTCTACCGTCCCGGCGTCCGCCGCCAGCCACGAACCGACGATGGACGCGGGCCGCGCCGGGTTCTCCCGATCAACGCTCTCCAGCCCCTTGTCGAGCCAGGCGCCTCCGACGAACGGAGCGGCCCACGGTCGGCTGTCTGTCATGTCCTGTCCTCGTCCCGTTGTGAGTGAGATCACCGGACCTGACGGTAGGAGCGTCATCGAGACCCGTCCAAGACCTGTCTTGTGCGAATCGATACGCTCGGTGCATTGATCGGGAGGGACGTCTTGGAGCTCCGACAACTCGCCTACTTCGTCGCCGTCGCGGAGGAACTGCACTTTGGTCGCGCCGCGCAACGTCTCCTGCTCGCCCAGCCGTCGCTCTCGCGGCAGATCCGGCAGTTGGAGGACGAGCTTGGGGTCACGCTGCTGGAGCGGACCAGCCGACGGGTCGAGCTCACCGTCGGCGGCAGGACCTTCCTCGACCACGCCGTCGCCACGCTGGCACAGGTCGAGGAGGCCCGAGTCGCGGCTCGGCGCGCTGCAAGCGGCCTCGCCGGTCAGGTGCGGCTTGGCTTCGTCGCGTCGGTCGCCGTCGCGGTCCTGCCTGACCTTGTCGCGGCGCACCGCCGGTCTCGTCCGCAGGTCACGCTCGATCTCCGGGAGATGACCACGGAGGCGCAGGTGCCGGCGCTGGTTGAGGGCCGCATCGACGTCGGACTCGCGCGCGACCTCGAACCCGTGCCCGGACTACGTCTCCAGACGGTCGCGCGAGAACGGCTGTTGGTGACCATGCCGGCGCACCACTCACTTCACTCTCGCCGCAAACTTCACTTCGCCGAACTCCGCGAGGAGCCGTTCGTCACTCTCCCGCGGGATCAGGTGCCCCGGGCCTGGGACCGCTTGTGGATGCTGAGCCGCCGGGCGGGCTTCGCCCCCCGGATAGCGCAGGAGGCGCTGCAGTACACGACCATGCTTGCCCTGGTGGCTGCCGACATTGGAGTGGCCGTCGTCCCCGAGTCCGTGCGTAGCCTGCGCACTTCTGGCGTCAAGTACGTACCGATCGACGATTCCGACGCCGAGTCCGTAATCCTGGCGGTTTCCCGCGTGGACGAGCGCAATCCCGCCGTTCCTGGCTTCTTGAACTTGATGGACCGTGACAGCCTTCTGGAAACACGTACCTGAGCCCTCTCCAGGCTGCGGCGCCACGACCTGCCAGGCGACCATGGTGGGGAGACAGCGGCCGACCCTCCCGCGGTGGAGCCGGCACCTGATCGCCGGCCCCGCGTTCATGCCGCCGCCAGCGAGGAAAGTCGCGAGCCACGAGTCGGAGCATGGCCTGCGCTGTGTCCCGCCGGGGCCACTCGATTGGTTCCTGTGACAACGACGTCGTGCACAGGCACCGATGGCGCGGTTAGCCTGCTCGCGCTCTCGGCGCTACGGTGCCGTCGGGTCCGGCTCCGAGTTCACCCGTCACGGGGCCGAGCGGTGCCCGTGGCCAGTAAGGACGGGCGCGGTCGACTACGGTCCAGCACCGGCTGACGTAACCCCGCCAACGGAGTCCTGCGCGCCTGGCCTGTCGAGTATCGCGGCCCGGCGGTCCCGCGCCGAGTCCGCAACAAGTCCGCAAGAAGTCCGTTTCAGCTCGTCGGTGACCAATCAAGACCAGTCGCATGTGCGCAGGTCAGACCAGAAGTACGACGTCTCAGCGCAGGTCAGGCGGTCGGCTCAAATGATGTCCGGGATGACTACGTGCGCCTCCCGTCCTAGCTGCCGGGCCGATATGTGCGGTAGCTCTTTTTCTTCGAGCTTCGAGCTTGGAGCTTGGAAAGGCAAGCTAACTACACTGGTATTCAGTCGTTCCCGTACTCACTCAATTCAGCATACTCAGCCGGGTTGCCCACATCCGGGAACGCCTCGGGCAGCCCTGCTGCCTGCACTTGCTCGTAGCCGTCGAGAACTAGGTGGCATGTGGAGCAACCGAAATAATCGGAGCCGACGGTGAGGTTGACCCAGACGTCGTAATCCCCGCCCGGAGTCTCTTCGCCGGCCCACTCGTGGGACAGAACGTCTTCGCCTTCCAGCGTGCCGGGCGATCCGCACGCTGGACACGTCGCCTCGAAGTGGTGGGAGAGCCCCGCAGTCGGCTCAGAGGTGGCGGCCCACTCAGCCTCCTGCCGAGCAGTCATGAGGCCGGACTGGTGGAGGTTGAGCCGCTGTTTGGCCCGCTCGATCAGCGTGGTTACGCGCTCCTCGATGTGCTCGCGGTTGCTGGCCAGGTGCTCCTCTACGACGGACACGCGATCAGGGCCCACGAACTCCTCGATCTCCCTGTCCTGAGCGGTGAGGAGGATGGCCGCCTGCGCCCAGAACCGCGGCCACCAGGCGTGGGGCGGAAGGGCAGAGATGGTGGCCGCGCCGCCATGGAGGTACTCGTTGCGCCCGGCCGCGAACGCTGTTGCCTCCTTGAGGCTGAACGGGTGGAACGCCCTCGCGCAGCGGGTGAAGATCGTCTTTGCTGGGGCTGACTGGAACGTCGCCTCGCCCTGCACAAGGCCACTGGCAACCAGGAGGTTGGTGCCCTCCTCGTTGGGCGTCGCGATCAAGAGGGGGGACACACGCGACAGGGCCGCCTTGGCCAGCAGTTCCAGGGAGAGTGACGCCCAGAGGGCCTGTTCATCGAAGCTGCGATGCTCCTCCGAGTCCATCGCGCGGTTGATGAACAGCCGCGACTTCATCCAAAGCGCGTCCTCTGCCCACGGTGCCGTCATCGCTTGGCCTTCGCGCGGTAGGCGATGCGAGTCAGCTTCCTGTCGGCGTCGTCCTCGCCAACGGCCGCGCGAGCGTGCAAGGTGCGCCGGTTGTTGATCACGAGCACCCTGTTGTGCTCAGTCCACTCGTGGCGATACGCACCGCTTGCCAGGGAGTCGAAATGCCGGGCCGCCTCGTGAGCGCGCTCGTCGGCGGGTGTCATGCAGCCGGGGTCGTAGCGGTAGCCCCCTCGGTCGGTATATGCGGAGGCGAGAAACCGGGTGCTGCCGCTGCGGACCAGGAAGACCCCACCCTCCAGGCAGGACGGCCGATCGATGCGGGGGTAACCGGGGTTGGTCACCTTGCAGGCGTCGCTCCAGAGCACCGTCGGCGTGCTGTTGGGCTTCTCGGAGTAGAGCACCACGAAGTCGGGCGGCTCCTGGAGGTGTGCCCCGTCGGTGTGCAGTGGCTGCTCGCCCAAGCCGTGAGTCGCACTCAACGAATGAGGGTGCGCCTTCTCGGCGGACGTGGGACGGAGCACGCTGACGGGGCTGTCGCCCTTCCGGGTGGCGACCTCCTCCCACTGCAGTTGCCGTGCTCGGAAGCGGATCCGCCACAGCTCGGTCGTGCCCACGGCCCATCCGTCCTCATGCGCCGCGTTGGCGAGTTCCGTGAAGTCGTCCATCGGGCTCCATGTCCGGGTCGAGGGGTCGCCTCATCCTCCGCATGGGCGAGTTGGCACCGCGGCGGGGGGTCAACCTGTGTGCCGGCCGCCTCGATTAAGAGCGAGCAGCCTCCTAGCGCCTGGAGACCACCGGCCGTGCCCGCTGCGTGCCCGTAGAACGGGCACGCAGCGGCTATTAGGGGTAGCCAGCGGTCTGAACGACTCCGGCCTTGACCTGCGGAAACGATTGATCGGCGTTGGTTCGGGGAGCCCCTATATCAGGCTTGAAAACCGGTAGGAGTTCACAGCTCCTCGTGGGTTCGAATCCCACGCCCTCCGCCTTGTGATGTCTCAGGACGTCCGGGCCGGCCCGGCGCCGGGTCCGGCGGCTCCCGCCCGACCGGAGCCAGTCAGCTGCGGATGAGCAGCTCCCCGCCGTCCACGCGGAAGTCGCGGTGCAGCTCGCGGAGGACCGCCAGGCCGTCGTCGTCGGCGGCGCCCACGCCTCGGAGGTCGAGCACCACGCGGGCGTGGCCGGCGTCGCGGAGCCGGTCGGCCGTGCCGCGCACCAGGTCCGCGCCCATCGAGGTCAGGTGGCCGCTCACCGTGATCAGCCCCGCCCGCCGGTCGACGACCTCGCTCAGCACCCCGGTCACGCGACCGCCAGCGCGGGCTCGGCGACCAGGACCCGCCACAGGCCGGTGCGGCGCAGCAGCTGCTCGGTGCGGGGGGCGGCGCCGCGCAGCACCACCGCGCCACAGCGGGCCCGACAGATGCGGTGCGCCGACACCAGGACGGCGACGACGGCGTCCGGCAGGTCCTGCACCCGGGAGACGTCGACCACGAGGGAGCGGGCCCCGGCGTGCAGCGGGTCGAGCAGCGCCCAGCGGACGTCGGCCAGGCCGCCGGCGAGCAGCCGGTCGTCGAGGTGGACCGTGCTCGTGTCGGCCCGGTTCGGTGTGGGGGCCATCGTCATCGCCGTCCTCCTCGTGGTCACTGATCGCTATCCTGCGCGCACGGTCTGACAGTTCCCTGGATCCGACGTGGGAGTCCGCTGCTGCTGGCGTGACCCGCGCGGGGGAGGCCCGCTGCAGCCGCACCGTCCGGATGACGATGGAGGGGGCATGCGCTCCGCCGACCCGCTGCGTGCACGGGACCCACGCGCCTCGGCGCACGCGATCGTGCTGATCATGGGGGTCTCCACCGTCGTCCTCGCGCTGCTCACGACGTTCGGGCCCAACTCGGTCAGCAGCGCGACGAGGGCCGCCTCCTGGGCGGGGGTCGCCGTGCTGGTCACGACGATCGCGCTGTGCCGCCTCGTCCCGGCCGAGCGGGTGGACCGGGCCGGCGGCTTCGTCCTCATCGGGCTGGCCGGCGTGCTGCTGATCTGCGTGCTGAACGTGGCGACCGACGACCCCTCCGCCGGCGCCCAGGCGTTCCTCGCCTTCCCGGTGCTCTGGGCGGCGTCGCACCTGCGCTGGGCCGCCGTCGCCCTGGTGACGGCGGCGGCCGTGGTGGGCAACGGGATCACCCAGGTGTTGCTCCAGCCCCTCGAGCCGGCGATGCACGACCAGCTCGTCATCGGGACCGTGCTCGTCGTGGCGGCCGTGATCCTGGGCCGTGCCGCCTCGGTGCAGGACCGCCTGGTCGCGGCGCTGCAGCAGCAGGCCGACGTCGACCCGCTCACCGGGCTGGTCACCCGGCGGGTCCTGGACGACGCCCTGACCGGCGCCCTCGAGCGGGACCCGACCGGCGACGGGACGGCGCTGGTGCTGCTGGACATCGACTCGTTCAAGCAGATCAACGACGCGCACGGCCACCCGGTGGGGGACGACGCGCTGGTCCACCTCTCCGACCTGGTCCGGCGCCAGGTGCGGGCGGGGGACGCCGTGGTCGGCCGCCTCGGCGGTGACGAGCTCGCGCTGCTGCTGCCCGGCTGCGCCGCCGAGACCGCGGCCCGGCGCGCCCGGGAGCTGGTCGAGGCGGTGCGCGCCGCACCGCTGCCGCGCGCCGACGGCGGCGCGCTGCCGCTGTCGATCAGCGTGGGGGTCGCCCACGCGCCGCTGCACGCCGCGTCCGTGCGCGAGCTCTACGCCGCCGCGGACGCGGCGCTGTACCAGGCCAAACGGGCCGGTCGCGACCGCGTCGAGGTCGCCGTCAGTCCCGTCCCCCGGCCAGCCGACGGGCTGCCGCGGCAACGGTCCGCCCCGTGAGCCGCCCGTCGGACAGGCCGAGCGCCACCACGTCGTCGAAGACCCGCTGATCGGCGCCGGCCGCGCGGACGGCGGCGTCCATCAGCCGCGGCCAGCGGGAGAGCTCCGAGGCGACCCGGGTGGCCCAAAGGTGCGCGCCGAGTCGCCGCCGCAGCGCCTCCCGGTACCGCGCGCCCGCGCCGGCCCCCGCCGACCACGCCGCGCCCGCCAATGCCCCGGAGAGCACCGCGTAGAAGATGCCCTCGCCGGTCAGCGGGTTGACCAGCGACGCGGCGTCGCCGGCCAGCAGCACCCGGCCATCGGGCAGCCGCGGCCGGCCGGTGGACAGCGGCAGCCGGTGCGCGCGCAGCCCCTCGGGCGCGACGCCGGGCAGCAGTCGGTGCAGCCCCTCGACCAGCGCCGCGCGGGTCGCACCGCCCGACACCAGCTCGCCGTAGCCGACGTTGGCCCGTCCGTCGCCGAGCGGGAAGGACCACGCGTAGGCCGGCCACCGCTGCTCGGTGGTCACCAGCACCTGCGTGGCGCCCTGGCCGGGCAGCGCGGGCGCGTAGCCGCGGATCGCCACGGCCAGCCGGTCGGCGCGGTTGGACCCCAGCCCCAGGGCCCGGCGGACGACGGACTCCGCGCCGTCCGCCCCGACGAGCACGCCCGCCCGCACGGTGCCGTCGACGGTGACGCCGTCCGGGTCGGCCGCCAGGGTGCGCACGGTCGACCGGCGGAACTGCGCCCCGGCCGCCCGCGCGGCCGCCAGCAGCCGGGCGTCGAGCACCTGCCGGGGGACGACGGACGACGGCCGGTGCGTGTCGCGCTCCACCGTCGCCCCGCCCGGTGCCCGCAGCGAGAGCCGGGGGACCGGCGGGTAGCCGCAGGTCAGCGCGGCCGGGTCGACGCCGAGATCGGCGAGGACGTCGAGCGCCTCGGGGGCCACGCCGTCGCCGCACACCTTGTCGCGGGGGAAGTCGGCGCGGTCGAGGACGAGCACCGAGGCGCCGCCGCGGCGGGCGGCCAGCGCCGCGGCCGACCCGGCCGGGCCGCCGCCCACGACGACGACGTCCCAGTTCTCCACCGGCCCGACGCTAGGTGGTGTCCCCCCTCCCGGCCGGGTCAGGGCGGGGTCGGCGCCCACTTCCGGGCCGGGTGCTCGTAGCGCTCGACGAAGGCCAGCAGCTCCTCGACGTCGGTGACCACGCCCAGCGCGTCCAGCCGGCGGCCGTCGAGGTACCCGTCGTCCACCATGCGGCGCAACTGGGCCAGCAGTGGCTGCCAGAACCCGTCGACGTCCACCAGGACCGCAGGCTTGGCGTGCAGGCCGAGCATCCCCCAGGTCCAGGCCTCGAACAGCTCCTCCAGCGTGCCGGCCGCGCCGGGCAGGGCGACGAAGGCGTCGGCGAGCTCGGCCATCCGCGCCTTGCGCTCGTGCATCGAGCCGACCACTTCCAGCCGCGGCAGCCCGGGGTGGGCGAGCTCGTCGTCCACCAGGTGCTGGGGGATGACGCCGACGACGTCGCCGCCGGCGGCCAGGCCAGCGTCGGCGACCACGCCCATCAGGCCGGCGCGCCCGCCGCCGTAGACGATGCCCACGCCGGCGCGGGCGAGCCCGGCGGCGAACTGCGCCACGGCGGACCGGTGGGACGGCGGCCCGCTCTGGGACCCGGTGAAGACGGCGACGCGCACGACCTCGAGCTTGTCACGGCGGCGCCGGCACCCCGGACGGGGTTCACTGGGCGGGTGTTCTCCTCGACCGACGGCTGGGTGACCTGCGCGCTCGGCCACCGGCACTGGGGTCGGGTCGGCGCGGCCGGACTGCTCGTGCACCGCGCCGGCACCGACGGCCCGGAGCTCCTGCTGCAGCACCGGGCCGTCTGGTCGCACCACGGCGGCACGTGGGGGACGCCGGGCGGCGCGCTGCACGCGGGGGAGTCCCCGGAGCACGGCGCCCTCCGCGAGGTGCAGGAGGAGCTGGGGCTGCTGCCGGAGGACCTGGAGCTCGGCCCGGCGTCGGTCGACGACCACGGCGGCTGGTCCTACACGACGGTGCTGGCCCGCCCGGTGCGCGACATCGAGCCGCGCGACCTGACGCTGGACGGCGAGAGCGACGGCGTGGCCTGGATCGCGCTCGGCGACCTGGTGTCGGTACCGCTGCACCCGGGCTTCGAGGCGTCGCTGTACCGCCTGCACGACCTGCTCTCCGCCTGAGCGGCGATTTCCGCGGAAATGGCCGCTCAGGCGGGCGCGACCGTGACGGTGAGCGCGCGGTGGTCGCCGATCGGCAGCACGGTCGCGGCGCCGTCGCTGCCGCGCAGCCGGCCCCCGACGGCCAGCAGGTGGTCCAGCTGCACCCGCGGGGCGGACGCCGGGAAGCTGGGTGCGCGCACCAGCGGCGTCGCCCGCAGCACCCGGGCGGGCAGCGCGCCGGGCAGGTTCAGGTCACCGGTCAACACCACCGGACCAGGCATCCCGGCGATCCACCGGCGCAGCCGCAGCAGCTGGCGCAGGGCGGTGTGCGGCGCGAACGACAGGTGCGTGGCGACGACGGTCAGCGAGTCCAACCGGGCGGCGACGGCGGCCCGCGGCTCGTCGGGGAACCACCACCAGCGCACCCGGCCGGTGCGTGGGTCGGGGCCCTGCACCGGCAGCCGGGCCCGGCCGGAGCCCAGGTCGAGCACCGACCACTGGCGCACCGGCAGTCGGCTGAGCAGGGCGATGCCGTAGAGCGGGCCGGCCGCGGGGGTGCACGGGCCCCGCAGCAGCGGACCGGCCGGCGACCAGCTGCGGAAGGGGTCGGGGGTGCCGGCCACCGTGGCCGCGCTCCGCCAGTCCGTGGCGCCGAGCCCGGCGGCCAGGGCGGCGGCCTGGTCGACGTGTCCGGAGCGGGGTTGCCCGGCGTCGACCTCCTGGACGGCGAGCACGTCCACGTCCAGGCCGGTCAGCGCCTTCTCCAGCGCCGCGGCGTCGAGGACCGGACCGGCCGGGCTGCGTCCCGAGGCCACGTTGACGGTGCCGACTCGCACGGCGGACCCCCCGGACACCCCGGCGACGCTACCCGCGGCGCATGGAGTGGCCGGCGCCGTTCCGTTCGAGGTGCCGCTGGGTGCGGGGACACCTACCCTGTGCACGCCCTGTCCTCCACGCCGAGGGAGCCGGCCTGTCCTCGCGCCCGCGCCACCTCGCCACCGGCGTCGATCGCCCGCGGCGGACGCTGGCCGCCCTGGTGCCGGACGGCCTGCTCAGCCGGGCGCCCCTCGCACTGTTGTCCCTGGCCGGCCTCCTCGCCGCCGCGGCACTGGTGATGATCGGGCTCGCCCCCGCCCCGACGGGCGGCAGCAGCGACCGCGACGCCTCGTCCGGCCCGACGTCCGCGCGGCCCGGCGCCCCCACTGAGGGCATCGGCTCGCCGGCCCGGGAGACGCCACCCCCGGCTCCCACCGCGACGCAGAGCCCGGTCGGGGCCGCCCCGGGTGGCGCACCGGCCGCAGGCGTCCCCGTCGGCGTCGATCCGGCAACCGGGGCCGTGCCCGTGGGCGACCGGCCGGTCGCCGTCCGGACCGACAGCGCCCCGGGCACGGGCTCCGGCACCGGCGGGACGGCGGACGGTGGTGGGACGGCGTCCGGCGGGGGGACGGGGACCAGCGGTGGACCGTCGGACGGGCGCTTATAAACATCTGACGGTGCCGACGGACCACTACGTGTTGCATATGGTGGGTGACGCACACATACAGAACAAAGAACACACTGATCAGCTACAACTAACATAGACCAATGCAAGTCAGATGTTATTAAGACATAACCGAAGA
>NZ_NVPT01000118.1 GCF_002802985.1 Geodermatophilus chilensis | reverse complement strand
TTGCTCTCAGTATCATGTATTATTTAGTGAGATCGATGGTCAGTGTTCACTGATGTTTGTGTTTTTTTAAGTATACGGCGGCAACCGAGAGTTACACGTAAGTAGTCGTCGGCAGCGTCAGATTTGTGTAAGAGTCTGCCCCGTGACCGCGGCGGCGACGACGGGCAGGGATCGGGTGCTGCGCACGGGGACCTCCGGGGGGCTCGGCGGGTGCGTCCGTCCCCGACCCTGGCCCGGACCGGCCCGGCTCGCAGGTCGGGACGGCGATCGTTGCGCCTCCGTGATCAGGACGGAACGAGATCGCGCGCCCGACTGACCGGGTGCTCAGCCCTCGCCGAGGGTGGCGCGGCGCAGCGCCTCGAGGTCGACCTTGGGCACCCGGTCCATGGTCAGCAGCCCGTTGACCTCCTGGTACGTGTCGGTCAGCTGCGTCCAGCAGGCCCCCGCGAGCGCGCTGCTGCCGTGCACCGCGGCCCACTGGGCGCGGTAGCGGGCGAGCAGGTCCTCCGGCGAGGTGGCGTCGGCGTAACCCCACCCCTCGTCGTCCGGGGAGCGCAGCGCCACCCCGCCGAACTCCGAGAGGACGACGGCCCGCCCGGCGACGCCCGCGCGGTCGAGGTCGGCCAGGTACCCGTCGGGACGCCGTCCGGTGGCCACCCGCTCGAGGTCGGTGGCCGTGGCGTAGCGCTCGCCGAGCACCGCGGGGTCCTGTTCGTAGTCGTGGACGCCGAGGACGTCGCCGCCGAGGGTCTCCCAGCCGTCGTTGGCCGAGACCGGGCGGGTGCCGTCGAGCGCGTCCGCCGTGGCCGCCAGCGCCCGGATCAGCCCCCGCTGCCGCTCGTCGACCGCCGCCTCCTGCACGCCCCACGACTCGTTGAGCGGCACCCAGGCCACCACGCTCGGGAACCCGCGGTGCGTGACCACCACGTCGGCCCACTCCCGCAGCAGCCGGGCGCTCGCCGTCGGCCCGGGCCGGTACGCCGAGGGCATCTCCGCCCACACCATCAGTCCCATCCGGTCGGCGAGGGCGAGGTACCGCGGGTCCTCGGTCTTCTGGTGCTTGCGGGCCCCGGTGAAGCCCAGCGCCCGGGTGAGCTCGAGGTCGCGCCGCAGCGCCGCGACGTCGGGCGGGGTGGCGCCGGTCTCGGGCCAGTAGCCCTGGTCGAGCACCAGCCGCAGCGGCACCGGCCGGCCGTTCACCAGGAGCCGCCCGTCGCCGACCTCGACCGAGCGCAGCGCGGTGTAGCTCTCCACCTCGTCGAGCACCTCGCCGTCGTCGGCGACCAGCGCCAGCTCGGCGTCCAGCAGCACCGGGTCGGGCCCGGGTGCCCACAGCACGCCCCAGCGGTCGTCGATGCCGCCGTCCCCCACCTGCACGGTGCGCTCGACGACGGCGCCGTCCACGCGCACCGCGTCGTCCACCAGCAGCCGGTCGCCGGCGCGCAGCCGCAGGTGCAGCCGGGCACCGGAGACGGGGACGGCGAGCTGCACGCGGACGTCGACCCGCATCCGGCGCGGGTCGCCGCGCCACTGGACGTCGGTGATGTGCCGCGGCGCCACCTGCTCCAGCCAGACGGTGCGCCAGATCCCGGTGGTGCGCGGGTACCAGATCGCGTGCGGCTCGTCGCGCCAGTCCTGCTTGCCGCGCGGCGCCTCCAGGTCGAGCGGATAGTCGTCGGCGCGGACCACCAGCTCGGCGCCGTCATCCCCGAGGGAGTCGGTGACGTCCACGCTGAACGGCGTGTAGCCGCCCTCGTGGGAGGCGACGTGCGCGCCGCCGACCCACACGTCGCAGATGCGGTCGACGGCGCCGAAGTGGAGGACCGTGCGCCGGTCGCCGGCGCGGCCGGGCAGCCGGCGGCGGTACCAGGCCCGATTGAGCCGGCCGGTCCAGTGCACGCCGCTGGCCGGGGTCTCCGGGGCGTAGGGCACCCGGATGGTGCGGTCGAAGGCGACGCTGCCGACGGTGCCGGCGAGGTCGGGGTCGGCGGCGAACTCCCACTCGCCGTCGAGCGACGTCCAGGGACGGCGCAGCAGCGGTCGCGGGTGCTCGGTCGGGTCCGTGTGCTCCACGGCCTCACCTCACCGGAGACCGGAGCGGCCCGCAGCCCCGCCGCCGCTCCTGGCGCGGACACCCGCGGCGTCCGGCGCGGCTCCCGGGGGCGGGCGCCCTCCGGCATCCACTTCCGGCGCGCGGGGTAGACGCCGGTATGGCGTCCTCCTTCGATCCCGCTGAGTACGGCAGCCACATCGCCGACGTCTACGACGAGGTCTACGCGGACCTGTCCCCTGAGGCCGCCGTCCGTTGTCTGGCCGACCTCGCCGGCGGTGGCGACGTCCTCGAGCTGGGGATCGGCACCGGGCGCATCGCCCTGCCGCTGGCGGCCACCGGCCTGGTCGTCGACGGTGTCGAGGGCTCGCCCGAGATGGTGGCCGAGCTGCGCCGCAAACCCGGCGGCGACCGGCTGCGGGTCGAGATCGGCGACTTCGCGGTGGCGACGACGGGTCGCCGCTACGCTCTGGTGACCCTGCTGTTCAACACGGTCAACGCGCTGCCCTCGCAGGAGGCGCAGGTGCAGACCTTCGCCAACGCCGCGGCCCACCTCGAGCCCGGGGGCGCCTTCGTGGTGGAGAACTGGGTGCCCGACGTCGGCGAGTTCCGCCGCCGGCGTGCGGTCCGGGTGCACGAGGTCGGCGATCGCCAGGTGGTCATCGACGTCGCCGAGCTGCACCCGGCGGAGCAGCGGATGACGACGACCAAGCTGGCCTTCACCGCCGTCGGCGTGCGGCTGCTGCCGGCGAACCACCGGTACGTGTGGCCGGCCGAGCTCGACCTCATGGCTCGCCTGGCCGGCCTGCACCTGGAGGCCCGCTGGGAGGACTGGGACCGCCGTCCCTTCACCGACGACAGCACCGGCTACGTCGCCGTCTACCGCGCTGGCCGCCCGGGCCGGTAGCGCGCAGCACTGAGTTGCGCGGCTCGTCCGGCCGGTGTCCGCTGGAGGTCCTGTCCGGCAGCGGCGAGCACAGCCGCGCGGGTCGCCGCACAGCGGAGACGTGGACCGGAGGACGCCGTGCACCTCCCGATCCCCCGCGGCGGGCTGAGCCGTGCGCTCGCCGCCGCCCTCCTCCACACTCCGCAGCCACTGCCGGACCTGGCCGACCGGGCTCGCGACCTGGTCGCGGCCGGCGGGGAGCCGCTCGGGCACGAGGACCTCCAACTGTCGCTGTACGTCCTCTACGAGCTGCACTACCAGGGGTTCGACGGCGTGGACCCGGCGTGGGAGTGGTCGCCGGACCTGCTGGCCGCCCGCGCCGTCCTGGAGAGGGTGTTCGAGCGAGCCCTGCGCGCCCGGGTGCGGCTCCCTGACCTGCCGGCGGCTTCCGCGGCCGAGGTGGCGCAGGCGCTCTCCGACCTGGTGGCGGCCGACGACGGCCCGCCGCTGTCGGCGTTCCTGGCCAGGGAGGCGTCCGCCGAGCAGTTCCGCGAGTTCCTCGTGCACCGGTCGGTGTACCAGCTCAAGGAGGCCGACCCGCACACCTGGGCCATCCCCCGGCTCACCGGTCGACCCAAGGCGGCCCTGGCCGAGGTCCAGGTCGACGAGTACGGCGGAGGGCACGCCGAGCGGGTGCACGCAGCGCTGTTCGCCCGCACGATGCGTGTCATGGGTCTCGACGACACCCACGGCGTGCACGTGGACCGGGTGCCGGCGCTGACCCTGGCCTGGGTCAACGCCATGTCGCTGTTCGGGCTGCAGCGGCGGCTGCGCGGAGCCGTCGTGGGGCACCTGGCCGCCTACGAGATGACCTCCACCCTGCCCAACCGGCGCTACGGCGACGGACTGCGCCGCCTGGGGCTGGACGGCGAGGCGACCTGGTTCTTCGACGAGCACGTCGAGGCCGACGCCGTCCACGAGCAGCTCGCCGCGCACGACCTGTGCGGCGCCCTCGCCGAGGACGAGCCCGCCCTCGTCCCCGACCTGCTGTTCGGGGCGGGTACGGCGCTGGAGCTGGACCGACTGTTGGCCGGCGCACTGCTGGGCGCGTGGTCGGCCGGGCGCAGCTCCCTGCGCGCCCCGATCCCCGTCCCCGACGCCGCATGAGGGAGCCGGCCCTGGACGGGGAGTACGTCCTCCCGCTGAGGTGGGACGACGACGCAGAGCTGGCCGACCTGACGGCCTACCTGGAGCAGCTGTGCCGCTGGATCCGGGTCACCGTGGTGGACGGGTCACCGCCGGAGCTCTTCGCCGCGCACGCGCAGGCGTGGACCGGCCTGGTCCACCACCTCCGACCGGAGCCCTGGCCTGGGGCCAACGGCAAGGTGGCCGGGGTGGTGACCGGTGTCCGCGCCGCCCGCAGCGAGCGGGTGGTGATCGCCGACGACGACGTCCGTTACGACCGGCCGGCCCTGGAGCGGGTGCTCGGGCTCCTGCACCGCGCCGACGTCGTCCGGCCGCAGAACGTCTTCTCCCCGATGCCCTGGCACGCCCACTGGGACACCGGGCGGACCCTCCTCAACCGCGCCCTCTGGGCCGACTACCCGGGGACGTTCGGGCTGCGGCGCAGCACCTTCCTGGCCATGGGCGGCTACGACGGCGACGTGCTGTTCGAGAACCTGGAGATGTTGCGGACCGTACGGGCCGCCGGCGGCACCGAGGTCCGGGCCGACGACGTCTTCGTGGTCCGCCGGCCGCCCAGCGCCACGCACTTCTGGTCCCAGCGGGTGCGCCAGGCCTACGACGACCTGGCCCAGCCCTGGCGGCTGGCCGGTGACCTCGCCGTCTGGCCGTTCCTGCTGCACGCGTTGGCGCGACGCCGCCTGCGACGGCCGACCCTGGCCGTCCTCGCGGTGGTCGCCACGGCGGAGGTGGGCCGCCGACGGGGCTCCGGCCGGACGGCCTTCCCGCCCACCGCCGCGCTGTGGGCCCCGGTCTGGGTGCTCGAGCGCGGGACCTGTGCGTGGCTCGCGCTCAGCGCGCGGGTGCTGCACGGCGGGGCGTCCTACGGCGGGGGGCGGCTGCGCGTCGCTGCCCACTCCCCGCGGCACCTGCGCCGCCACCCCCGGGCACCGCTCTCCGACGACGTGCCGACCGGGTCGGTCCCGATCGGCTGAGTGCGCGGCCGGCCCCCGTTCGCCTCGAACGCGATCATCGGCGGGTGGCGGCTCCCGTCGGTGTGTCGGGCAGCCATCCGCCGATGGTCACGGCAGCGGGCGGACGGTCCCCAGCAGGTGGTCGGCGCCCGACTTCTCGTTGCGGACGGCCAGGTCCCAGCCGCCGTCCACGGGCGCGGTTGCGAGCGTGACCGTCGAGGGCAGGAACAGCGGCTTCCTGAACACCACGTCGACCACCATCGCGTCGGGCAGCCGGCCCGACAGCGCCGCGAGCGCCCGGGCCTTGGCCCACATGCCGTGCGCGATGGCCCGCTTGAAGCCGAACGCCTTGGCGGTCAGCCCGGAGAGGTGGATGGGGTTCACGTCGCCGGAGACCCGCGCGTAGCGGCGACCGGCGTCGTGGGGCACCCGCCAGGTGGCGGCGGGTCGCGCCAGGTCGCCGACCGACACCGAGAGGTCGGAGTCCGGCGCGCCCTCCGGCGCCCTCGCGCCGCGCGCCAGGTAGGTCGACCGCGACCGCCACACCTCGCCGCCGCCGGCCGAGACCGACGCGCACAGGTCGACGGTCGCCCCGCGGGGATGCCGGGCGAACCGCTCGGCCCACACCTCCAGGTCGAGGGCCTCGTCGGCCCGGACCGGCCGCAGCACCTCGACCCGGTTGCGCACGTGCACCAGGCCGGGGAGCGCCAGCGGGAACGACCGGTCGCTCATCAGCGCCAGCTGCAGCGGGAACGTCAGCATGTGCGGGTACGTGGCGGGGAGCGTGTCGGCCAGCGGGAAGGCGCAGACCCGGTCGTAGGCGGCCAGGTCGGCGGCCTCGACGCGGACGCCGGTGCGGGCCAGCCGGGTGTCGGGCAGGTCACCGCCGCGGCCGCGCGCGGTGACCGCGGCCCTCGCGAACAGCGCCGGCATCGACGGCGCCGCCTCCAGCACGGTGCGGGCCATCACGCCCCCAGGAAGGACTGGCCGCACACCCGCACGACCTGGCCGTTCACGCCGGCGGCGGTGGGCTGCGAGAGCCAGGCGATCGTCTCGGCGACGTCGACCGGCAGGCCGCCCTGCTGCAGCGAGTTGATCCGCGAGCCGATCTCGCGGGTGCCGAAGGGCATCTTCGCCGTCATCTCGGTGACGATGAAGCCCGGCGCGACCGCGTTGATGGTGGCCCCGCGCTCGGCGAACGTCGGCGCCCACGCCCGCACCATGCCGATGACGCCGGCCTTGGACGCCGCGTAGTTCGTCTGACCGCGGTTGCCGGCGATGCCCGACTGCGAGCTCACGCCGACCACCCGGGCGCCGGACCCCAGCAGGCCCTCGGCGTCGAGCAGCGCCTGGGTGAGGTCCAGCTGCGCCTGCAGGTTCACCGCCAGGACCGAGTCCCAGCGGGCGGCGTCCATGTTGACCAGCAGCTTGTCGCGGGTGATGCCGGCGTTGTGGACGACGACGTCCACCCCGCCGTGCCGCTCGCGCAGGTGCCCGATCAGCCGCTGCGCGGCGTCGGCCGCGGTGATGTCGAGCTGGAACGCTGTCCCGCCGATCTCGTTGGCCACCTCGGCGAGCGACTGTCCGGCGGCGGGGACGTCGACGGCGACCACGTGCGCCCCGTCGCGGGCCATCACCCGGGCGATCGACGCGCCGATGCCGCGCGCGGCCCCGGTGACCACGGCGACCTGGCCGGCCAGCGGGCGCTCCTCGTCCTCGCCGCCCGGGACGTCGGCGGCGGTCAGCGTGACCACCTGGCCGTCGACGTAGGCCGAGCGGCCGGAGAGGAAGAAGCGCACCGGGCCGGGGACGGAGGCCTCGGCGTCGGCGGGCACGAACAGCAGGTTCGCCGTCCCGCCGTCGCGCAGCTCCTTGGCCACCGAGCGGACCAGGCCCTCGAGCGCCTGCCGGGCGGCGGCCTGGGCCGGGGAGTCGGCGTCCGACGGCGGGGCGGCGAGCACGAGCACCCGACCGGACGGACCGAGCCGCTTGACCGCCGGGGCGAGGACGTCGCGCGCCGCGGCGAGGTCGGTCGGGCCCGTCACGCCGGTGGCGTCGAGCAGCACGGCGCCCAAGCGCTCGCCGTCGGCGTCGACCGCGGAGAGCACGGGGACGCCGACGTCCTCGAGCACGCGGGTCAGGGTCTTGTGCAGCCGGCCCTCGCCGGCCGTGCCGACCACGGCCGGGCCGGGCAGCAGCGGTGCGCCGGGTTCGTAGCGGCGCAGCACGGCCGGTCGGGGCAGGCCGAGCTGCTTGACCAGGGTCGAGCCGACGCCGGAGTTGGCGAAGTCGCGGTACCAGTCACTCACGGGAGGGTGTCCTCTCTGTAGCCGGCGATTTCCGCGGAAATCGCCGAGGAGGGTCAGGAGCCGAAGGGAGGGGTCAGGACTCGAGGATCGCGACGACGCCCTGGCCGCCGGCCGCGCAGATGGAGATCAGGCCGCGCTTGCCCGGCCCCGCCTCGTGCAGCTGCTTGGCCAGCGAGGCGACGATCCGCCCGCCGGTGGCGGCGAACGGGTGGCCGGCCGCCAGCGACGAGCCGTTGACGTTGAGCTTCGACCGGTCGACGGCGCCCACCGGGGTGTCCAGGCCGAGCCGTTCCTTGCAGAACGCCGGGTCCTCCCAGGCCTTCAGCGTGGCGAGCACCGTCGAGGCGAACGCCTCGTGGATCTCGTAGTAGTCGAAGTCCTGCAGCGTCAGGCCGTTGCGGGCCAGCAGCACCGGGACGGCGTACGCGGGGGCCATCAGCAGGCCCTCGCCCCCGTGCACGTAGTCGACGGCGGCGGTCTGCGCGTCGACGAGGTGGGCCAGCACCGGCAGGCCGTGCTCGGCGGCCCACTCGTCGGAGGCCAGCAGGACGGCGGAGGCGCCGTCGGACAGCGGCGTCGAGTTGCCCGCCGTCATCGTGCCGGTCTCGCCGCCGAACGCCGGCTTCAGCTTCGCCAGCTTCTCCACCGAGGTGTCCGGCCGGAGGTTCTCGTCGCGGGTCAGGCCCAGGTAGGGGGTGACCAGGTCGTCGAAGAAGCCGCGCTCATAGGCGGCCGCCAGGTTCTGGTGCGAGCGGACGGTCAGCTCGTCCTGGGCCTCGCGGCTGATCTCCCACTCCCTGGCGGTGATCGCCTGGTGCTCGCCCATCGCCAGGCCGGTGCGCGGCTCGGCGTTGCGCGGGATCTCGGGCACCAGCGAGCCCGGGCGGATGCGCGCGAGCGCCTTGAGGCGGTCCCCCACGGTCTTCGCGTTGTTCAGACTGATCAGCGCGCGGCGCAGGTCGTCGCCCACCGCCAGCGGGGCGTCGGAGGTGGTGTCGACGCCGCCGGCGATGCCGGACTCGATCTGCCCCAGGGCGATCTTGTTGGCGACCAGGACGGCGGCCTCCAGCCCGGTGCCGCAGGCCTGCTGGACGTCGTAGGCCGGGGTGGCCGCCGACAGCCGCGAGCCCAGCACCGCCTCGCGGGTCAGGTTGAAGTCGCGCGAGTGCTTGAGCACCGCGCCGGCCACGACCTCGCCGACCCGCCGGCCCTGCAGCCCGAAGCGGGCCACCAGCCCGTCCAGCGTCGCGGTGAGCATGTCCTGGTTCGACGCCTGCGCGTACGCGGAGTTCGAGCGGGCGAAGGGGATGCGGTTGCCGCCGACGATCGCGGCCTTCCGGGTCTGCGGAGCCATCGGGATCCTCCGGATCACTGGATGGGGGCAGGGACGGCACGGCACCGCCCCGAGAAGTGTCTGCAACCCACGGTATCAGGTACTGTCGGTGTCGTGAAAGCCGAGAGGTCGAGGCGGGACCGCCGCGACTCGCGGTGGGACGAGCACCGCCGGGCCCGCCGCGAGCAGCTGGTCGACGCCACCATCGCCGCGGTCGGCCGGCACGGCGCCGGTGTCGGCATGGACGAGATCGCCACCGCCGCCGGCACCAGCAAGACCGTCGTCTACCGGCACTTCGCCGACCGCACCGAGCTGCACGTCGCCGTCTGCGCCCGGGTGGCCGCCTCCCTCACCACGCGCCTGCGCGAGGCGATGGAGAGCACCCGCGAGCCGCGGCAGATGGTGGCCGCCGCCGTCGAGACCTACCTGGCGTTCCTGGAGGCCGACCCCGAGCTCTACCGGTTCGTCGTCCAGGCGCCGGAGCGCCCGGCCGACAGCGATCCGATCGCCAACCTGTCCCACCTGGTCGGCGACCAGGCGGCCGCGCTGGTCGCCGTCGCCCTGGAGCAGGCCGACCGCGACCCCGCCGCCGCGCTCCCGTGGGGCCACGGTCTGGTCGGCCTCATCCGCTCGGCCGCCGACTGGTGGCTGCAGGCCGACCGCCCGATGCCCCGCGCCGAACTCGCCGCGCACCTGACCGACCTCGCCTGGGCCGGACTGTCCGGCGTCGTGACCCGTAGCAGCAAGGAGGAGGAACTGTGACGACGAGCCTGCCGCCCGCGGTGGACCCGAAGGCGCTCACCGAGGTGCTCGACGGCCGCTGGGGCCACGTGCGCCGCGACGCGCGGGAGAACCTGCACGACCCGGACCTGCTGCCGGCCTACGGCGAGACCCTGCAGGAGGCGCGCGAGCGGGTCACCCGGATGGCGCGGAAGATCGCCGAGTCCGGCCGGGTGGTCCTCGGCTTCCCCAAGGAGCACGGCGGCGAGGGGGACGCCGGCGGCTCGGTCACCGCGATCGAGATGCTGGCCTTCACCGACCTGTCGCTGATGGTCAAGGCCGGCGTCCAGTGGGGGTTGTTCGGCGGCGCCGTCCAGGCGCTGGGCACCGAGCGGCACCACGACGCGTACCTGCGCGACATCATGAGCTTCGACCTGCCCGGCTGCTTCGCCATGACCGAGACCGGGCACGGCTCCGACGTCCAGCAGCTGCGGACGACGTGCACCTACGACCCCGAGACGCAGACCTTCGACCTGCACACGCCGCACGAGGCCGCGCGCAAGGACTACATCGGCAACGCCGCCAAGGACGGGCGGATGGCGGTCGTCTTCGCCCAGCTGGTGACGAAGGGCGAGAAGCACGGCGTGCACGCCTGGCTGGTGCCGATCCGCGACGAGCAGGGCGACCCGATGCCCGGCGTGACGATCGGCGACGACGGTCCCAAGGCGGGCCTGCTCGGTGTCGACAACGGCCGGCTGACCTTCGACCACGTGACCGTGCCGCGGGACATGCTGCTCGACCGGTACGGCCAGGTCGCCGAGGACGGCACGTACACCAGCTCGATCGAGAACGAGACCCGCCGCTTCTTCACCATGCTCGGCACCCTCGTGCGCGGCCGGGTGAGCGTCGGCGGCTCCGCGGCGGCGGCGACGAAGCTCGCCCTCGACATCGCCGTCCGCTACGGCGAGACCCGCCGGCAGTTCGCCGCGCCGGGCGCCGACCGGGAGATCCTGCTCAACGACTACCTCGTGCACCAGCGCAAGCTGCTGCCGGCCCTGGCCACCACCTACGCGTACTCCTTCGCGCAGGAGGAGCTCGTCGGCACCATGCACGACGTCCAGGGCGCGGAGGACCTCGACGAGGGCGCGCAGCGGGAGCTGGAGTCCCGCGCCGCGGGGCTCAAGGCCGCCCAGACCTGGCACGCCACGCGGACCATCCAGATGGCCCGCGAGGCCTGCGGCGGTGCGGGCTACCTGCAGGAGAACCGGCTGCCGCACCTCAAGGCCGACACCGACGTCTTCACCACCTTCGAGGGCGACAACACCGTCCTGCTGCAGCTGGTCGCCAAGGGCCTGCTCACCGGCTACCGCGACGCCTTCGGCTCCCTCGACGGCTGGGGCAAGGTCGGCTTCATCGCCGACATGGTCCGCGAGACCGTGCTGGAGCGGACGGCGGCCCGCGGGCTGATCGCCCGGCTCGTCGACGCCGTCCCCGGCCGGGACGACGAGGTGCCGCTGCTCGACCGCGGCTGGCAGCTGAAGATGCTCGAGGACCGCGAGAAGCACGTGCTCGAGGGCGCGATCCGGCGGCTGCGCCGCGGCGCCGAGACCCCGGGGGCCCGGCCCTTCGACGTCTTCAACGACGTCCAGGACCACGTCCTGAAGACCGCGCAGGCGCACGTCGACCGCGTCGTGCTGGAGGCCTTCGTGGCCGGCATCGAGCGGACGACCGACGCCGGCGCGAGGGCCCTGCTCGAGCGCGTCTGCGACCTGTACGCGCTCACCACCATCGAGGCCGACCGGGCCTGGTTCCTCGAGCACGGCCGGCTGACCCCGAACCGCTCCAAGGCGCTCACCGCGACGGTGAACACGCTGCTCAGCGACCTGCGCCCGCACATGGTCACGCTGGTCGACGCCTTCGCGATCCCGGAGGACTGGAAGGGGGCGGCGATCCTGTGCGAGGAGGCCGACCGCCAGGAGGCGATGGCCAGCCGCGACGCCGAGCTGCGCCGGGGGACGGCGACCTCGGTGGAGGTCCCGCCCGGCCAGTAGGAGGACCCGTCCTCCAGGGGCCGCCTCGATCATCGGCGGGTGGCTGCGCCCGACGGCGTGTCGGGCAGCCACCCGCCGATGATCGAGGCCGAGGGCGTCAGCGGGCGGGAGGCTGCGGGAACCCGCCGACCAGCTGCTCGAAGGCGTGCGCGACCCTCAGCGGGGTGGTGTCCTCGAACCGGCGGCCGATCAGCATCATGCCGACCGGCAGTCCCTGCGAGAGCCCGGCCGGGACGCTCGTGGCGGGGTGCCCGCTGACGTCGAACGGCGCGCAGTTGACGATCATCTCCAGCGCGCGGGCCACCCGGGTCTCCAGCGGGTCGTCCGGCGCCGGGATCTCCGGGGCGACCATCGGCACGGTCGGCATCACCAGCAGGTCGACGTCGGCCAGCGCGGTGTCGTACCGGCGGCGCACCTCGGTGGCCAGGTTCTGCGCCATCGCGTAGTGCCGGGTCTGCTCCCGCTCGTACGACCAGCGGCCGGCCAGCGCCACCGCCGTCACGGTCGGCGACCACCGGTCGACCACCTCGCGCCGCCGGCGGCCGTAGTGGGCGATCAGCTCGGGGTCGTAGCGGCCCTCGTAGTTCCAGCCGTAGCCGTTGCCTCCGATCATCTGCACCGTGGCGCCGTCGGTCGCGATGACGTTCCAGACGTGCAGCGCGTGCCGGTGCCAGGGCAGGTCGACGTCCACCACCTCGATGCCGAGCTCCCGCAGCCGACCGGCGGCCGCCCGGACGGTGTCGTCGACGCCGGCCTCGGAGAGCTCCGCCCAGTCGAAGCCCTGGGTGACGACCCCGACCCGCAGCCCCCGCGACGTCCCCGCCGAGCGCGGCGGCGTACTGCTCGGGCACCAGGTCGGCGGGCTGGCGCGGGTCGTTGCCGTCCCGGCCGGCGAGGACGTCGAGCATCGCTGCGGCGTCGGCGACCGTGCGGGTCATCGGGCCCAGGTGGTCGAGGGTCAGCTCGATCGGGAACGCGCCGGTGTAGGGCACCAGCCCGTGCGTGGGCTTGTGGCCGACGATCCCGGAGAAGGCCGCGGGCATGCGGACCGAGCCGCCCTGGTCCCCGCCGAGGGCGAGGTCCACCTCCCCGGACGCGACGAGCGCGGCGCTGCCGCTGGAGCTGCCGCCGGTCGTGCGGGACGGGTCCCACGGGTTGCGCACCGGACCGGTGACGGAGGGTGGCTGCCGCCGGAGAAGCAGAGGTCCTCGCAGACGGCCTTGCCGGTGATCGTCGCGCCGGCCTCGAGCAGGCGGGTGACGACGGTGGCGTCCTCCCGGGGGACGAACCCCTCGACGGTGTGCGAGCCGTTCATCATCGGGAGGCCGGCGACCTCGACGTTGTCCTTGACCGCCACGGTCCGGCCGGCCAGCGGCCCCTTCGCGGCACCGCGGATCTCGGTGGTCACGTACCAGGCGCCCAGCGGGTTGTCGGCCTCGGCGGGACGGGTGCTCGGCCGGTCGGCGGGCGGCTGCGGGGCGATCCCGGCGTAGAGCTCCTCGACCGCGTCGTAGGAGCTGAGGAAGGCCGCGACGATCGGTGTGTAGGCGGCCACCTCCTCGGGGCTGGGATGCATGCCGTAGCTGGCCGCGAGCGCGGCCACCTCGTTCTCGTCCGGCGGGCGTACGGGCACGGCGACCTCCAGGTGAGCGGCGGGTGGAGCCGTCAGCCAACCGTGTCCTCGCCCTGCTGTCACCGGCAGCGGCGACCTCCCCCACCGTGTCGATCACGGGGTCGGTGCCGCCGACACGCCTCGACACGCCGGCGGCGCGTGCCACGACCCCGTGGTCACCGGACCGCGGGAGGACGACGGAGGCCGCGCCCGGGACGCCGGACGGCGCGGGAGGATGCCGCCGTGGAGATCCTGGCCGCCGCCGAGGCGCTGCGGGTGCCGGCGCCGGTCGACCTCGCCGCGATCGTGATCGGCGCGCTGACCGGCGGGCTGCTCGCCGCCCGCGAGGGGTTCGCCGTCTCCGGTGTGCTGCTGCTGGCCTTCAGCGGCGGGCTCGGCGGCGGGCTGGTGCGCGACGTGCTGCTCGGCGACCTGCCGCCGGTCGCGCTGACCAACCCCGCCTACCTGACCACGGTGGCCATCACCGCGGCGGTGACGTTCTACTTCTCCGGCTGGCTGTCCCGGCTGACCGGCCTGCTGGTGGTCCTCGACGCCGTCACGCTCGGCTTCTTCACCGTCATCGGCGCCCAGAAGGCGCAGCTGGCCGCCCTGCCCAGCGCCAGCGTGGTCTTCGTCGGCACGGTGACCGCGGTCGGCGGGGCGGTGATCCGCGACGTGCTGCTGGCCCAGCGCGCCGACATCGTGCAGCCCGGCCCGTACAACGCGGTCGCCGCCCTGCTGGGGGCCATCGCGCTCACCGTGCTCGCCGGCCCGGTCGGCCTCGACCCGATCCCGGTGGCCGCGCTGGTCATCGTGCTGGTCGCCGCGCTGCGCGTGCTCTCGGTGTGGCGCGGCTGGGAGGCCCCGGTGGCCGTCGACCTGCCCGGCCGGGCCCGCCGGCGGCTGCTGCGGGTGCGGGCCGGGCGCCCCACCCGCTGGCGCCGCCGCGACCGGACCTGAACCCGCGGCTCGGCCCCGTCCCGGGTCCCGCCCCGAGCCTGCGAGGGCCGGGGAGGACGGGGTCCTCGTTCAGGCCGGAGGGGTCAGCCGGACGGCGAGCAGCGCGACGTCGTCCTCGGCGTCGGGCAGGAACAGCCGTTCGAGCACCCGGTCGCACAGGTCGGCCAGCGGCAGCGTGGCGTACTCGGCCAGCACGGCCACCAGCGCAGCGGTGCCGGTGTCGATGTCGCGGTCACGGCGCTCGACCAGCCCGTCGGTGTGCAGGAACACCGTGCTGCCCGCGGGGAGGACGGCGACCCGCTCGTGCCGCTCCACCGACGGGTCGACGCCGAGCAGCAGGTCGGGCAGGTCGTCGCCGAGCACCTGCACCCGCCCGTCGGGCAGGAGCAGCATCGGCGGCGGGTGGCCGGCGCTGGCCCAGCGCAGCAGCGTGCGGTCGGCACGCAGGTCGTCGTCCCCCTGCTCGAGGCGGGCGACCAGCGCCGTGGCCATCGTGTCCAGCCCCAGCCCGCGGACGGCGCGGTCGACCTGGGTCAGCACCTGCGCCGGCGGGGCGCCGCTGGAGTAGCTGATCCCGCGCAGCAGCCCGCGCAGCTGGCCCATCGCCGCGGCGGCCCCGACGTCGTGGCCGACGACGTCGCCGATGGCCAGCACGGTGGCCCCGTCGGGCTCGAGGAACGCGTCGTACCAGTCGCCGCCGATCTCCGCGCCCTCCGCGGCGGGCACGTACCGGACGACGATCTCGCAGTGGGCCGGCTCCGGCGGGGCGGTGAGCATGCTGTGCTGCAGCGCCCCCGCCAGCGCCCGCTGCTGGCCGTAGAGGCGGGCGTGGTGCAGTGCCAGGCCGGCCCGGCGGCCCACCTCCACCGCGGTCTCCACCTCGGCCGGCGTGTGCGGCCCCCGCTCCTCCCCGTTGAACAGGCCCAGGGCGCCGAGGGACTGCCCGCGGGCCACCAGCGGCACGATCACACCCGAGGCCAGGCCCAGCCGGCCCAGCAGCTCGCGGGTCGCCGGCTCGGGGATGACCCGCTCGATCCGCGCGGCGTCGATCCGGGGCAGCACGAGCGGGCGGCCGGTGCGGGTGACCACCGACGCAGCGGCCTCCTCGGTCATCACCGCGACCATCGAGTGCACGTACAGCTCCAGCTCGGCGCGCAGCTCGGGGTCGCGGTGCGCGGAGGCCATCTCGTGCAGCCGGCCCTGCTCGTCGGTGACCACCAGCCAGCACCAGTCGGCCAGGGTGGGGACGACGACGTCGGCGAGCTGGCCGACCTGCCGGGTGATCTCCAGCGTCCCCGACAGCACCCGGCCGGCGTCGGCGAGCAGCTGCAGACCGGCGGTCGCCGCGGTCATCGCGGCCACCGCGTCGGCGCGCACGACGTCGGCCCGCAGCCGGGAGGCGGTCAGCGCGATCTGTGCGGTGAGGCCCTCCAGCAGCTCGACGTCGCGGTCGCTGAACGCGTGGTCGGTGGTCCACACGACGACGAAGGCGCCGAGCAGCCGGCCCTCGACCCGCAGCGGCAGGGCGGCCAGCGCCCGGCTGCCGAGGACCGCGTTGATCTCCGCCATCCGGGGGAAGCGGGCCTCGGCCGCGGCCGCGTCGGGGAACAGCAGCGGCTCGCCGTGCCGGGCGACCCACTGGGTGGGCAGCTCGTCGTCCAACGGCGTCAGCACCCCGCCGGCCGGCAGCTGGACGTCGGCCGCGCTGGCCACGGAGTCGACGATGCGGCGGGTCAGGTGCAGGTACAGCTGGTCGTCGCGCGGGTCGAACACCGCCAGTCCGATCGACTCCGCCCCCAGCACGGTGGCGGCGCGCAGCGCGATCTCGGCGAGCTGGGTGACCTGCGTGGCGCCGGCCAGCTCGGCGGCGACCTCGGCGATCGCGGCGGCCCGGCGGATCGCGTCGAGCTCCCGGTCGGCCTGCTCGTGGGCCTCGGTGACGTCGACGACCGTGCCCACGATCCGCCGCGGCGCGCCGTCCGGTCCGGCCAGGACCCGGCCGCGGCTGACCGTCCAGCGCACCGCGCCGTCGGTGCGCAGGACCCGCAGCTCGACCGTGTACTGCGCCAGCGCGTCGACCGCGGCCTGCATCTCCTCCTGCGTCCGCGCGCGGTCGTCGGGGTGCACGTGCTGGTCGAACAGCCGGTCCAGGCCCATGCGGACGGTGGAGTCGTAGCCGAAGATCGCCGCGCAGCGCTCGTCCCAGTCGATGGTGCCGCCCCGCAGGTCGACCTCCCAGGTGCCCACCGCGCTGGCCTCCAGCGCCAGCTCCAGGCGCATCAGGGAGGCGTCCGCGGCCGACCGGGCCGCGGACAGCTCCAGCTCGGCCACCACCGAGGCGGCCAGCTGCTCGAGCGGGACGACCTGGTCCGGCGACCAGTCCCGCCGGACGCCGTCGAACACCGCCAGCGCGCCCACGACCTGCCCGGACCGGGCGCGCAGGGGGACGCCGAGGTAGGCGACGAGCGTCCCGTCGACCGCAGCGGGCAGCGCGGCCAGCCGCTCGTCCTGCGCCGCGTCCGGGACGACGACGGGGACGCCCAGCTCGACGGTCACCGCGCACGGGGAGCCCTCGAGGGGCAGCGGGCCCCCGACCACCGACGCCGCCAGGCCACAGGACCCCACGGGCACCTCGACGTCGGTGACCAGGCACACCAGCGCCGCCGGGGCCTGCGTCAGCCGCGCGGCGAGCTCGGCGAGCCGGTCGTGGACCCCCGGGGACGCCTCGGCGAGCAGTCGCCGCGCCGCAGCGACGCGCCCGGGGTCGGTGAGCAGGTCGGACTGCGGAGGCGGGGGTGCCCCACTCGTGCCCGGCGGCCCGGTACATCGCGTCGACCGGGTGGGCGTGGTGGAAGCCGTAGGTGAGCCCGGAGGTGTGGGTGAGCAG
>NZ_NVPT01000117.1 GCF_002802985.1 Geodermatophilus chilensis | reverse complement strand
AGGCCGACCTCGTTGTCCAACCCCAGGGTTGTGACCGATCTGCCGCTCGACGGTCATTGATGGCAGCCTGCCCGCCCTACTTGTTCAGCAGGCTCCTAGAGGACGGCGAGCTCCGCGGCCAGGTCGTCGAGACCCAGCGAGCCCTGCGACAGCGCGGCCATGTGCCAGGCCTTGCGGTCGAACGCGTCCCCCCGGGCGCGGCGGGCGGCCTCCCGGCCCTCCAGCCAGGCGCGCTCCCCGAGCTTGTAGCTGATCGCCTGCCCGGGCAGCCCCAGGTAGCGGACCAGCTCGCTGTCGAGGAAGGCCGGCGTGGCACCGCTGTGCTCACCGAGGAAGGCGCGGGCGAGCTCCGGCGTCCACGGTTGCCCGCGGTGCCCGGCGAGAGCGCCCTCGGCGTCGTCCGGCACGGGCAGCCCGAGGTGCATGCCGATGTCGATGACCACCCGCACCGCGCGCAGCTGCTGGGCGTCGAGGTAGCCCAGCCGCGTGCCCGGGTCGGTGAAGTACCCGAGCTCGTCCATGAGCCGCTCGGCGTACAGCGCCCAGCCCTCGACGTTCGCGCTGACCGAGCCCAGCGACGTCTGGTACGTCGACAGCTGCCCGGAGACGTACGCCCACTAGGCCAGCTGCAGGTGGTGGCCCGGGACGCCCTCGTGGTACCAGATTGAGGTCAGGTCCCACAGCGGGAAGCGCTCCCGACCCAGGGTCGGCAGCCAGGTGCGGCCGGGACGGGAGAAGTCCTGCGCCGGCCGCGTGTAGTACGGGGCGGCGGCGCTGCCCGAGGGCGCGATCATCGCCTCGACCCGGCGGACCGGCTCGGCGAGGTCGAAGTGGACGCCGTCCAGGGCGGCGATCGCGTCGTCCATCATCGTCTGCAGCCGCGCGCGGATCGCCTCGACGCCCTCGACGGCGGGACCGTGCACGTCCAGCCAGCGCATCGCCTCCATCGGCGTCGCGCCGGACACCACCCGCTCGGCCTCGGCCCGCTGCTCGGCGAGGATCCGCCGGTGCTCGGCCCAGCCCCAGGCGTACGCCTCCTCCAGCCCGTTGCCGGCGCCGAGGTCCGAGCCGGTCCAGCGGCGGGCGGCCAGGGCGTAGCGGTCGCGGCCGACGGCGTCCGGCGTCCCCTCGGCCTTCGACAGGTACACGTCGCGGAGGAAGTCGCGCACCTCGGCGACCGCGCCGTCGGCGGCTCGCGCGGCGGTGTCCAGCTCGCCGCGGAGCGCGTCCGGGCCGCCGGCGGCGAACCCGCCGAAGAACGGCCCGGACAGCCACTCGCCGAGCTGCTCCACGACCGTCGACACCTGGCGCGGGGCCACGAGCAGGCCGCGCCGGGCGCCCTCCTCCAGCGACGCGCGGAAGCCGCGGTACGCCTCGGGCACCCGCGCCATGCGGCGGGCGACGACCGCCCAGTCCTCCGCCGAGGACGTCGGCATGAGCAGGAAGACCTGCCGGATGGAGTGCACCGGGCTGAACAGGTTCGACAGCGCCCGCAGCCCCTCGCCGGCCTCGTGCACGTCGAGCTCGGCGCCGAGCCGTTCGCGCAGCAGGCGGGTGCAGCGCCGCTCGACCGGGTCGTCGTCCAGGGCCGGGTCGGCCGCCAGCACGCGGTCCAGCTCGGCGAGGGTGTCGCGGGCCAACTGCGCCTCGGCCTCCAGGCCGGCGGGGCTGGGGTCGGGCAGCCGGTCGTCACCGGGGCGGGTGCCCAGCGAGGTCGCGACGATCGGGTCGAGGTCGCAGACGGCGTCGACGTAGCGGTCGGCGACCTGTCTCGGGGTGTCGCTCACCGGAGCCGCTCCAGCCGGGCCGACATGGTGGGCCGCAGCG
This sequence comes from Geodermatophilus chilensis, assembly GCF_002802985.1. GTDB lineage: Bacteria > Actinomycetota > Actinomycetes > Mycobacteriales > Geodermatophilaceae > Geodermatophilus > Geodermatophilus chilensis. The sequence goes on along the minus strand of NZ_NVPT01000117.1, from coordinate 15,190 downwards.
GCTCGTCGCCGGCGGCCCGGTCGATGGCGTACATCAGCGCGCCCTCGACGATGCCGTAGAGCCGCACGGCGCGGGACACCTCCGGGGCGTCCGGCGTGCGGGCGATGACGTCGGAGGTCAGCTCCCAGCTGGTCGTCGTCCGGGCCCGGCCGACGTAGAGCTCGACCAGCCCGTCGGGGCTGGTGACCAGCAGCTCGACGTCGTCCCCACCGCGGGGCCGCCAGAAGCCGGACTCCCGGACGGCCGGCCCGACGACGTCCCCGTCGTCGGTGAGCCGCCAGGTGCGGGAGTCGTAGGCGAGGAAGCCACGGCCGTCGTGGCTGAACCGGATCCACTGGCCGAAGCGGTGGTCCCCCTCGGCCCCGGCGGCCTGCCCCTCGCCGTGCCACTCGCCGAGCAGCGGGAGGACGGCGAGCAGCTCCTCGGAGACCTCCGGTCCGGAGCGGACGTCGACGGTGTCGGCGACCGGCAGCTCGGTGTCGCCGCTCACGGGCTCGCTCATCGGCGCGCCTCGCGCGGACGGCGGGCGAGCCGGGCGGCGCCGTACCCGCAGCCGAGCGCCGCGAGCGACGTCAGGGCGACGAGGACCCAGGCAGAAACCATGCGCTCCACCGTAGGACCCGCGCCACACGTCCGGCGCGGGCGGTTCCTGCCGGCATCTGTGCAGGATGGGAGCGTGCCGTTCACCGGGAGCCATCCGGCGGCGGTGCTGCCGTTCCTGCGGACGCCGCTGCCTGCCTCGGCCCTCGTCGCCGGCAGCATCGCGCCCGACATCCCCTTCTACCTGCCGTTCACCCTGTCGTGGGCCACGCACACGGCCCTGGCGGTCGGCACCGTCGACGTGCTGCTCGGCGGGCTGGCGTGGGTGCTGTGGCACGGCCTGCTCGCTCCCGCGGCGCTGTCCGCGGCGCCGGCCGGCCTGCGCGGCCGGCTCGCCGGCGTCCCGCTGGGGCTGCGCTCCCGGCTGCGGTCGGCGCGCGCGGTGGGCCTGGTGCTGCTCGCCCTGGCCGTCGGCGCCGGCCTGCACGTGCTGATCGACGAGTTCACCCACCCGGGCCGCTGGGGCGCCGAGCACGTCCCGGGCCTGGCGCAGCCGTGGGGGCCGCTGCCCGGCGTCCGCTGGCTGGACTACGCCGGCGGCGTCCTCGGCGGCGTGGTGCTGCTGGTCTGGCTGGCCCGGTGGTGGCGGCGCACCCCCGCCGTCCCGGCGCCTGACCGCCCGCGGTGGTGGCTGCCCTGGGTGGTCGTGGCGCTCGCCGGGCTGGTCGGCGGGCTGAGCGCGGCCGGTGGCGCGCCCGACCTGCGTTCCGCGGCCGTGGCCGCGGCGTTCCGCGGCGGAGGCGCGCTGCTCGCGACGGCCGTCGTCCTGGCGCTCGTGGCCGTCCTCTCGACCCGCGTCCGGGGGGACGACGGCGCCGGTCGGCGACGTCGCGGTTGAGACCGGGCCCCGATGGGGCAGGGTGACACGTCGGAGCGGTACGGGGACGGACGCGGGGAGGTGACAGGACCGTGGGTGCGCGTGGCAACGGTGGGGACGGCACGGTGCGCTCGGACGTGGAGACCCTGCTCTCCCGCACGCTCGCCCGCTACGAGCGCGTGCTGGCCAACGTCGCCGACGGCATCTACGGCCTGGACGCCGACGGCCGCGTCGAGTTCGTCAACCCGGCGGCGGTGCGCATCACCGGGCGCGCCGCCGAGGAGCAGCTCGGGCACGACCAGCACGCGGTGATCCACGACCGCCGGCCCGATGGCTCCCCGTACCCGAAGCAGGAGTGCCCGGTCTGGCACGCGCTGCGCACCGGGCGGCCGGTCACCGCCGACGAGGAGGTGTTCTGGCGCAAGGACGGCACTCCCGTGCCGGTCGAGCTGATCGCCGTCCCGACGGTGGAGGACGGTGTGGTGACCGGTGTGGTGGTCTCCTTCCGCGACCTGACCGACCGTCAGGCCGCCCGGCGCCAAGCCGCGGAGCTGCGCCGGGTGACCGCGCGGGCCGCCGAGCAGCGTGCGCTCTCCGACCGGCTGCAGCAGGCGCTGCTGACCCCGCCGCCGGAGCCCGACCACCTGCAGGTCGCCGTGCGGTACCGCCCGGCCGCGCACGGGGCGCAGGTCGGCGGCGACTGGTACGACGCGTTCCTCCAGCCCGACGGCGCGACGATGCTGGTCATCGGGGACGTCGTCGGCCACGACAGCAATGCCGCCGCGGCGATGGGCCAGCTCCGCGGCCTGCTGCGGGCGCTGGCCTACGACAACGACGAGCCGCCGTCGGCGACGCTGGCCCGCGTCGAGCGCGCCGCCCTCGGGCTGGCGGTCAGCACGATGGCGACCGTGGTGCTCGCCCGCATCGAGCGCCACCCGGACGTGCCCGTCGTCGGCACCCGCGTGCTGCGGTGGAGCAACGCCGGTCACCTCGCGCCCGTGCTGCTCGCCCCCGACGGCTCGACGACGCTGCTCGAGACCCGCCCCGACCTGATGCTCGGCGTCGACCCCGATGCGCGGCGCGCCGACCACACCCTCGAGGTCCCCGACGACTCCACCCTGCTCCTGGTCACCGACGGCCTGGCCGAGCGGCGGGACAGCGATCTGGACAGCGGGCTGGCGGCGCTGCAGGAGGCGCTGCGCGACCTCGGCCGGACGCCTCTGGAGGAGCTCTGCGACACGCTCCTCGCCCGGATGCTGCCCGAACCCGGGGCGGACGACGTCGCGATCGTCGCCGTCCGGGCCCACCCCGAGGACCGTCCGCGCCCACCCGAGGCCGGCCCCAACCGCCTGCCGCCCGGCATGTCCTGAGACGCGACAGCGCCCCTCTCGCTCGGTGCGAGAGGGGCGCTGTCGCGCGGCCCCCTGCAGGGTCCCGCCGCGAGCTCACGCGTGGCGGGGCAGGGGGTCCTCAGTCCAGGGCGACCGTGGTCTCGTTCAGGCCGACGTCGGCGGTGAGGACGCGCTCACCCCTGCCGACCGGGGCCAGGGAGCGGAGCTTCCACTCACCCGGGGCGGCGAAGAAGCGGAACTCGCCCTCCGGACTGGTGACCACCTCGGCGGTGAACTCGTCGGTCGAGTCCAGCAGCCGGACGTAGGCCCCGGCGACCGGGGCGCCGTCGTGCCAGACCTGACCCTGGATGACCGTCTGGGTCGTCAGGTCCACGCCGGCCAGCGCGCCGCCCTGCTTGGGAGCGCCGCACATGCTCAGGCCCCCTTCTCGATCGGGACGCCGACGAGAGAGCCGTACTCGGTCCAGGAGCCGTCGTAGTTCTTGACGTTCTCGTGGCCGAGCAGCTCGCGCAGCACGAACCAGGTGTGGCTCGAGCGCTCGCCGATCCGGCAGTAGGCGATGGTGTCCTTGCCGGTGTCGAGGCCGGCCTCGGCGTAGAGCTTGGCCAGCTCCTCGTCGCTCTTGAAGGTGCCGTCCTCGTTGGCCGCCTTGCTCCACGGCACGTTCACCGCGCTGGGGATGTGGCCCGGGCGCTGCGCGCCCTCCTGCGGCAGGTGGGCGGGGGCGACCAGCTTGCCGGCGAACTCGTCGGGCGAGCGGACGTCGACCAGGTTCTTCTGGCCGATCGCGGCGATGACCTCGTCGCGGAAGGCACGGATCGTGTTGTCCGGCTCCTGGGCGCGGTACTGGGTGGCCGGGCGCTGGACGGCGTCGGCCGACAGCGGGCGGCTGTCGAGCTCCCACTTCTTGCGGCCGCCGTCGATCAGCTTGACGTCGGAGTGCCCGTAGAGCTTGAAGTACCAGTAGGCGTAGGCGGCGAACCAGTTGTTGTTGCCGCCGTAGAGCACGACGGTGTCGTCGTTGCTGATGCCCTTGGCCGAGAGCAGCTGCTCGAACTGCTCCCTGTTCACGAAGTCGCGGCGCAGCGGGTCCTGGAGGTCGGTCTTCCAGTCCAGCTTCACCGCGCCCTCGATGTGGCCCTTGCCGTAGGCGCTGGTGTCCTCGTCGACCTCGACGAAGACGACGCCCGGGGCGCCGAGGTGCTCCTGGGCCCAGTCGGCGGAGACGAGCACGTCGTTGCGGCTCATGGGGGGTGTTCCCTCCTGTGGTGGGTGTGCGGTCGGTCAGGCGGTGCGCGCGGGACGGGCCCGGCGGACGGTCAGGTACAGCTCGCAGCCGAGGCAGAAGCCCGTGGCCGCGTTGAGCAGGGCCGCCACCAGCGCGAGGCCGGTCGCGACGGCGCCGACCAGCGGCGCGCCGGAGAGGTACCCGGCGGCGCCGACGACGGCGAAGACGAGGCCGACGAGCTGGGCGAAGCGCGGCGGCGCCTCGGGCTCCCGCTCGCGGACCGGACCCAGCCGCGGCGCGACCAGGACGCGGAACAGCACCCCGTAGGGGGCGTACCGCAGCCCGGCGAGCGCACCGACGGCGAAGACGGCGGCCTGGAGGGCGACCAGCGCGCCGCTGCCGGTGAGCAGGGCGAACGCGAGGACGGCGCTGGTGACCCAGGCGGCGAACCGCGGGCCACGGACGTCGACCTCGTGCGCGGTCGAGGGGTGTGCAGGAGGCATGGGTGCGGGGGCTTCCGGACGGCGGTCAGGGCACGTCGGGACGAGGCTGGGCTCGCCCTAGGAGGCCGGACACAGGCAGCTGCCGACGCGGCACAGGTCCACTGTGCGGCGGCTGGTCAGCAGGAGGCCCACGGCGTGAGCGTAACGGATCACACCTGCCGCCCGTCCCGGGCACCGGCGGGGGCGACGTGCTCCTCCACCAGCGCGGTGAGCTCGTCGGACCGCGGGGCGCCGCTGCTGCGGCCGAGCAGCCGCCCCGCGCGGTCGAGGTAGAACAGCGTCGGGGTGCGCCGGACACCGAGCTCGCGGACGGCCTCGAGGTGGCTCACGGCGTCGACGTCGACGTGGGCCAGCCCCGGTCGGGTGGCCTGCAGCTGCCGCAGCCGGGCCCGGGTCGCCCGGCACGGCCCGCAGAACGCCGTGGAGAACTGCACGACGGTCAGGTCGGCGTCGCCCGGGCGCACGCCCAGGGCCTCGAGCACGGCGGTCGCCGCCCGCTCCCGCTCGCCGTCCGCTCCGCGCACCGCGCCGTCCCTCCTCCGCAGCCACCAGGTCCCGACGGCCGTCAGCGCGAGGGCGACGCCCAGCGCGCCGGCTCCGATCGGGTCCACGTCGGGCAGCAACCCGTCCGGCCCACCGGCTGTTCCGGCTCCCCCGATCGAGGGAGCCGGGGGGCGGTCAGCCCCGCAGCACCGTGTCGACCGCCTCGACCTGCACCCGCACGCCGTCGTCGGCCGGCGCGACGCCGGTGACCTGCAGGCCGAAGGGCAGCGGCGGGATGCGGTAGCGCAGGTCGAGGGCGTCGCTGACCTGGTCGACGAGGTACCCCGGCAGGTCCACACCGGCGCCGGAGGCCTCGTCGACGTCGACGACCAGGGTGTCGCCGTCGAGCGACACGGTGCCCGTGGCGGTGACCGGCAGGCTCACGCCGGCGACCGCCACGGTGCGCTGCACCCGCAGGCCCTCGCCGTCCCGCGTCACGGTCGTGCCCGGGCCGAGCTCGTCGGCGAGCAGGGCATAGGGCAGCGTCGCCGTCCCGTCGATCCCCTCCACCGGCACCTCCTGCACCGATCCGGACAGGACGTCGGACAGCGCCACCTGCACGCCGCGCAGCGAGACGTCGGCGCGGGTGCCCTCGGGCTGGCCCAGGTCGGCGTCGGACAGGGAGACCCGCACCTCGTCGTAGCGCCCGCCGATCGCCTGGGTCAGGAAGGGGAAGCCCCCGATCTCGACCGACGGCTCGCCGGCCAGGCCGCCGCGCTCGGCGACCAGCTGCGCGACCCGGTCCTCGGCGAGCGCCTCGGCGCCCCGGTCGGCGGCGAACGCCAGGCCGCCGAGGAGCAGCAGGACCACCAGCAGGGCGCGCACGGCCGGGCCCTCAGAGCGCGTTCTGCAGGACGACGGAGAACGCCACGGGCGCGGCCGCGGCGAAGGGCAGCACCGCCTGCAGCACGGTCGCCGCCCACGCCCGGCGCGGACCCGCCGCCACGACGTAGCCGGTGGCCAGGCCGATGAGGGCGGCGACCGCGCCCAGCGTCAGCCCGGCGACGAGCGCCCCGAGGACCGTGGCCACGTCGTCGGCGCCGGAGCCGACCACCGCGACGACGGCGCCGGCCAGCACCCCGAGCACCAGCGCGGGCACGCCCCGCGGCACGCCGGCCGCGACCGCCGGGCGGGGCAGGAGCAGGTCGACCAGCGAGCCCACGAGCAGCGTCGCCCCGACGACGAGCAGCGGCGTGGTCGCGGTCGTGGCGTCCCCGGCGACGGGCAGGAGCAGCACGACGGCCAGGGCCGTGACCGCGGTGATCAGCAGCAGGACACCGGCCAGCGAGCCGACGACGTCGGACCGGGGCGCCCGGCGCAGCATCTGGTGCAGCACCGCGGCGAGCAGGCCCAGGCCCGGGACGGCGAGCAGCGCGCCGATCTCCGGCCGCGCGGGCACCGCCACGAGCAGGTCCGCGCCGGCCGCGGCGGCGAGCCCGAGCGCCGGGGCGCCGACCCGGCCGTGGATGCCGGTCGCCGGCACCCACGCCGCGACCAGCGCCATCTGCAGGACGGCGACCGCCGGGAGCCGGCCGGTCTCCCCGGCGACCGCGGGCAGCCCGACCAACAGGGCCGTCGCGACGACGACGGCGACGGCGGTCGGCAGGTGCCACGCGCGGGCGGGGAGCCCGGATCCCGCCTCGGTCGCCGTCACGGTCCGATCGTCGCAGACACCCAGCGCCCGATCCGCTCGACGAGCGGGGCCGTCGCACCGCTCTCGGCGTGTCCGAACCCGGGGACCACCCAGGCCGTCGTCGTCGGGCCCGCCGCCCGGACCAGGGCGCGCAGGTGCTCGAGCGGGAAGTAGGTGTCGCGGTCGCCGTGCACGAGCAGCAGCGGGGTGGGCGTGATGCGGCCGACCACCGCCAGCGGGGACTCCGGCGGCACCACCCAGGGGTCGTCGAGCCGCAGCCGGAAGAGGGGCGCGACGACCCGCCGGCCGAGCGGGGCCTCCAGCAGCCAGTGCACCCGCCGCATCGGCGGCGTGTCACGGATGTACCACCGGCCCCGGTGCAGGTCCCGCCGCCGGCCCCGTCTGGAGGCTCGTCCCGAGCTTGCGAGGGATGAGGAGGACGGGCTCCTTCCACGGTGGGGGGCAGCGGGGTCCTTCTGCTGGCGCAGCACCACCCCGCCGCCCAGGGACATCCCGAGCGTGGCGACGGCGCGCGCTCCGTCGGCCCGCGCGGCGGCGACCGCGGCGTTGACGTCACGCACCTCGGGGTCGCCGCCGACCGTGGACCGGCCGCCCGAGCGGCCGTGACCCCGGGCGTCGTGCCCGCGGACCTCGCCGAAGCGGCACAGCCAGCCGGCCAGCCGCCGGAACGAGGGCCGGGTGATCGAGCCGGTGAAGCCGTGCACGACGACGAAGGTCGGCGGCCGCGGCCCGGCCTCGGGCGCCGCGGGGACGACGAGCCCGGCCATTCGCACGCCGTCGTCCGAGTCGACGGTCACGGATCGCGATCCGGTCACGGACGGGGAGGAACGGGACACGTCGGCTATCCTGCTGTCTCTTCGACAGCGCCGTCGTGGGCCCCCGGACGACCTGCGTCGTCCCCGGCTCCCTGAGGAGACGTCATGCGACTCGTGCTGATGACCGCCGCACGTCAGGCCACGACCGAGGTGCTGCCCGCGCTCGGCCTGCTGGGACACCACGTCCGCGTGGTGGCGCCGGAGCTGTCCAGCCTGCTCGACGGCGACTCCGGTGACGTCGTCCTCGTCGACGCCCGGCACGACCTCATCCAGGCACGCACCCTCTGCAGCCTGCTGTCCTCCACCGGCGTCGCCGCCGCGCTGGTCGCCGTCCTCTCCGAGGGCGGCCTGGTCGCGCTGTCGGCCGACTGGGGCATCGACGACGTCCTGCTCGACACCGCCGGCCCGGCCGAGGTCGACGCCCGCCTCAAGTGGGCCACCGCCCGCCGGCTGGCCGCCGCCTCCCCCGCCGACGGGCCGGACGGCGGCGTGACCCAGGCCGGCGAGCTGGTGATCGACGAGCACAGCTACTCGGCCAAGCTGCGCGGCCGCCCGCTCGACCTCACCTACAAGGAGTTCGAGCTGCTGAAGTACCTGGCCCAGCACCCGGGCCGGGTCTTCTCCCGCGCCCAGCTGCTCCAGGAGATCTGGGGCTACGACTACTTCGGCGGCACCCGCACCGTCGACGTCCACGTGCGCCGGCTGCGGGCCAAGCTCGGCACCGAGCACGAGGCCCTGATCGGCACCGTGCGCAACGTGGGCTACAAGCTCGACCAGCAGGTCGCCGACGCGACCGCGGCCGCCGCGCGCGCCGAGGCCGAGGCCCGGGCGCAGAACGACACCGAGCTGGTCTGAGGCCCTCCCTGTCCGCTGCTGCTCCCGCCGTCCGGGACGTCGTCCGGCTCGAGCCGGCCGACGTCGACGCGGTCCTCGCGCTGCTGCGCGCGGCGACCGCGACCGACGGCGTCCGCCCGCTGTCGGAGGAGGCCGAGCTGCGGCTGCAGCACGGCGGCTCGCCCGGCGGTCGCGACGTGCTCGCCACGGCCGCCGACGGCACGCTGAGCGGCTATGCCCGGTTCGAGGGCGGGGACGGCACCGGGGACGCCGAGGCCGAGCTGGTCGTCGCCCCCGGCGCCCGCCGGCAGGGGGTCGGCCGCTCGCTGCTGGCCCGCCTCGAGGAGCTGGCCGGGGACCGTCCGCTGCGGGTGTGGGCCCACGGCGACCTGCCCGGGGCGGCCGAACTGGCGCGGCCTCGCGGGTACGAGCGGGCGCGGGTGCTGTTGCAGATGCGCCGCGACCTGGCCGGCGTCGACGCCGGATCGCGGCCGCGGCTGCCGGAGGGCGTGCAGGTGCGCACCTTCCGGCCCGGCCGCGACGAGCAGGCGTGGCTGCGCACCAACGCCCGCGCCTTCGCCTCGCACCCGGAGCAGGGCAGCTGGACCGCCGACGACCTGCGGCTGCGCGAGGCCGAGCCGTGGTTCGACCCCGCGGGCTTCTTCCTGGCCTGGCGCGGCGACCCCGACGCCGGCGGCACCCTCCTCGGCTCGCACTGGACCAAGGTCCACCCACCCGGCGACGAGGGTCCGGAGGCGGTCGGCGAGGTCTACGTGCTGGGCATCGACCCCGACGCGCAGGGCCTGGGCCTGGGCCGCGCGCTCACCGACGTGGGGCTCGCCCACCTGCGGAGCCTCGGGCTGCGCCAGGTGCTGCTCTACGTCGAGGAGGAGAACACCGCGGCGGTGACCCTCTACGCGCGCAGCGGGTTCACCCGGCACGCGGTCGACGTCTCCTGGCGCCGCGCCCGCTGAAGGAGGACCCCGCCCTCCCCACCCTCGTGTACGCGAGGAGACCCCGGAGGGCGGCCCCCTGCAGGGTCCCCGGCCCTCGCCTGGCGTGCCCTGAGCTCGCGAAGGGCTCGGGGCGAGGGTCCTTCTACGAGTGGAGGGTCAGGGGGTCCTCTTCCAGTCGGCGCGCCCGCGTTCACCGGATGGACGCAGCGCCGTCCACCGCGCGTGACGCAGGCCTCGGCCACCGTTCACCTCGCGTTCATCGGTGCACCGAGAGGCGTCCACCTCGGCTCCCTAGCGTCGGTCCCCGTTGGTTCCGCGCTGCCCGGCAGAAGGCCCGGGCACACCGTCGAAGGGCCCTTCCTTGAAGCTCAGCACCACGTCGCGCGCCGTCGTCCTCTCGACCGCGCTCGTCGGCACCCTCGCGCTGACCGCCTGCGGCGCCGCGAACGAGCAGAGTGCCGGTGGCGGCGGCAGCACCAGCACGGGCGGCTCCACGGAGCTGAGCGGCAGCCTCGCCGGCGCCGGCTCGAGTGCGATGCAGGCCGCCATGCAGGGCTGGACCGCGGGCTACTCGAGCGTGCAGCCGGGCGTGACCGTGAACTACGACCCGGTGGGCTCCGGCGGTGGCCGCGAGCAGTTCATCGCCGGCGGCACGGACTTCGCCGGCTCCGACGCCGCGCTGGACGAGGAGGAGCTCGCCGCGGCGCAGGAGCGCTGCGCCGGTGGCGAGGTCTTCGAGCTGCCCAACTACATCTCGCCGATCGCGGTGATCCACAACCTCGAGGGTGTCGACGAGCTCAACCTCTCCCCCGCGACGCTGGCCGGGATCTTCAACCAGCAGATCACCAACTGGAACGACCCGGCGATCGCCGCGGACAACCCGGGCGTGACGCTGCCCGACCTGGCGATCACCCCGGTGAACCGCTCCGACGAGTCGGGCACCACCGAGAACTTCACCGAGTACCTGGCCACGGCCGCACCCGAGGCCTGGACCCACGAGCCCGACGGCAACTGGCCGGTTCCCGGCGGCGAGGCCGCGCAGGGCACCTCCGGTGTCGTCAGCGCCGTCAGCGGCGGCAACGGCACCATCGGCTACGCCGACCTCTCGCAGGCCGGCGACCTGGGCGTGGCGAGCATCGGCGTGGGCGAGGAGTTCGTCGCCCCGACGCCCGAGGCCGCCGCCGCGGTCGTGGAGAACTCCGAGCGGCTCGAGGGCCGGGGCGAGTACGACTTCGCCATCGAGGTCGCCCGCGACACCGCCGAGTCCGGCAACTACCCGATCGTCCTGGTGAGCTACCACATCGGCTGCGTCCAGTACGACGACCAGGAGACCGCCGAGCTGGTGGCCGACTTCATGGGTTACGTGATCAGCGAAGAGGGCCAGCAGGCCGCCGCCGAGGCGTCCGGTTCCGCGCCGATCTCCGACGCGCTGCGCGAGCAGGCCCAGACGGCCGTGGACGCCATGACGGCCGGCTGAGAGACGATGTCCGGCAACGGCCCGGGGTGCCCGATGGCGCCCCGGGCCGTTGGCAGGCCCGGCCCCGGCCGGCTCCCCGAACCACCCTCCGCCCGGTCCCCAGGCACCGGCCCACACACCACGGAGCAGCGGTGAGCAGCACCAGGACCACACCCCCGTCCCCCGCCGGGACGCGACGGTCGGTCCGCCGTCCCGGCGACCGGGTCTTCGCCGGTACCGCCAAGGGCGCCGGCATCCTCATCCTCGTCATCCTCGCCGGGGTCGCCGCGTTCCTCGTCGTGGAGGCGGTGCCCGCACTGACCGCCCCGGCCGAGGACATCCCCGGCGAGAGCGGCCTGGCCTCCTACGTCGCCCCCCTCGTCTTCGGCACCCTGCTCGCGGCGGTCATCGCGCTGCTGGTGGCAACGCCGCTGGCGGTGGCCATCGCGCTGTTCATCGGCTACTACGCGCCGCGGCGGATGGCCCAGGGCCTGGGTTACCTGGTCGACCTGCTCGCGGCGATCCCGAGCATCGTCTACGGCTTCTGGGGCATCTTCTGGCTCGCGCCGAAGCTGGTGCCCTTCTACGAGTGGCTCGAGCGCAACCTCGGCTTCATCCCGCTGTTCGCCGGTCCCGCCTCGACCACCGGGCGGACCATGCTGACCGCCGGCCTGGTCCTGGCCGTGATGATCCTGCCGATCGTCAGCGCCATCTCCCGCGAGGTGTTCCTGCAGGTCCCGAGCCTGCACCGCGAGGCGGCGCTGGCCCTGGGCGCCACCCGCTGGGAGATGATCCGGATGGCGGTCCTCCCCTACGGCCGCTCGGGTGTCATCGGCGGCGCGATGCTGGGCCTGGGCCGGGCACTCGGCGAGACCATGGCCGTGGCCATCGTGCTCTCGGTCTCCGGCGGCATCACGTTCAACCTGATCAGCAGCGGCAACCCCTCGACCATCGCGGCGAACATCGCGCTGGAGTTCCCCGAGTCCTCGGGCATCGACATCAACACGCTGATCGCCAGCGGCCTGGCCCTGTTCGTGATCACCCTCGCGGTGAACATGCTGGCCCGCGCGATCGTCAACCGGCGCGCCGACTTCTCCGGAGCGAACTGATGAGCCAGACCTCCACCGCCCCGGCCCCCACGGGCAGCAGCGCACCCACCCCGCGTCGCGGCGAGCGCGCCCGGCGGGTGCCGAACTGGGCGCCCTGGGCCGCCTTCGCCGGCGCCGCCGTCGTCGTGGGCGCGCTCTGGCCGCTGCTCGACCTCAACATCGCGCTGTTCGTGCTCTACACCGTCGTCCTCGGGACCCTGGCGGTGTACCTGCTGACCCGGTCCGTGGAGGGCTCCCGGCAGGCCATCGACCGGCTGGTGACCTGTCTGGTGGTCAGCGCCTTCGGCCTGGCGATGGTGCCGCTGGTCTCGCTGGTCTGGGAGGTCGTCAGCCGGGGGATCGGGCGGCTGGACGGCACGTTCTTCAACTCGTCCCTGGTCGGCATCGTCGGCGAGGGCGGCGGCGCCTACCACGCGATCATGGGCACGCTGATCATCACGGCGCTGACCACGCTGATCTCGGTGCCGATCGGCCTGATGACGGCGGTCTTCCTGGTCGAGTACGCCCGCGGGCGGCTGAAGCGGGCGATCACGTTCCTGGTCGACGTCATGACCGGCATCCCGTCGATCGTGGCCGGCCTGTTCGCCTACGCGCTGTTCGCGATCTTCCTCGGCCCGGGCGTCCGGCTCGGCATCATGGGCGCGATCGCGCTGTCGGTGCTGATGATCCCGGTCGTCGTCCGCTCGGCCGAGGAGGTGCTCAAGCTGGTGCCCAACGAGCTGCGCGAGGCCTCCTACGCGCTGGGCGTGCCGAAGTGGCGCACCATCGTCAAGGTGGTCATCCCGACGGCGATCGCCGGCCTGGGCACCGGCGTCACCCTGGCGATCGCCCGCGTGGTCGGCGAGACCGCACCGCTGCTGATCACCCTGGGCATCACCACCGCCACGAACCTCAACGCGTTCGACGGCCGCATGGCGACGCTGCCCGTCTACGCCTACTACCAGCTGACCCAGCCGGGTGTCCCGCCGCAGTTCGCCACGGACCGAGCCTGGACGGCGGCCCTGGTCCTGATCATCCTGGTGATGGGGCTCAACGTCGTCGCCCGGCTCATCAGTCGCTTCTTCGCTCCCAAGTCCGGTCGCTGACCGGCAACCCTGGAGGACCTGCAGTGGCCAAGCGCATCGACGTCTCCGACCTGCACATCTACTACGGCAACTTCCTGGCGGTCGAGAACGTCAACGTCTCGATCGAGCCGCGCAGCATCACCGCGCTCATCGGGCCGTCGGGCTGCGGGAAGTCGACCTTCCTGCGCTCGCTCAACCGGATGCACGAGGTCATCCCCGGCGCGCGCGTCGAAGGCAAGGTCGTCATGGACGGCGTGGACCTCTACGGCTCCGACGTCGACCCGGTCGACGTCCGTCGGCAGATCGGCATGGTCTTCCAGCGGCCCAACCCGTTCCCGACCATGTCGATCTACGAGAACGTCGCCGCCGGGCTGCGCCTGAACGCCAAGCGGATGAAGAAGTCCGACCTCGACGACCTGGTGGAGCGCTCGCTCAAGGGCGCCAACCTGTGGACCGAGGTCAAGGACCGGCTCGACCGCCCCGGTGCCGGCCTCTCCGGCGGTCAGCAGCAGCGACTCTGCATCGCCCGCGCCATCGCCGTCGAGCCCGACGTGCTGCTCATGGACGAGCCCTGCTCGGCCCTGGACCCGATCTCCACGCTGGCGATCGAGGACCTGATGACCGAGCTGAAGGAGCGCTTCACCATCGTCATCGTCACCCACAACATGCAGCAGGCCGCGCGGGTGAGCGAGCAGACCGGGTTCTTCAACCTCAACGGGGTGGGTCAGCCCGGCCGGCTGATCGAGTTCAACCCGACCGAGAAGATCTTCAGCAACCCGGACCAGAAGGCCACCGAGGACTACATCTCCGGCCGCTTCGGCTGAGCCGACCCGTCGTCGAGGGGCCGCTGCGGGAGTTCCCGCGGCGGCCCCTTCGCGTTCTGTGCACGCACCGCGCGCGCCGAGACGCCTGCACAGCGGTGCGTGCACACACCGCTGCCTGCCAGCGGCGCCGTCCCACGAGAGCGGGCTCGGAGGGGTTCCGTCGTCCCGCCCCGACCTCATCCCCCTGCGACCTCAGACCGTGCTCCGCCCTGTGAGCAGGGTCTGAGGTCGGCGAAGGGACCACCCGCCCGGGCCGGGGGCGCAGCTCAGCAGGTGACGGTGGCGGCCGGCTCGGCGGACGGCGTGGCAGCAGCCGCGGGGGCGGGCGCCTCGGGGGCCGCCACCGGCGCCGGGGGGATCACGACCGGGACGACGCTGGAGAAGCCCGGCCCGATGACCAGCTGGATCGCCCCGCCGGTCGCGTCGCTGGGCTGCAGCACCGCCCCGGGGACGGCGGCGGCGACGGTGCGGGCCTGCTCCTCGGCGCCGGGCCCGTACCGCACCACGGTCTCGTTCACCACGCCGAGCTCGTTGCCGACCTGGCCCACGCCGAAGCCCTGGGCCCGCAGCTGGTCGGCCACCGTGGCGGCCAGCCCGCTGGTGGCGGTGCCGTTGAGGACGTCGAGGGTGATCCCCGCGGGCGCGGCGGTCAGCGGCTGCTCGGCGGGCTCGGCGGGCGTGGTCACCGGCTGCTCCGCGGCCGCCGGGGCGGCGGCCACGGCGGCCGGGTCGGTGGGCTCCGGGGCGACCAGCTCGGCGGGCAGCCGGCCCTCCTCGATCACCTGGTCGAACAGCGAGCGGGTGGCGGTGGCGTCGAGCAGGACCTGGGCCTGCTCGCTGCCGGCCGGCACGTAGCCCACCTGGGCCACCGGCAGGCCGGTGCGCTGCACCGCGTCGCCGGAGAGGTCGCCGAGCGTGCCGGCGAGGGTGCGCAGGTCGCCGAGGGTGGTCGCCTCGTCGACGGTGAGGGCGTCGGAGGCACGGGTCAGGAACCGGGTGAGGGTGGCCGGGTTGCCGAGGGTCCCCACCGACATCGCCGTCCGCAGCGTGGAGGTGAGCACCAGCTGGGCGCGCTCGGCGACGGCCTCGCCGGTGACGTCGGCGCCGCCGTCCCCGGGGGCGAGGTAGCCGGTGGCGCGCTCCCCCGACATGGTGCTGGCCCCGGTCGGGAGCGGCTCGGCCGAGGCGGTGACCGCCGGCGTCGCCGCGGGCAGGCAGACGGCGACGCCGCCGAGGGCGTCGACCATGCCGGGCAGCCGGGTCAGGTCCACGCCGAGGTAGTGGTCGACCTGCAGCCCGGACATCTGCTGCACCACGCGGACCGTGCACGACGGCCCACCCTGCAGCAGCGAGTCGGCGAAGGACTCGGTGACCGCCTCGCGCACCTCGCCGTCGGCGCGGATGCAGGCGGGGGTGTCGACCAGCGCGGTCGGCG
>NZ_NVPT01000116.1 GCF_002802985.1 Geodermatophilus chilensis | reverse complement strand
CGGCTCGATCAGCGCCCACTGCTCATCGGTCAGATCCGAGGGATAGGCCGGGGAAGAGCCCATGAACCAGCCTGACTCACCGCTCGACCCCTGTCACCCTCGCTTTCTAAACACGTTCTGAGTCGCGGGAGAGGCACGGGTCCACGGGTGGGGATCGACTCCGCCAGGTCGCGAGCTGCTCGGCTCCGCAGTTGTGTCACAGAACGAGGTCCACGTGCCGTCGTCGCGGTGCTCCACCATCCGGAGCGGGTCCCACCCCGTCCAGCACGAGCGTCGACACGACGGCTGCCGTGAGGTCAGATCCTCCCTGTGGACCCCGCTCCGCCTCATTGAGCTTCTCCACGGAGCAGGACCGTGCCAGGTGATCGAGCGCCCTGGCGTGGGGCAGGCGGAGTGCCCGAGGTCCCGATCCCGGCTGAGCAGCCCCGGCCCGATCCGCAGGCTCGTGCATCCTTTCGCCACGAGGCCCACCTCGACCTCCTCGGCGACACGCGGGTGCCGCACCCGCATACAGGCGTGACCGAGCGCCGTAACGACCCGTGCCACGCTCGCGAGCAGGGCGCTTGTCGACAAGGCGGCGTCCGCAGGAACGGGTCACCGACCCCTGCGCGGAGCCTCCACAACGATGCGGTGACGGCGCCATCGGCGTGGTGTCCGACCAGGCGGTCCGTGGCCGCGCGGGCCCTAGGTTTCCGGCTGCACGCGACCCTTCCCCGGTCGCGGCGGGACCGCCCGAGGAGCCCTGCGTGAGCACGCCGAGCACGACCCTTCCCCGCACGTCGATCGAGGCCGAGGACACCCCGGCCGACGACGGGCTGGCCCTGTTGCTGGACCTGTTCGCGCTCGAGCCCGTGGCGGAGCCGGAGCGTCGTCCGGCCGGCCGGCACCGGGCCACGCCCCGCGCGCGGCTGCAGGACTGGACCCGCCGGGCGGCCCTGTGGGGCGCCGGTCCCGGGGGAGTCCGGCGTGCCTGGTGAGCGCGGGTCCCGGTCGACGTCGATGACCACCCGGTCCACCGTCCGCGCGGCGGCCGGATCGCACTGCGGAGGTGTGGAGTGGTGATGCTGGAGCTGGGTGAGGCCCTGCTGGCGTTCGTCGCGCTGCTCGGCCTGGTCGTCGCGCTGGGCCGCAGCTCGACGTCCCGCTACGAGGCCGAGCGCGCGCACCGCGCTCGGGAGCAGGCGGACGCCGTCCCCGCGGCCCCGCAGACCCGTGCCGACGGCGACGGTGCGACGCACCCGGCCGGCCGGGGGACGTCGGCGTGGTGGCTGGTCGAGGAGTCGGGGGACCAGCCGGGCGGGCAGGTCCTGGCCGGCCCCTTCGCCGGCCGGATGGAGGCGGACTGGGCCGTGGTCTCCGGTGGGTTCCCCGTCTCGACGCAGGTGGTGCACGGCGCGCGCCGGGCCGACGGCACGCTGGTGCGGCGGCAGTCGCCCCAGGAGCGCGCGTGGCTCGCCGAGCTGGGCAACCAGCTGGACCGGCTGACCGACGACTGGGACGAGCTGCTGACGGACGCCGACGCGCTGACCACCCTCCTGGTCGAGGTGAGCGCGGCGCTGGTCGAGGCCGGCCTCGCCCTGCACGACGCCGCCGGTGAGAGTCCGGCCGGCGGCGTGTGCCTGACGCCCGACCCGGCCCGCCGCGGCATCCTCGTCACCTGGCGCCAGCACGACCGGATGAGCCTGGAGCGCGTCCGCGGGGAGGCGGTGGAGGCGGCGGTGGAGCGCACGATGAACGCCGCGATCGCCGACGTCCTGACCTGGATGGGCTTCCCCGTGACGCCCGTCGGGACGAGCGGGTGCCACCTGGTCGCCGCCGACCAGCAGTCGGCCTCGGCCGCCTGACGTGGGACGACAGAGCCCACCCCCCGGTGCCGAGGACGTCGAGGCGGTCGTCCGGCACTGCCGCACCCGCCTCGGCCGGCCGGACGGGTGGATCCGGGCGGGGGGCTACCCCGGCAGTCTGGCCCTCTGCGTCATCGACAGCATCCAGTCGACCGGCCCGCGCTACACGAGCGTGGTCAACGTCGTCGGCCGCTACCGCGCCCACCGCGGCGCCCACGCCGACGAGGACGGCACGAAGGCGCTGCTGGGGACCTTCGCCGAGTTCGGTGGCCCGGCCGGGTGGGCGGCGCGGATCGGCAACCGGAATCGGACCTTCGCGCGCCCCTACGCGCCGCTGAAGGCCGAGGCGATCCACGAGGCGGCCGCCGCGCTGGACCGCCTGGGCATCGACGGGGTGGCCGACCTCGACCTGGCCATGGCCGACGAGTCCTCCGCCCAGGAGGTCGAGAGGGCCTGGCGCGGGGTCGTCAGCCAGTCGTCGGGCATCACCTGGTCCTACTTCCTGCGGCTGGCCGGCCACCCAGGGGTCAAGGCGGACCGGATGATCGTGCGCTTCGTGGCCGACGCCCTGAGCGGTACGGCGTCAGGGGTCCGACCGGAGCGTGCGCGCGTCCTGGTCACCGACGCCGCCGGGGAGCTGGGGGTGTCGGCCAGCGATCTCGACCACGCCATCTGGCGCCACCAGTCGGGCCGGCCCTGGACGAGCTGAAAAAAACGCGCGCGGTCGGCGTCGTCCGCCGCTAGCGTCCCCGTTCGCCCGGGACCAGCAGCCGGGCGGCATCGCCGCCGCGGGTCCTGCACATCGGTCCCGGGCGTGCCGTGTAGGGCGAGCGTCTCAGGAACGCGCGGGTTCGACTCCCGAGGCCGTCCGGCGCGCGGTCCACCGGTGCCGGCGGTCTGCAGCGCTGCGCGCGCTCCCCGTCGGTGCCCGACCGCGCGCCGGGCGGTCGCGCGCGGGCACCGGACGACGGGGAGGGGGGCAGAGCGGTGCGGATCGTGGTGCAGGAGTGGGAGCGGGTGCTGCTCTACCGGGACGGCCGGTTCGAGGAGGCGCTCGGGCCGGGCCGACACCGGCGGGCGCGGTGGCGGCGCCGGTGCGTGTGCGTCGTCGTCCGGCCCCGGCTGCTCGTCGTCCCCGGGCAGGAGGTGCTGACCGCCGACGGGTTGTCCGTCCGGGTCAGCCTCACCGTCGCCTGCCGCACCGCCGACCCGCGGCGCTGGCACGAGGCCGTGGAGGACGCCGACGCCTTCGTCTACGCGGCGCTCCAGGTCGCGCTGCGCGAGGCGGTGGCCGGCCGGACGCTCGACGAGCTGCTCGCCGCGCGCGACGCCGTCCCGGTGGACGTGCGCGAGCGGGTGGGGACGGCGGCCGAGGCGGTCGGCGTCGTCGTGGAGAGCCTCGCGCTGCGCGACGTGATGGTCCCGGCCGAGCTGCGGCGCGCGGCCGCAGAGGTCGCGACCGCCCGGGCGCAGGGCCAGGCGGCGCTGGAGCGGGCACGGGGTGAGGTCGCGGCGACCCGGGCGCTGGCCAACGCCGCGCGGATGGTGGCCGACCAGCCCGCGCTGCTGCAGCTGCGCACGCTGCAGGCGGTCGAGGCCGGCGGGGCGACGGTCCACCTCTCGACGGACCCGGTCGTCCGGCCCGCGGGCTGAGCGTCAGCCCGGGCCGGGTGCCGCGTCCCGCTCGGCCAGCAGCCGGTCGACCTTCGCCTCCAGGCGGCGCAGCTGGGCCGAGAGCTCCTCGGTCTCGGCCTCGCTGCGCTCGCCCTGGGCGAGGAACCAGCCGGCGACCGTCGTGGTCACCAGCCCGACCAGTGACACCCCGACGACCATGAGGGAGACGGCGACCATCCGGCCCAGCGGCGTCACCGCGTAGAGGTCGCCGTAGCCGACCGTCGTCACCGTGGTGACCGCCCACCACAGCGCGTTGCCGAAGGAGGTGATCAACGCGTCGGGGGCGCTGCGCTCGGCGTCCAGCGCGGCCAGCCCGCCGATCAGGACGAGCAGCGCGGCCGCGAGGACGACGGCCTGCCCGGACCGGGCCAGCCCCGCGCCGCGGCGGAAGAGGACCTGGCCGGCGGTGAACACCGGTACTCCGCGCTCCACCGCCCCTTCCGCGGAGCTGCCGACGTCATGGCGCCCAGGACGCCGAGCGGCCGGGTGGTCAGCAGGACGGCCTCACTGCACCGCGGTCGAGGCCGCCGAGGGGCTGCCGATCCATCGCGTCCAGACCGGCGTGACGGTGTACTGCACGCTGCCCAGGTTCAGCGTCGTGCTGTCGGTGCACGTCTGGGTGGCCGCGTCGGGGTCGGCCGGCACGTAGACGCCGGGGACGCCGTGGACGACGGTCCCCTTGCAGGTGCCGGTGTCCATGGGCGCGCCGCTGAGGGTGGCGTTGCGGGTGAGCACGTACCCGGTGGTCGGCCGTCCCCCGTACGGCCGCGCCGTCGTCCAGGTGACCGTGAACGTCCGGGTCGCCGGGTAGACGCCGACCACGGTCACGGTCGGTGCCGATGCGCTCGGGGCGGGCATGCGGGCGGCCCGGTCAGAGGCCACCCCGCCGCCCGGGACCGCCCAGGCCGCGGACGCCTCTGGGGGCGGGCCGAGCGGGCCGGCCGCGAGGGCGAGCAGCGCGAGGACGGCGAGCAGGCGGTCGCGCACGGCAGGCGGACCGGTCAGGCGGAGGCGCCGGTGACCGTGACGGGGACGCTGAAGGCCGCTCCCTGGCAGCCGTCCTCGGCCGTCGAGACCATGTAGAGCGCGCCCGGGACGGTCACCGCGGTGGGCGCGGAGTTCGCCGCCAGGGTCACCGGGGGGTCCAGGGTGATCGGCGCGCTGGTGGTGGGCAGCACGCTCCCGGCGGCGCAGGTCCGGCCGCTCAGCGGCGTCGTCGTCACCGAGCCGAGGGTCGCCGAGGTGATCGTCACCGGGAACGGGTTGGGGTTGGCCACCGTGGTCGCGACCGCCCCGACGGTGCCCGAGCCGTAGCCGGTCGCCGGGGTCGTGTCCGCCGGCAGCGGGTACAGGGTCCCCAGCGGGCTGCCGGCGCTCACCACGAGCCCGGTGACGTTCGCCGCCCGCGCGGAGCCTGGCCGGTCCCGGTCGCGGTCCAGGACGCCACGGCGACGCCCCCTCCGGTCAGCAGGCGGGTGACGCCGAGGACGACCCCCACCCGCCGGCGCAGCCTGGTCCGCATCGTCGTCTCCGTTCCCCGTCCACCCGGCCGCGAGCACCTCGCCGACCGAGCCGTTCCGTCGTGCACGACCATCGGTCGCGCGGCCCGGTTTGTTGAGACGAACGCCTCGCCGGGCTCACCCGGACGGGGTCCGCGGGACGGGTGGGGCGGTGCTGTGGCCACCTGCACACCCCGAGGGACGGCGGGCGCCCGGGAGAGCTGCCACCGTGGGAGTGGGTGCCCGAGGTCGTGTGCTCTCCCGCCCCTCGAGCGGCCACCCGTGCGGTGGCCCGTGTCTCCCTCCTGCGAGGTCCCCGTGCCCACCTCTCCGCTGCTCTCGCGTGCCCGCGCCACGGCGCCGGCACCGGTTCCTCCGCCGCTGCCCCGGCTGCAGGCCGCCGTCGCCGCCGTCTTCGCGCTGGACGGCGCGGTCTTCGGCAGCTGGGCCGCCCGCGTGCCCGACGTCGCCGCCGGCGTGGGCGTCGGCCACAGCGCGCTCGGGTTCGCGCTGCTCTGCCTGTCCATCGGCGCCCTGGCGGCCATGCAGGTCACCGGCGCGCTCTGCGCCCGGCTCGGCGCCGGCGTCGTGACCACCGCGGGGGCGCTGCTGCTCTGCGTGTCCGTGGTGCTCCCGGGCCTGGCGACGACGGTGCCCGGGCTGTGCGCCGCGCTGCTCGTCTTCGGCGCCGCCACCGGCATGGTCAACGTGGCGGCCAACGCCGTCGGCGTCACCGTCGAGCGCCGGCTCGGCCGGCCGCTGCTCTCCGGCCTGCACGCCGGCTTCAGCTTCGGCGGCCTGGTCGGTGCGCTGCTCGGTGGGCTGCTGGCGACGGTCGCCGGCGTCGCCGCCCACCTGGTCCTCGTCGGCGCCCTCGGCCTGCTGGTCACCGCCTGGGCCGCGCGGGCCCTCGTCGGTGCGGACGGCCCCCGCTCCGCGGTACCCGCCCCCGCCGCGGAGGAGGGCCGGTCACGGCCGACCGCGGTGCTCGTCGTCCTGGGGGCCGTCGCCGGCTGCACCGCCTTCGGGGAGGGCGCGCTCTCCGACTGGGGCGCGCTGCACCTGCGCGAGGAGCTCGGCGCGACGACGGCGCTGGCCGCCGCCGGATACGCCGGGTTCTCCCTCGCCATGGCGTGCGGCCGCCTCGCCGGGGGCCGGCTGGTGGCGGCGCTGGGGGAGCGGCGGCTGCTGGGCGGCGGTGCCGTGCTGGCCGCCGCCGGCGGTGTGGCCGCGGTGACGGCGACCTCGGTGCCGACCGCCCTCGGCGGGTTCGTGCTGGTGGGGCTCGGCCTGGCCAACGTCTTCCCGCTGGCCATCTCGCGGGCCGGCGTCCTCGGTGGTGCGCGGGGCATCGCGCTGGCCACCACCGTCGGGTACACCGGGCTGCTCGGCGGGCCGCCGCTGATCGGCCTGCTGGCCGAGCACGCTGGGCTGCCCGCGGCGCTGGCCACGGTGCCGCTGCTCGCGCTGGTCGCCGCGGTGCTGGCGCTGTCGGTCGCCGGGGAGGCGCTGCGGGTCCCGGTGACCCGGCGCGGCCTGCTCACCGCCGTCCGCGGAGGCACCGACGGGCTGCGCGAGGCCGTCGTCCCCCGGCTGCAGCCCCTGGTGTCGGGCTTCGGCCACGGCACCGCCGTCTACGTGCGGGAGCTGCGGGCCCTCGACCCCTCCGGCTGACCCCCGGCGGGGGCCGCTTCGGCTTGAGCAGCGCACCTCCCGTGCCGATGGAACAGAACGGCGGAGTCCGCTGCGCCGCAGCAGGTCACGGGCAGGGAGGTGAGAGCGGTGGTCCGCGGCACGACCCCGCTCGGCACCGCGCCCCCGCCGGCCGCGGTGGCCGCTCCCGCGGTGGACCCGCACGCCGGCCGGCCGGAGGGCCGGCCCCTCGTGCTGCTCTCCTACGTCTGCGGCTTCACCCTCGTCGCCCTCTCCTACGGCCTCGACGAGACCCTCGGCGTCATCGCGGGCGTGCTCAACATCGCCTTCGGCATCTACTTCTGCCGGCACCTCGGCTTCGCCGTCGCCGCCGCGCGCTGGGCCGAGCGGGACATGCTCGCCGCGGACGTCGGGCTGTCGAGCTGGACCCCCTCGGTGGCGGTCTTCGTCGGCTGCAAGAACGAGGAGCTCGTCGTCGACGGGATGGTCACGGCGCTGCTGGCGCTGGACTACCCGGCCGACCGGCTCACCCTCGTCGTGGTCGACGACGGCTCCGACGACACCACCGGCGCCCGGCTCGACGCCTGGGCGGCGCGGGAGCCGCGGCTGCGTGTGCTGCACCGCCCGCCGGGCTCCGGCGGCGGCAAGTCCGGCGCGCTCAACGACGCGCTGCACCTGGTGGACGCCGAGATCGCCGTCGTCTTCGACGCCGACCACGAGCCGGACCCCACGTCGCTGCGGCGGCTGGTCCGGCACTTCCGCGACCCCGTCGTCGGCGCGGTGATGGGCCGCTGCGTCATCCGCAACGGCCGCGACTCACAGATGGCCTCGACGGTCTTCGTCGACTTCCTCTCCGGTTACCTGGTCAACGAGTACGGCCGGCAGGCGCTGTTCGAGCTGCCCGCGTACGGCGGGGCCAACTGTGCGGTCCGCATGTCCACGCTGCGCGGCCTCGGCGGGTGGAACCCGCACACCGTCACCGAGGACACCGACCTCACGCTGCGCGTGCTCCTGGCCGGCCAGCGGGTGCGCTACGACCTCTCCGCCGTCGACTTCGAGGAGGCGGTGGTCAGCGCGCAGCGGTTCTGGAAGCAGCGGTACCGGTGGGCCCGCGGCCACCAGAAGTGCTTCCGCGACTACTGGCGCCCACTGATGCGCTCGCCGCACCTCAACCTGGTCGAGAAGGTCGAGACGACGCTCTTCCTGCTCGTCTACCACGTGCCCCTGCTCAGCGGGATCGGCCTGGTGCTCACCGTGCTGCGCGCCTTCGGCATCGGCGACCTGCCGGTCGTGGCGCTGCTGCCGCTGTCGATGCTGCTGTTCGTCGGCCCGCTGGCCGAGCTCTCCGTCGGCCTGCTGATCGGCCGGGTGGAGCGGCGGTCGGCGTGGCGGCTGCTGGGCTTCCTGCCGGCCTTCGCGCTGTCCATCTGGATCACCACGCGGGCCTACGTCGACGGCATGCTCGGCCGCGAGTACACCTGGATGAAGACCTCCCGGTCGGGTGCGACCTCCACGGTGAAGGTGGACCCGCCCGTGGTCGCGCCCGCGGGGGCCGGCGCCTGATGGCGACCGCGGCGGTGCTGCCCCGCACCCGGGGACGGCACCGGTACCAGCGCCCCCGCCGTCCCCGGCGCAGCGGCCGCCGGCTGGTCCCGGTGCTGCTCGACCTGGCGTTGGCGGTGGTGATCTGCGCCGTCGGCTTCCGCTACGGCGCGGGCTTCCTGCAGGTGCACGAGGCCCGCTGGGTCGCCGAGGTGCTCGACCTGGTGGGCGTCGACTCGGTGTCGTCGTCCCTGGAGCGGCACATCCTGGTGTTCCGGCCCGACGGCGAGATCATCCTGGCCGAGGTCACCGAGTCCTGCTCCTCGATCCTGTCGGTGCTCGGCCTGACCGCGCTGACCGCCGTCGTCCTGCGCGGCCGGCGCCAGCACGCCGTCGCCGGGCTCGTCGTCGCCGTCGCCGCCCTGCTGGCCCTCAACCACCTGCGGCTGCTCGCCTCGACCGTCGCCGGCCTGGTGTGGGGGACGCCGGCGCTGGTGCTCTTCCACGACTGGGTCGGCACCGTCTGGAACCTCGCCGCGACCCTGGGCGGCTTCCTGCTCATGGTCTGCATCACGCTGCCCACCGCCGAGCGCGCCGAGCAGGACGTCGCCGGCCGGCACACCGCCCGCCGTCCCGACAGCTGGGCGCGCCCCGGCCTGGGCTACCGGCTGGCCGAGGAGGACGTCCGCACCGCCTCCCGCCGGCTCAACCTGACCGGACTCATGTACCGGTACGTGCTGCCCAAGCGGGTCGCCCGCTGGATGGGCGCACGCCGCGAGGCCGGGCGCATCGACTACCGGATCGGCCACCTCCCCCCTGTCGAGCGGGCCGCGCGGGTGCGCGCGCTGGCCGGCGACGGGCTGGGCGCGCACGCCGCCTCCCTGGTCGCGGTGGCGACCTATGACGACGACCCCACCGTCCTCGACGCGCTCGCCACGGCGATCGCCGCGCGGCAGTGGGAGCCGGTGACGGACCACCGGGTGGCCGCGCTGCGGCTGTGGGCGCGCGGCTGGCTGCTGCAGCACCCGGAGCGGGACGCGGTCCCCGCGGCCGAGCCGGAGCCGGCGCCCGAGCCCGCGGCCGAGCCGGAGCCGACGCCGGAGCCCGAGCCCGAACCGGCGCCGGAGCCCCGCGTCGTGCCGGCGCCCGAGCCCCGCGTCGTCCCGGACGACGACGAGCCGTCCACCGTGCGGCTCCTGCGCCTCGCCGTCCGCACGGATCTGCGCCCGCCCGTGCCGGCGCAGCCGCGCCCGCGTACCCCCGTTCCCACCCCGACGACCCAGGACGACCGATGACCCCCTCGCTGCCCCAGCCCCGCCTACCCGCGGCCGCCCTGGCGTCGCACGGCACCGCCGTGCTCGTCACCGGCGCCGGTGGCCCTGCCGGCGTGGCCGTCGTCCGCCGGCTGGTCGCCCCCGGCCACCGGGTCGTCGCCGGCGACGCCGACAGCGCCGCCGCCGGAGGCGCGCTCGCCGACGTGGCGGTCACCCTGCCGCGCGGCGACCACCCGCGCTTCGTCGAGGCGCTGGTCGGCGTCTGCACCACCTCCGGCGTGGACGCGCTGGTCAGCACGGTGGCCGAGGAGCTCCCGCACCTGGCCGCCGGCGCCGGCCGTCTCGCCGCGGCCGGGGTCGCCACCTGGCTGCCGGACGCCGCCGCCGTGGACGTGTGCTGCGACAAGGCGGCCTTCGCCCGCGCCATGGCCGCCGCTGGCGTGCCGCACCCGGCGACCGCGGCGTCGGCCGGCGAGGTCGCCGGCGTCCCCGGTCCCTGGGTGGTCAAGCCGCTGGCCGGCCGCGGCAGCCGCGGCGTGCGGCTGCTCGACGACCGCGCGCTCGTGGTCGAGGCGCTCCGCGAGGACGGCGGGCTGATCACCCAGACGCGGCTGACCGGCCGCGAGTTCACCGCCGACGCCCTGGTCGACCGCGACGGCGCCGTCCGTGTGGTCGTGCCGCGCTGGCGCGAGGAGACCAAGGCGGGGATCTCGGTCAAGGGCCGCACCTTCGCCTCCGCCGCGGTGACGCGGGTCGCCGCCGCGGCGCTCGCTGCGGTCCGGCTCACCGGGCCGGCCAACGTGCAGGGCTTCGTCGCCGACGACGGCACCGCGACGGTCATGGAGATCAACCCGCGCTTCTCCGGCGGGCTGCCGCTGACCCTCGCCGCCGGGGCGGACGTCGTGAGCGCGTACCTGGCCGGCGTGCGCGGCGAGCCGCTGCCCGAGCTCTCGTTCCGGCCGGGTGTCGCGATGAGCCGCTACTTCGCCGAGACGTACTCCAGCGACGACGGCAGCCCCGTCGTCGACCCGTGCGCGCCGGTGGCGGTGACGGCGTGACCCGTAGCCGGCACGTGCTGGTGCCGTTCGGCACCCGGCCGGAGGTGGTCAAGCTGGCGCCGGTCGTCACCGCCCTGACAGATGCCGGGCACCGGGTCAGCGTGGTCGACACCGGCCAGCACACCGACCCGCGGATGGGCTCGCAGCTGCAGGCGGCGCTCGGGCTGACCCCCGGGCACCGCTTCGCGCTGCCGACCGACCCGGCGGAGCGGACCGGCGCGCTGCACGCCGACGCCTATCGGGCGCTGCGCCTGTTCGAGCCCGACGTGGTGCTCGCGCTCGGCGACACCAACACCGTGCCCGCCTACGCGCTGGCCGCCCGCGCCGCCGGGGTGCCGTTCGCGCACCTCGAGGCCGGGCTGCGCAGCCTCAACCCGCGCAGCGTCGAGGAGGTCAACCGGCGGGTCGCCGCCGCCACCGCCCAGCTGCACCTCGCGCCGACCAAGCGGGCGGCGGCGTTCCTCGCTGACGAGGGGGTCCCCGCCGAGCGGGTGTTCGTCGTCGGCAACCCCGTCATCGACACCCTCGTCGCCCGCGGCGTGCAGCGGGTGCCGGTCACAGAGCGCTCCGGCGTGCTGGTCACCGCGCACCGGCCGACCAACGTCGACGACCCGGTCCGCCTGGCCCGCCTCGTCGGCGTGGTGCGGGCGCTGGCCGAGCAGGTCGGCCCGGTCACCTTCCCGGTGCACCCGCGCACCGCCGCGCGCCTGTCGGACACCGGCCTGGGCGCGCAGCTCGAGCACCCGGGGATCACCCTCACCGGCCCGGTCGAGTACGACGTCCTGCTGGCCGCGCTGGCCTCGGCGCGCCTGGCGGTCACCGACTCCGGCGGCATCCAGGAGGAGGCCGCGTACCTCGGCGTCCCCGTGGTGGTGCTGCGCGGCTCGACGCCGCGCTGGGAGGGCGTGGAGGCCGGGACGACGACGCTCGCCGGCCTGGCCGACGACCGCGCGGCGGCGGCCGTGCTGTCCGCCGCGGCCGGGCACACCCGTCCCGAGGGGCAGGAGCGGGCCGCGACCGTGCCGTGCCCGTACGGCGACGGGACGACAGGGGCGCAGGTGGCCGCCGTCCTCGCCGACGAGCGCACCGACGCCCTGCTGGCCCTCGACGAGCCCGACTACACCGACGGCCGGCTGCCGTGGTGACCGGCTGGGCGGGGGAGCCGCCGCTCGGCGTGGTCGTCGACCTCGACGACACCCTCTACCCGCAGGCCGACTACCTGGCCTCGGCCGCGGCGGCGGTCGGGGTCGCGGCCGGGCAGGCGGGGCTGGACGGCGCCGCGGTGCACGCCGCGCTGCGGCGCGAGCTGGCGGCCGGCTCCGACACCGGCGGGACGATCGACCGGGCGCTGCTCGCCGTCGGCGTCCCCGCGTCGTCGCAGGCCGGGCTGGTGCCGCCGCTGGTGGCGGCGTTCACCCGGCACACGCCGCCGCGGCTGTCGCCCTACCCGGGCGTCGAGGACGCGCTGCGCGCACTGGCCGCGGCCGCGCCGCTGGCCTGCCTGACCGACGGCACCCCGGCCATCCAGGCGGCGAAGGTGGCGGCCACGGGCCTCGCCCCGCTGCTGCCGGTCGTCGTCGTCACCGACACGCTCGGCGGCCGCGCCGTCCGCAAGCCGCACCCGGCCGGCCTGGTCGCCGTCGCGGCACGGCTGGGTCTGCCGCCGGAGCGGCTGCTCGTCATCGGCGACCGGCCGGGCAAGGACGTCGCCGTGGCAGCGGCCGTCGGCGCGCGGGCGATCCGCGTCCGCCAGGGCGAGTACGCGACCGCGCCGGACGAGCCGCGCGCCTGGGCCGTCGTCGACACCTTCCCGGCGGCCGCCGAGCTGGCGCTCGGGGTGCTGGGGGCGCTGGCCCGCGGCTGATCACCCGTCCGCGTGGTCCTCGCCGCGGGCCCTGCAGGTCCGTCGCCGGCGTGCCGATGGACCCGGTGACGGGCGGGTCCACCGCCCCCGGACACGAGGACCCGGGACATGAGCAGCACGTCATCGCCGGTGCGGAGTGCCCGTACGGGCCTGGTCCGTGCTGCGCTGGTCGCGGTCGTCGCGGTGGTGGGGCTGCTCGCCCTGCTCTGTACGGCGATCCGCAGCCGACCGTCTTCGAGCCGGGGGTCCACCGCGGCGCCTTCACGGTGACCGTGGCGCGTGGCGCCGGCCTCGTGTGGCACCTCGACCAGGACGACCTGATCGCCCACCACGGCTCTGCGTCGGCCTGTCCGCCGTCCACGGAGCTGCCGGAGGCGGGCAACGGCACCGGCCCGGCGATCGCGCTGGGGGCCGCCGGCCTGGTCGGCGTCGTGGTGGTGCAGCGGGCGAGGCGCCGGGCGGCGACCGGGCACGGCGCTGCATAGGCCACATCCCACCCCTCCGGGTGGGATGTGGCTGCTGGGGTTACGGGGACGGCCGGGACCTGCCGATGAGACCCCGTCGGGCGGGTCGGCCGCCCCGGACCCGAGGACTCATGTCATGGACGGCCTCCCGAGGTCTTCGCCCGCACGCCGCCTGCGCGCGCGTGCCTCCCGCGCGGCCCTGGTCGCGGTCATCGCCCTGATCGGGCTCGTCGCCTCGCCGGGTGCGGCGTCCGCTGCCGGGACGGTCGAGCCGTTCATGGACTGCTACGTCAAGAACGCCGACCGCTCCCGCACGCTCGTCCTCGGCTACACGAGCGGGTCCGCGACGACCAGGGACATCCCCGTGGGCAGCCTCAACTCGCTCACCCCGTCAGGGATCCAGGGCGCGCAGCCGACCAGGTTCGAGCCCGGCACCGTGCACGCGGCCTTCACCGTCCGGCTGACCGAGGCCGAACTGCGGAGCAATCCGGGGTGGGTGCTCGACGGGTCCAAGCTGGAGTTCCAGTCGGCCGTCGGTTACCGGCCGGTCTGCCCGGCGTCCACGGAGCTGCCCGAGGAGGGCAACGGCACCGGCCCGGCCATCGGGCTGGCGGTCGCCGGCGCCGTCGGCGCCGTCCTGGTGCACCGGGCCAACCGGCGCGCCCGGGCCCTGGCCGCTGAGAGCCGCGACGATGCGTAGGGTCCTCGCGGTCGGGGCGCACCCCGACGACATCGAGCTCGGCTGCGGCGCCACGCTGCTGGCGCACTCGGCGGCCGGCGACGCCGTCACCATGCTGGTCATGACCGGTGGCGAGAACGGTCCCGGGGGCGACGAGGCGGTCGTCGGACGGCGTCTCGAGCAGGAGCAGGCCGCCCGCACCCTGGGCGCCCGGCTGCTGTGGGGCGGCCAGGTCGACTGCACCGTCATGGCCGACGCCGCCACGGTCGCCGTCGTCGAGCGGGCGATCAAGGAGACCGACGCCGAGGTCGTCTACG
Source organism: Geodermatophilus chilensis (assembly GCF_002802985.1). Taxonomy (GTDB): domain Bacteria; phylum Actinomycetota; class Actinomycetes; order Mycobacteriales; family Geodermatophilaceae; genus Geodermatophilus; species Geodermatophilus chilensis. The sequence goes on along the minus strand of NZ_NVPT01000116.1, from coordinate 3,561 downwards.
TGCACGCCCCCGACGACAGCCACCAGGACCACCGCGCCGTCGCCGCCGCGACGCTCTCGGCGGCCCGCCGGCTCTCCCGGGTCATGCACTACCAGAGCCCGTCCACGCTGACGTTCCACCCGACGACCTTCGTCGACGTGACCGCCTACCTCTCCGGCAAGCTCGCCGCCCTCGGCGCGCACGCCTCGCAGGTGGAGATGTCGTCGATGGTGGAGCCCGACGCGGTCGTGGCCTCGGCTCGGCACTGGGGCGCCCAGGCCCGGATCGGCTACGCGGAGGCCTTCGCGCCGACCCGCCTGGTCATCGACCTGCTGCCGACCCCACGGCGCGCCGTGGATGAGGTCCCGGACACCCTCCGGCTGACCCTGCCGGCTTCCCTGGCGGCCAACGCCCGCTGACGCGTCGCATCACGCACCCGGAGCCCGGTGGTCCGGGCCGGTACCCCCGGCCCGGACCACCGGGCTCCTCGCTTCCCGCACCTCGTGCTCGTGCGGTCTGCTCCGTGTCGTCTGCTCCCTCGGTAGCCCGCGGGCCGCCCCCTCGGCCCCTGGTCACCTGACCCAGCGGTGATGGTGCCACGCGCACTATGGGGCTGACCTGCAGGTTCTCTTGCGCCGTTCACCCACTCGAACGTATGATCGAACACGTGGACGACGGGACGTGGACCGGCACCCTGGGTGCTGCTGCGCCCTCGGTGGGGTGGGCTGCGGGGCCGTTGGGTGCGGTGCAGGCCGCGGCGCGGGAGATTTCCCGGCAGACGGCGTTGCGGGTGCGGGCGGTGGCGGCGTTCGCCGCGGCCCGCCCGGCGTCGACCGATCGGGCGCAGGGGGAGCGGGGGGCGATGTCGGCCGAGCGGTGGGCGGCGCGGCCGGAGGTGCTGCGGCCGGTGAGTGAGTGGGCCGCGCAGGAGCTGTCGATCGCGCTGAACGTGAGCACGCAGGCGGCGGAGGCGGAGCTGGCGCGGTCGTTGACGCTGGTGTCCCGGTTGCCGCGGACGCTGGACGCGCTGCAGGGTGGGGTGCTGCACCCGGGGCATCTGTGGTGTCTGCTGGAGCACGTCGCCCCGATCGCCGACGACGCGCTGCGCGCCAAGGTCGAGGCTGACGTGCTGGCGTGGGTGGCGCGGCGCAACCGGGTGACCACGCCGGCGGCGCTGGCCGATCGGGTGCGCCGGGTGCTCACCCAGCTGAATGCCCGGGATGCGGCGCGGGATCTGGCGCGGGCGCTCAAGGCGCGGGGCATCTCGGTGCGGGAGGACCGCACCCTGGGGATGTCGGTGGTGACGCTGGTGTGCACCACCCCGGAGGCGCAGGCGTTCTACCGGGCGCTGGGCGCCTACGCCGACGCCCTCGACTCCGGCCCGGGGGATGGGCGCACCCGGGGGCAGAAGCTGGTGGACTGCCTGCTGGACCTGGTGCTGCGCCCCGGCGAGGGCGAGCTGCCGCCGGTGCAGGCGCTGCTGACCATCGTCGCCTCGGTGCACACCGCGCTGGGTGGGGACCAGCTCGGGGAGGTCGACGGTAAGCCGGTGACCGCGGAGATGGCCCGCCAGCTGGCCCGCGCCTTCGCCGGCCTCGACCCGCATCCCACCCTGACCGACGCTGACGGTCTGGTCGAGGACGGCACCGCGGCCGACCACACCGCTGCAGCCCCCGCTTCGGCTGCCGACACCGGGACCATCACCGACAGGGCCGTCACCCACGGCGCGGACAACAGGCCGGTCGACGCCGCGAACGACACCGTGGGCACCGGGACCGGCGCGGGCAGCGTCGCCACCGCGGACGCGACCGGGGCTGCCTCTGGTGTCGGTGACGCTGTCCGGGCTGGCGGCGAGCCGGCCGACATCGATGACGGGCCGGTCGAGCGGGCCGCGGCCGAGCTCAGCGCCGCGGACTTCGACCGGTGGCTCGATGAGCTGGTGCGCGATGCCTTCGGCGACGACCCCGGTGAGCCGGGCTGGTCGCCCGACCCGCCTCCGGATGCCTTCGAGCGGGACGCCGGCGCGGAGTCCGACATCGGTGACCCGGTCGGCTGCGACGACCTCCAGCAGGCGTCAGCGGGCGCGCAGCCACCCGCCGGCGAGGCGGCCGACGCGGACAGCGGTTGGTGGGCCACCGCCGACCGGGCGGTGGAGGACGCCGGCACCGCGGTGCACGCCGCCCGGCTGGCGCTGGGGGCGGCGGAGCGGCTGGTGCGCACCGCGCAGAAGGCCGACGCTGATGACGAGGCCCGCTGGCAGGCCGGCACCGCCGGGCGGGTCACCGCCGCCGACGACGCGCTCGCCGCCCTCACGGTGGCCGCGGACACCCAGCGGGCGGACCTGGCCGCGCTGCTCGCGGCCACCGCCGGTGGTGGGCTGGCCGACCGGCCCCGGATCGCGGTCACCGACGCGGTCACCGGCGCCCTGCTGGCGCTGACCGACCTGCCCGCCCTGCGCCGCGCCGGCACCTGCGGGCGCCCGGCGTGCCGGCGCCGCCCGGAGCGCTGCGGCCACGACCTCACCGGCCGCCCCGGCCTGGGCGCGCCACCGCCGAGCGACACACACGACCCCAGCGCCGCACTGGACCGCTTCGCCCGCGCCCGCGACCGGCGCTGCCGCTTTCCCGGCTGCCGCCGCCGCGTGCCCAAGAACGGCGAACTGGACCACGTGCACGCCTGGCCGCACGGCCCCACCGCCGCCGGCAACCTCGCCGGCCTGTGCACCCCCAACCACCGCGGCAAACACCAGGCACCCGGATGGACCTACACCATGACCCCCGACGGCACCCTCACCGTCACCACACCGTCCGGCCTGACCGCCGTCACCGAACCACCCCCGTACTCATATGGGGGACTGCCGGGTCAAGGGGCAGGGTGAGGCAGCCCCTGCAGCCGTCGCCGTAGGGGCTGCCTCTGGCCGTTGATGTCACCCCGGTCTGCGCGCGGCTCTCCCCGGTGGAGGACTCGCCGGGCACCAGCCCCAGGTAGGCGCCGATGGTGGTCGGCGTGAGCCGGGACCAGTCGCCGATCTCGGCGGCCAGCCCGAACCCGGTCAGCGTCGAGATGCCCCGCAAGCAGGCCAGCCGGTCGGTCACCGCGGTGAACCGGCTGGCCGCGGCCATTTCCGTGATCGTCTTATCGAGGCGGTCCCGGCGGCCCTCGGTGGCGGCCAGCGCCTCCAGCGCCGCGTCGTAGGCGCTCTGCAGCGCCGGGCGGGCGAAGCGCTGGGTGCGCAGCCAGTTCTCGTGCTCGCGGGTCCACGGGGTGCCGCCGGCGTAGACGATGCCCTGGCGCAGCAGCAGGTGCGTGACCCGGTGCCGGGCGCTCATCAGGTCACCGCGCACATCATCCCGAGCGCGCACCAGATCCCGCGCGGCCTCGGTCTCCGCATCGGGCACCGCCACCTCGGTGATCTCGCCGACGGCCAGCAGCCTGGCCAGGTGCAGCGCATCTCTGGCGTCGGTCTTGATCCGATCCCCCGAGGGGCGCAGCAGCCGCGAGGGCGCGGCCACCACACAGTCGATCCCGGCCGCCTCCAGGGCCCGGGCCAGCCCGAACCCGGTCGGCCCCGCCTCATAGGTC
>NZ_NVPT01000115.1 GCF_002802985.1 Geodermatophilus chilensis | reverse complement strand
CTGGCCCCGGAGGTCCTCCGTGGTGAACTTCCACCGGTAGATGTAGTCGGCCACGGCGTCACCGTCGTTGTCGATGTTGATGTAGTACTCCGCGTCCTCAGCGAACGGGTAGAAGTTGGGCCCGCCGTTCGGCTCCTCGAAGGGGATCCAGTTGGCGATCAGCGTGACGTTGTCCGGGTTCTCCGGGCTGGAGAACGCGTAGACGTCGGTGTTGTCCACCGACGGGTCCATCGCGATGAGCGGAGCCTCCCGGTGGCTGGAGGCACTTGCCAGGGTGGGCAGCAGCCCCACGACGGTCGAGCCGGCGAGCAGCCCTCCCGAGGCGAGCATCGCCGTGGCGCGTACGCCACGACTGCGAAGAAGAGGATCACGTTCGAGCACGGGCACCTCGTTTCCCAGCTCCACCCCGGTTGGGTGAAGACGGCCGACACGACGTCGCAGTGAGCCGGCACGGGGAAGGCGCCGGACCTCCGGGGCCAACCCCTGAAGCGGGGACAGCCGGGACGTCGTTCTACTACGGCATTCGCAGTGAGGCTCCTCACGGTTCACCCCGATCGGCGGAACAGTGGCTGTCTCCCGTTCGAGTGCGTGTCGCTCGCCGTTCGTACGTCACACAACACTGTGAATAACCATGTTGTGGTGGACAACCAATCGGAAATCCTGGGTGACCTAGTCGCAGCCACGCGGTTCGAGCTGACGATCATCACGATCCTGGTCGGGAAGGCGAAGTTCCGGTCCAACGCACCCTCGCCACCGCTCTCGTCCTTCGTGCCCGTGATCCGCAGCCGCCTGACGCGATTCCGCTTCTGTTACGGCCCACACACACGTGGGTCGATAGGCGAGCGAGATCCGGCCCTGGTGATGAGCGCGCTTCTGACGGCTCGCAACAGTCGTCGGTCGACGCGTGACGCCGAGCGCGGGGAGAAGTACAGCACCGACCCGGCAACGCGCTCCGGTCGGCAGCGGATCAGGGGCGGACTACGGCGGACGCTACAGCCCTGGCGGGTCGGAGTGCCCGGCGCCGGTGGATCCCCATGAATGTCCGGGGGACGAGCGGTCATGGGCGCTCGGGGCAATGCGCCGCTTCTCGTGGCGGGGTTGGCCGCCAGCACGACCCTGGGCAACCTCGTTGCCTCCGCGCGCCTCGGTCACGCCAGCACCATGATCATGGTGACCGTATACCAACACGTGCACCCCGGCATGGGCCGCCAGGCCGCTCACCGCTTCGCCACGCTGCTCGAAGGCTGGACTTGAGGCCGAAGTATCACGCCGGTATCACGAGGCCCCTGCGGGCTTCAGAAGAAAGCACCGGCTCCTGACCTGCAGGAACCCGGCGCAATGCGGTGTCCGAGGAGCGACACGCTACATTCGCACACGGCTCCGCGGCGGCCGGTGAGCTATCGATCGGTGTCCGAGGGGGGACTTGGGCACCGCGAAGTGGGAGCCGCCCCATCAGCGTCGCCCGTAGCGCGGGATGAGCGCGGTGTGTGCGGCTTCGTGGTCACGGACTCCTCGCGGACTGCGGGCCCTCCCACGGGCACGTGGTGATGGGGACCGTGGGAGCCGCCGCGATTCGGGCGCTCGCGGAGAAGGTGGACGCGAACTCGTGCTCTCCGGTCGCGGGCTCGGGTTCAAGGCCGCACCCGGCGCGGAGGTCGACGCCGTGGCCGCCCTCCTCCGGCCGCGGATCTTGTAGGACCGGCCGACCTGCAGGTCCTCGCGCTTGAGCCAGACGTCGGCACCGGTCGCGTCCGACAGCCGGGCGTTGCGCTGCAGCGGCGTCCGCTCGGCCACGCCGGCCAGCCGGCGGGCGGCCGCCTCCACCTCGGCCGAGAACTGCGCGGTGTCCACCCCGGTGAGCACGCGGCCATGCTCCTGCGTGGCGGCGCCGGATGCCGCGCGGATCAGCCGCTGATCCGCTTGTAGACGTCGGGCGGGGCCGCGCCGCCGGTGACGATCGCCGCCGACCACTCGTCGAGCTGCCGGGTGAGCGTGGGCAGCTCGGGGCCGATCGCGATCAGGACCGGCGCGAGTGCGGCCTCGGTCTGCTGCTCGATGCCGTCGCGCAGCCGCCGCCCCTGCTCAGTGAGCGCCCCGTCGGCGACCAGCCCGCGCCGCCTGAGGTCGGCGTCGGCCTCGGCCATCGCCTCCGCCGACCAGCCGCGGGTGCCCGCGTACTCAGTGTGCGCCCAGCCGACCCAGTACTCGGTCATCAGGTTCATCTGCACGCCGGTGAGGTCCGCGGCGACGTTGGCGGCCAGGTGGACGTCCCCCCGGTACTCGCGCAGCATCACCGCGGCGTGCCAGAGCTGGCCGAGGGGGTCCTCCGGCCAGGGCAGCGACACGAGGCCGGCGAAGAGCGGGCGGCCGACCAGGTGCTGCGCGGCGACGTCGGTGCCGCGGCGCAGCGCCGCGACCGCGTCCGTCACGTCGGCGTCCGGGAGCAGTGCGCGCAGCGACTCCACCGCCCCCTGTTCACGTGCGGCGAGCACGTCGTCGCGGGTGGCCGTGCCGCGCGCCTCCTCGTAGAGCCCGGTGATGAGCCCCGGCTCGAAGACACCGAAGGCCGCGACGACCACCGGAGCGGCCGGCTCGCCCATCGGCGCGGCTCGCGCCCAGACGTAGCCGGTGAGGAAGTTCAGCCCCAGGGCGGACAGCCGCTCGTTGAGCTGCCGGCCCCAGATACTGATGGTCGCGATCGGCTCCGCGGCATCGCGCAGCCTGCGGGCAGGGGTGTCGGGGACCCCGGCAGGAGGCCGTTCGGGGTCAGGGGGAGTGAGGAAGACCTGCTGCGCCTGGGTGAAGTCCACGCCTGGATGGTGCCCTGTCGAGCCGGGCGCGACCATCCGTTCAGCGCCGCGCTCGCCGCCCGGGCGGAGGACCTGTCGGCGGTCTCGGCCGGACGGGTCGTCGACCGGGGCTACCGGCGCCGGGCTCCGGCTCGCCGGCGACCGGCGGGGTCCGGCGACGCGGTCGCACCGGGACACGATCTGGTGGACCGCGCGAACGGCCACGGCGGTGACGCGACCGACCTCGGCGGACCAGCCCCTCGCGGAGCGGCTCGTCGCCGGCCCGGCTGCCGGTCAGGCGATGCGGCGCACGCGATTGACCGACAACCCGCTGTCGTCGAGCAGTTCGGGGATCCGGGCGGCGAAGTCGCGCAGGTGTGGCGCGTCGAGGTGGGCGTCCAGGTCGGTGTCGGACTCCCAGTTCTCGTAGAAGAAGAACCGGTCCGGGTCCTCGATGCCCTGGTGCAGGTCGTAGTTGACGTACCCCTTCTCCCTGCTGGTGGGCTCGACCAGCGCCTCCAGCGCCGCTCGTAGCTCGTCCCGCTTGCCAGGGGCCGCACGCATGTAGGCGATGACGGTGAGCAGGTCGCGCCGATCGTCGGTGGGAGTGGGCACGGGTCACCTCCGAGAGAGCCGGCAGCCGCCAGCGGGACGGGAGGTGGTCGACATTAGGGCCGGGACGCCGACGCCGCAGGCCGGGACGGAGCAGCACCGCTGCTGCGGCGGGCCGACGGGTTGCGGGGCTACATTGCGGCCGTGACTGCTGCCGGGAGCGTGGCCGACGGCGTCCCCGCTCACGACGTGGCCCACCGGATGGCCGAGGCGGCGGGCGCCTGGTTGGACGGCCTGGACGCCGAGCAGCGACGGATCGCCGTCGGAGCGGCGCCGGGGGACGACCCCTCGGACGCCGAGCGCCGGCGCTGGTTCTACACCCCCACCAACCACGGCGGCCTGACCTTCCACGCACAGCAGCCGGCCCAGCAGCGGGCGGCGATGCGGCTCGTCGCCACGGGGCTGTCCACGCCCGGCTACGTCACCGTGGCGACGATCATCGGCCTGGAGAACGTGCTCGACCAGGTCGAGGGCTTCGTCACCCGGTTCGACCGGGAGCGGGGCCGCGATCCCGGCCTGTACTACCTGCGCGTCTTCGGCGAACCGGGCGGCAGCGGGATGTGGGGGTGGCGGTTCGGCGGGCACCACGTCTCGCTGAACAACCTGGTCGTGGACGGCGCGCTCGTGTCGACGACGCCGTGCTTCCTCGGCGCCGACCCCGCCACGTCGCCGTTGCTCGGCGGTGCGGTCAACCGGCCGCTGGCCCGCGTCGAGGACCTCGCGCGGGACCTGGTCCGCTCCTTGCCACCGGAGCTCGCGGCCCGTGCCGTGCTGCTGCCGAAGGCGCCTTCGGACCTGGTCACCGCCAACCGCACCGTCGTGTCCCCGGGTGACAGGGTCATCCCGCTCGCCGGCATCTGGCGGGACGAGCCTTTCCCGGACGCCGGCGAGCAGGCCAAGCTGCAGGCCCTGAGCGATGCAATCGACGACGCCGCCGGCTACGAGGACGCCGACCACGCGGCCGTCGAGTACACCGCCGAGCCGCGGGGCCTGCCGGCGTCCGAGCTGGACGCCGAGCAGCGCGGGATGCTGCGAGAACTCCTGGCCACCTACCTCGACCGCGTGCCGCCCGAGGTGTCCCCGGTGCGTCGCTACGACGACGAGGCCGCGCTCGACGCCGTCCACGTCGCCTGGGCTGGCCCGACGACCCCCGGGGAACCGCACTACTACCGCCTGCAAGGACCGCACCTGCTGGTCGAGTGGGACAACACGCAGCGCGGCGCCAACCACGCGCACTCCGTGTGGCGCGATCCCGGCTCCGACTTCGGCCTCGACGTGCTCGGCCGGCACCGCGCGGCCCACCACGGCTGACCCGACCTGCCCGGGGCGCGCCCCGGCTCAGCGATGCGCTCAGCGGCCGCGGCGGGGTTCCGACGAGGCTCCTGGCGACCGTGCGGACCTCGGCCGGCCCGTCGACACTGATGGCCCGACGGCTGCCGAACACGGTGGAGGTGCCATGACCGAGGGGGTGTGGCTGGAGGCGGCGCTGAACGGTCCGTGGACCCGGCAGCGGCAGCCGGGGATCCCGGTGACCCGGGCGGAGATCGTCGAGCAGGCGGTCGCCTGCGCGGACGCCGGAGCGGCGATCGTCCACCTGCACGCCTACGATGAGGGTTCCGGCCGTCCGAGCGAGGCGTATGACCTCTACGCACCGGTCTTCGAGGCGATCCGCAGCCGCTGCGACGTCATCTGCTACCCGACCGTGCCGATGGGCGCACGCCCGTCGCAGGGGCCGGCCGAGGCCCGGGCGCGTTACGAGGTGGTGGAGCGGTTGGGCCGGGCCGGCTTGATCGAGTGGAGCGTCGTGGATCCCGGATCAGTCACGCTGGCGACCTTCGCCGAGTTGCGCGACGGCGAGGACGGCTTCCTCTACGCCAATTCCGCCTCGGACGTGCGGGCCGGGCTGGAGCTGTGCGGCGAGCACGGCCTGGTGCCCAGCTACGCCATCTACGAGCCGGGCTTCCTGCGCACCGGCGCGGCTCTGCGTGCCGCCGTCCCCGGCTCGCCGAGCCCGGTCTACCGGTTCATGTTCTCGACGGCGTTCGCCTTTGGCCTGCCGCCCACCGAGTGGGCACTGGACAGCTACCTGCGCCTGCTCGACGCGTCGGATCCCGGGGCACCCTGGATGATCGCCGGTCTCGGCGTCGAGCTCGACGGGCTCTGGGACGTCGCCATGGCGCGCGGAGGCCACCTGCGGGTCGGGCTGGAGGATGCACCCCCCGGCTGCACCAGGACGAACGCGGAGATGGTCGCCGAGGCCTACCGCGCCGTGCAGCAGGCGGGCCGGCCGCTCGCCACCGCCTCGGAGGTCCGCCGGGCCACGGTCGGCAGCGATCCGCTGCCGTCGGCGCGGACCCGTCGGTGAGCCAGGCGGTCCGCACGGCGTCCCGAGGCCCGGGACCCTCTCGGCGGCTGGGGTCGGCCGTTCCGCCGGCGAGACCCGACTCCCCGGGCTGGTGTGTCTGGTGGACGCCGGGCCGGGAGTGGTAGTCCTGCGCAACGGCGGAAGCGGGGGCGCGTCCCGGCCGTGCGCCCGACCCGGTGTCCTGCGGTGTCGCGGTCGGGGACGTTCGCTCGACTGCCGGCCGGCAGCCGTGAGTGCGGCCACGTCCGGGGCAGCGCGGGGCCTGACGAGAGGGATGCACCGACGATGACGACCATCGCCATGGGCCTGACCGTCCCGGGGAGTCCGGCGACCCTGGAGACCACCGACGTACCCGTGGTGGAGCGGCGACAGCAGCGCAGTGCGGTGAGCGACGCTGATCCCAGTGGCATCGAGGTCCTCGGTGCTCCCGTCCTCTGGTCGCCCCTCGACCGCGACACCGCGCAGTCGGAGGCCGTGGCATGAGCAGGTGGCACGCGCAGCAGTGGACGGTGGTCGAGGCGATCGAGCGCCCGCCAGCTGCGGCAGTCACGGCCCTGGCGGGGTTCGCCACCACCCAGATCGCCGACTGCGGCGGGCCGGTGGGGGTGGTCGGGCCCGGGCTCGGCCGGATCGCCGGGGGAGCGGAGTTCTGCGGCCCCGCGGTCACGGTCTGGACCAAGCCGGGAGACATCCTCTTCATGCTCAAGATGCCCGACGTGACCCAGCCCGGGGACGTGGTCGCCGTCGACGGTGGCGGCAGGGCGGACGCCGCCGTCCTCGGCGACATCATCGCGGGAGCCCTCGCCAGGAAAGGCGTCGTGGGCGTCGTCGTCGACGGGGCGGTGCGCGACGTCGAGGGGATCGACGAGGTTGGCCTCCCGACGTTCGCCCGCAGCACCTATCCCGCCACAGGGTCCAACGAGGGGCCGGGGGCCATCAACGTCCCGGTGCAGGTCGGTGGGGTCGTGGTGCATCCCGGTGACGTGGTCCGCGGGGACGCCAGCGGCGTCGTCGTCGTCCCGCGGGAACACCTCGACACCGTGATCGCCTTGACCCGCACGGTCGAGCAGCGGGAGGTCGCATGGCGGCAGGCCGTGGCGGACGGCGTCAGCATCGCGGCGGCGACCGGGGCGGACGCCATCATCGATGAGCGTGGCAACGCAGCCGCGACTCCACTCCCGTGAGAACGCACCGCGACCACGCTCACCGTCCACCAGCACGGGCACCCGCATGGGAGAAGCTGCCGACCGCTCCGCGGCGCTGCTCGAGGAGTGATCCGAGGCCGACGTACGACACGGGTGTCGCGAGGGCCTCAGGAGCCCCGACAGCAGAACACCCCGTACTCCTGACCCGCAGGAACACCGGGGTGACGCTGTGTCCGAGGGGCGACACGGTACATACGCACACGCCTACGTCGGCCCTTTGCCTGACTATCGGGCGAGGACGGCGAAGGCTGCATCTCCGGCGGCGGCAGCAGGGCGGCCCGCTGGACGGTCTTCTCGTAGCCCTGTCCCGCGGCCTCTTCCCGGCGCCGCTCGTAGGCCGCGAGCGCCGCCGACAGCGGGCGCCTGCCGGTGCGCCCAGCGTCGACCGCCTCGGCCATGAGCGCGGCGTCCGGAAGGCGTCGTGGGGTGCAGCTGTGCTCGGAGCACGGCGTGCGGCTGGACGGCGATCTTCGTGGAGGTGGGAGAGCGGAGCCCAGTCACTTCGGTGCCGACGGTGACCTGCCCGAGCCGCTGTGCGAGCCGGGTGACCTCCTCGGGCGAGAGCCGGCCCAGGCTGGACAGGTAGGCCCACCGGTCCTCGTGCGGCTCCATCGTGGCCAGGTCGAGGAAGACCGTGGCTCCACGGCGGCGGGCGCGGCCCTGCAGTGGAGCGGCGATCAGGTTGCCGAAGCCGCCGACCTGGACGAGTCCTGGGACGGGAAGAGCCGGTCGTAGCTCGTCAGGTCCATCCGCCCGCGCACCGCGATCGCCTCCCGCAGCAGGCCGCTGCCGACCTGACGGGCGGTCGCGGCGGTGACCGGTGCGGTGAAGAACAGCCAGACGTGGGCGCCGAGGCCAGAGCGGGAGACCTCCAGGGCAGCGGGCGCGCCGGCTGCGCGGGCGGCCTCGAGGTAGGCGAGCGCGTCGAGCATGGCGGTGGACCCGTCGCAGTCCGCGGCCGGCCAGTGGTAGCGGTGGCCGTCCAGGAGGGGATACAGGCCAAGCTCCAACTCGCCGGCAAGGTGGGCGGTGACCACTCCATCGGTGAACGGCAGGTACTCCCGGTCCGCGGCCGGGATCCGGGACCCGCAAGGGCGGAGCTGCCGCCCTCTTCGACGAGGGCGGCAGCCGACGGCTCGATCACCGCCGCTCGTGGCGCTGATCCACGGTCCAGGGCGCGGCTGCCGATGCGACGAGGAGTTCGCAGGGTCCGACGAAGCCGTCGTCGCTCTCGAACTGACGCAGAGCCTGTTCGATCTCGTCCCACACGGCGGGGCGGTCGGCGGCGGGTACGCCGGCGAGCATCTGGTGCAGCGCGCCGAAGGACTCCCGTTCGAACCTGACGCACTCGGCCGCCGACGGCAGCCGCAGCGGTGACGGGACGGCCTCGACCCGCATGTCCTCGAACCCGGCGATGCTCAGGACCCCCTCGAGGACACCGGGTGAGCCGAGGCTGAACGGTCCCGGCTGCCCGGGCTGGGGCGGCGGAAGCTGAGCCCGCCGCCGGATGATCGAGACTGGGATGGAGAAGAAGGCGTTCCGTTCCGGCGTGGAGTACACGATCGCCGCGATCCGGCCGCCGGGGCGCAGCGCTCGGCGCATCCCCGCGAGGGCGGCCTGCTGGTCGGGGAAGTAGATGAGCCCGACACGGGAGATCACGGCGTCGAAGGACCCGGCTGGGAGGACGTCGAGCGCCTCGCCGTCGGCTTCGAGGGTCTTCACGTTGGTCAGCCCGGCCTCGGCCGCGGCCTTGGCGGCGTAGGACAGGATCGTGGGGGAGATGTCGGTCGCCAGCACACGACCGCCGGCTCCGGCCCGCCGTGCCGCGGCGAGTGTCTGCCCGCCGCCGCCGGCGGCGACGTCGAGCACCCGGCTGCCGGTGGTGACGTTCGCGGCATCGAGCATCTTCTCCGTTGCGGGGCCGAGCCATGTCTCCAGCGTGGGCCCCCAGCGGTGCCAGGCCTCGGCGGCGTCCTCCCACTGCTGCCGGGTCGTGGTCTTGTACTGGACCGGATCGAAGGTCATGGCGTCCTCCCTGTGTCGGTGGCCTACACCCATGACGGCGCCAGATCCGAGCGGGACGGCGGAAGTTTCGATCTGGCGCTTCGCCAGACCACGGCTCCTTGACCGCCGGGGAGAATCGAGCCCGTGTCCACGCCGCTCGAGGAGCTGGTCGGCAGGGACCGCATGCTTGCGCGGCTGCGCAAGATGGTCGGCCGGGTGGTCGACGGCCACCGGAGCACAGTGCTCGTGGCCGGCGAGGCCGGCATCGGCAAGACCTCTCTCCTCCACGCGGCGGTGGCGATCGCCTCCTCCGGAGGGGCGCGGACGGCCTGGGGCACATGCATCGATGTGGACGGCGCGCCGGGTTATTGGCCCTGGACGCAGGCGCTGGACGGGCTCGTCCGGGCGCTGGGGGTCGACCGTGCCATCCAGGACGCCGCCGAGGACGTGCCGCTGCTGGCGGCGTTCATCCCGTCCTTCCCCGAGGCGCCTGCACCGATCGAATCCGACGAGCGCAGTCGGCTGCTGGCCATGGACGCCACGGCGCGGTTCCTCGAAGCGGTGGCGACGACGCAGCCCCTGGTTCTGGTGGTCGACGACCTGCAGTGGGCGGACGAGTCCTCGCTGGCCCTGTTCGACTTCCTGGCTCGCGCACCCCGGTCGGCCCGTATCGGCCTCGTCGGCGCCTACCGGCACGACGAGCTCTCCCCTGCAGCTGGGCGACGACTCGGAGAGCTGATCCCGCGGAGCGAACACCTCCAGGTCGGAGGTCTCGACATCGACGCGGTCCACCGGCTGGTCGAGCGCGTGGCCGACGAGCCGGTGGATCGGACGACGGTCGAGGCGATCCATCGCCGCGCCGGCGGCCATCCGTTCTTCGTACGGGAGCTGGCTGCACTGGCCCAGGGCCGCGACACCGACAGGCACCTCCCGGCCGCCGTGCGGGACGCGATCAACCGGCGGCTCGGCCAGCTGTCCCCAATGACCGTCACGGTTCTCGAGACGGCAGCCGTGGCCGGTCCCGTGCTCTTGGTCGACGTCCTGGCCACGGCACTCGATCGCTCCCTCCTCGACGTCGAGTCCGCCATCCGCACCGCGGTCGAGGTCGGCGTCGTCGTCCGCCGGAATGACGGACTCCGCTTCCGGCACGACCTGTTGCGGGAGACGCTGCTCGACCGGGTCGACCTGGCTCGCCGGATCACGCTCCACCGCGCGCTGGGGGAGGCCCTCGAGGCACGCCTGCGCCGCGGTGTCCACGTGCCGCCGTCGGACCTGGCCCGGCACTTCATCGCCGCCATCGGTGTGGACGGGCCTGACCGCGCCGTGCGGTGGGCGCTCGAGGCCGCAGCCAGCGAGCGGGTCGCCCTCGCGTTCGAGGAGGCCGCCGGTCACCTGCGACGCCTGCGAGCCGCTGCCGCGGACGCAGCGGTGCCGATCGACAAACGGCAGCTGACCGACGTGCTCCTCGCCGAAGCCGACGCTCTTGCCAGGGCGGGGATGAGCGTCGACGCTCGTGGCCTGCTGCGCCATGCCGAGGACGTCGCCGCCGACGTCGCGGATCCCGAGCGCATCGCGCGGGTGGCGCTGGCCACTGCGCAGCTGGGTGCCAAGTTCGCCGCCCGCCGCGACGAGATCATCCGCCAGCTCGAAGGCGCCCTCGCCGCCGTCTCCGGCCTCGACGAGGTGTGGGAAGCGCGGGTGACCGCCACCTTGGCGCGCGAACTGCAGCACTCCGTCACCGAGGACCGGCCGCGCGCGTGGCCGCTCAGTGAACGGGCCCTCGACCTGGGTCGGCGCACCGAGGACCCCGGCACACTGCTCACGTGCCTGCTGGCTCGTCACGACGTCCTCTGGACTCCCGGCGCTGAGCAGCGACGCGCGGAGATCGCCCGGGAGATCGTGGCCGTGGCGCAGGGCACCGACGACCAGGAGCGCCACGCCGAAGGTCTCATCCTCCTCGCGAACGCGCTGCTGGAGACCGGCTCCCTGGCCTTCGAGGCCGCACTGGACGCCGGCCTGGCCATCCTGGACAGCCTGGGGCAGCCCCGGCACCGCTACCTGGCCCAGACCCGACGCGCCTGCCTCGCCCTCCTGCGCGGAGCCCTCGAGGAGGCCGAGCAGCGACTCGAGGAAGCTGCCGCGCTGGGGGAGCGGATCCGGGAGCCGGACACCGGGAACGTCCGCCTGTCCCAGAGGCTGGAGCTGGTCCGCGCCCGAGGAGATCCCGGCGAGCTCCGCGAGTTCGCGAGGGCCGCGGTCGAGCACTGGACCGGGGCGCCGGTGCACGCCCACGCGGTCGCCGCCGGGTTCTCCGCCCGAGCCGGCGAGCTCGACGACGCCCGGCACCACGTCGCCGCGGTGCTGGACCTGGGCACCTGACGGGCGGATCGCTCCTACCTCTGGTCGGTGTACGTGCGAGAGCTCGCCCACGCGGCGGTCGCACTCGGGGATCGTGAGCTGTGCGGCCAGCTCTTTGAGGCGCTGCACCCCCTCGCCGGGTCGTGCGGGGTGAGCGGTGGTCTGGTGGCGTTCGCCGGCAGCCGCGCCCACCCGGCGGGCCTGCTGGCGTCGGCTCTGGGGCGGTCCGAGGCGAGCCGACTGCTCGAGCAGGCCGCAGCGACCTACCGGCACCTGGGGGCCGAGCGCTGGCTCGCCGAGGTCACCGCGATCGCCGAGCGCTCACCTTGGGCCGGCAGCTGCCCCCCTCCGGTCTCCGGCTGGATGCGACGCACGGGACCGGTCTGGCAGATCAGCTTCGCCGGGCGCAGCGCGACGGTCCCGCACAGCAAGGGGCTCGGCGACCTCGCTTGCCTCCTGGCGACCCCCGGAGCCGACGTCCATGTCCTGGACCTGGTCGACTCAGCGGACCGCTCGGCGCCATCCGGCGAGGTCATCGACCGCTCGGCGATCAACGCCTACCGACGGCGCCTCGCCGACCTGCAGGACGACATCGAGGACGCCCGCGGCGCCAACGACCCGGAACGGAGGGCGCGATCGGAGGCGGAACGCCAGGCGCTGGTGCAAGAGCTCGCGCGCGCCACGGGAGCACACGGTCGGCCCCGGCAGTTCGCCAACCACCCGGCTGAGCGGGCCCGGAAGGCGGTAGCCGGCCGGATCAGGGACGCCTTCGACAAGCTGGATCCCCTGCTGCCGGAGTTCGCAGATCACCTCCGGCGGAGTGTCATCACCGGGGCCTACTGCCGCTACCGACCGGAGGCGCGCGGCGCGCACATCACGGTCGAAACCGGCTGACCTGTCCGCCCCACGAGATGTGGGTCAGATGGACTGTCCGACCCGGGCGGCAGTATCCGGGTCGTGGCGCATGGTGCGGTGCGGGTTCGGCTGGACGTGATCGACGTCCAGCCCGGGCTGTGGCTGAGCGCTGCCGGGACCCGCCGGTTCGCGTACAACTGGGCGGTCGCCAAGATCAGGGCCAACGCCAACCAGTGGGCCTCCGAGGCCGGCTACGGCCTCGAGCGTGCCGGCCGGGTCCGGTCGTCGTCGTGCAGCCCGGCCCCGGGCTGAGGAGGTGGGGCGCTTCCCACTTCGCGGTGTCCGAGGGTACTCACGCACGCGGCTGTCACAGGGGAAGGATCGGGTGTGTGGTGCGAGGCCCACAGCCCGTAGCCCTACGCAAGCCGATACGGGGAGGACGTCGGCAGCCATACGGACCTCCCGGTGACCCGGCGGGGAGGAAGGAGTGAGCCCGCTCCCTCCATCGCTCGGGGATCGGTGGCGCTCGTGCAACGGATCAAGGTCGGCGGACGGGTCATCGCCTATCGCGCGCGGGCAGCGGCCCTCCGCTGGTGATGCTGCACGGGGGGTGGAGCGACAGCCGCGAATGGCGGCTCCAGATCGAGGGTCTGTCCCACCAGTTCGACCTCATCGCCTGGGATGCGCCGGGGTGTGGTGGCTCGCACGACCCCAGGGCCGGGATGCGGCTGGCCGACTATGCCGAGGCCGTCTGTGATCTGGTCGGCGCCCTGGACCTCGAGCCAGTCCACCTGTGTGGTCTCTCGTTCGGTGGTGGCCTCGCCATCGCGGTCTACCAGCGACGACCGAAGCACGTCCGGTCCCTGGTGCTGGCTTCGGCTTACGCCGGCTGGAAGGGATCCCTCCCAGCGGCGGAGGTCGACGCTCGCCTGCGGCGGGTGCAAGCCGAGATCCACCTTCCGCCGTCGTCGTGGATCGATGACTACCTGCCCGGCTTCTTCGCCGGACCGGTGGCCCCGCAGGTACTGGAACTGGTGCGGTCGATCATGCTGGAGGTCCGGCCTGCCGGGACGCTCCCGATGCTGACCGCGTTCGCTGAGGCGGACCTGCGGGACGTGTTGCCGACCATCGCCGTGCCGACCTTGCTGCTGTACGGCAGCGAGGACGTGCGATCACCCCGCCCTGTCGCCGAGGCGCTGCACGCCGCCATTCCAGGCTCACGGCTGGTGCTGCTCCCCGGCGTGGGCCACGTGAGCAACCTCGAGGCTCCAGAGGTGTTCAACGCCGAGGTCCGGCGGTTCCTGCGCTCCGTGCCCTGACCCGCCGGTCCGGGGTGCACCGGCTGTGGACATCCTCATGCCTCGCGCCGAGGAACGCGTGCGACGTCACGTCGGTGTCCGACGGGCGACGCGCCACATACGCACACGGCTGGCAGGCGGCGGCCGCTGAGCGCTCGCCATTGCACCCGTACTCGCCGGACCGCCGTTCCCGACGGCGGCGAGCACGAGTTCCTGCCCCATGTGGTCCCCGGAGTTCGGCGTGGCGGGCTCGAACGTGGCGGCCGGCACGGGAGACGCGCGGCACCGCCGCCCACGGGAAGTCAGCAGTACCGTTCGACCACTCGTCGGCCGCGCACCATGGGGGATCTCGATGTCGATCAATGACCCGAACGAACCGTCGCACGGGCGGAGCAACCCGTACCCGCCGCCGACCCCACAGCCGTGGCCGGGACAGGACTTCCAGCGGTACCCGGTCGTCCCGGGAAACGGGGGCCAGTACGGGCACCCTGGACCGTTCGGCAACCACTACGGCAACCCCGCGCCCCTTGCGCCCAGGGGGGTCGTCGCGGCGAAGACGCCGGGCATCGCCGTCCTGTTGAGCTTCCTGTGGTTGGGTGCCGGGCACCTCTACGCGGGGCGGACCGGCGCCGGCGTGGCCTTCATGGTGACCAACTTCCTCCTCGTGCTCTTCTTCCTCTTCATCCCGCTCATCGGGTGGTTGATCGCCCCGGTGATGTGGGTGCCTCTGTTCGTCGTCGCCGCGGTGACAGCGTCAGGGGCGGTCAAGGCACACAACGCTCGCTGGGGGATCACCGGTCTCTAGGGGTGCGTGCCACGCGAATTGCCGGGTCCCGATGACGCCAGGCGTCAGTGCCTGGCGTCACCGGGACGATCGGGGGCCACAACATGTCCTTGTCGGCCGCGATGGGCCAGAAGCGCCGGACCGGTCATCTACCTGGGAGCAGTTGCTGACCTGCTGGGGCGGTCCTCGAAGCCGGACCCGACGTGGTGCACCAGCTCACCGCCCTGTCGGCATCAGCCCACGACTATGGCCCAGGGCTCTCGGAGACGAACCAGCTCCGGGGCGACGTGACCGGCGTCCTGGTCGAGGCGGCACGGGATGCGGGCGCTCACCGGGTGGGGGCCTGGATGTACTGACCGGGGAGATTGGTCGAGCCGCTGGTGGGCGGGTGTCCCCGGTTGCGTCGGTCGCGATCCGGACGGTGACGGTCAGTGACATGCCGCGGCCATTAGCCGATCTGTCGCGTGCTCACCGAGCACGGGCTCAAGATCGCCCCGAGCACCTACTACGAGCGCGTCACCTGCCCGGTCTCGGCCGCGGAGTTGGCCGACGCCTACGCCGTGAACACCCTGGTCGACCTCTACCGGGCCAACCGCGGGCTCTACGGCGTGCGCAAGCTCTGGCACGCCGCCCGCCGCGCCGGGCATCCGTGGGGCCGTGACCAGGTCGGCCGGCTGATGGGCATGGCCGGCATCGACGGCGTCCGCCGCGGCCGGCGGTCGACGAGGACCACGACGCGGGATCAGTCCGCGCCGCGGCACCCGGACCTGATTGACCGGTCCTGGGCGACCCCCTCTCGGCCGGACCAGTGGTGGGTCGCCGATTTCACCTACGTGTGGACCCTGGCCGGGTTCGTCTACGTCTCCTTCATCACCGACGTCTACTCCCGCCGCATCCTGGGCTGGCGGGTGTCGACGTTAAAGACGACGCCGCTGGTGACCAGCGCGCTGGAGCAGGCGCTGTTCACCCGACGCCGGGGCAACGCCGCCTTCACCGCCACCGGCCTGATTCATCACTCCGATGCCGGGTCAATACACGTCTCTGGCGTTCACCGAGGCCCTGGTCGACGCCGGCATCGCCGGCTCCATCGGCTCGGTCGGCGACGCCCTGGACAACGCGCTGATGGAGTCGACGATCGGCCTCTACAAGACCGAACTCATCGACCGACAGCGGTGCTGGACCGGACGCAACGAGGTCGAGCGAGAGACCGCCGCCTGGGTCCACTGGTTCAACACCGAACGCCTGCACTCGGCGATCGACTACCGACCACCCGTCGAGTTCGAGAACAACCACCGTGACACCACCGCCACCGCGAACCTCGCCGTGGCCTGAACCAAGCGTCCGTCAGATCCAGGACGATTCACCCAGCGGTTCCTGCAGGACCTCACCGGCGGGCGCGGCACCGACCTGGTCGCGGAGGCCAGCGGCCGGCCGGAGGTGATGGCGTCGGCACTAGAGATGGTGGCCTCCAGGGGCGGGTGGCCTACATCAGCATCGACATGGGCCCGGAGGCACCCGCCAAACTGGGCTGATCGAGTCCAAGGAGCTGCGCATCACCGGCACGATCGGGCCAACGGGCGTCCGGCCGGAGACGTTGCGCTTCCTCGCTGGGCCGGGCATCGACCTCACCCCGCTGGTCACCCAGCAGTTCGTCGTCGACGACGCGCTGGCGGCGCTGAACATCGCGCACCACCCGACGCCGACCACGGTCAAGGCGCACATCGCATTCACCGCGACGCGCTGAGACGGGAGAGGGGGCGCCGCGGTCAGCGGCGCCCCCTCTCCCGTCGCCGGCTCAGGGAATGATCCGCGCCGCGCGGTAGCGCTCGACGTAGCGGAAGAAGCTGTCCCGGGTGTCCCGGGTCTCGGTGAAGCCGGCCTTGCGGCTCTTGTTCATGTCGGTGAGCACCTCGATGTCGCGACCCAGGTCGCTGTCGGTGTGCCACCAGGAGGCGATCCGGTTGATGTCGGACTCGACCAGACCGTGCTCTGCGGCGATCTCCGGCCACACGGTGGCGGCGTCGGCCATGCTCTCGGTCAGTGGGCGTGGGGCTCCCTCGAAACCCTCCCACGCCACGCCGAAGTGCGCGGCGACCTGCGGCCAGAGCCACCGCCACCGAAACACGTCGCCGTTCGCGGTGTTGAACGCCTGGTCGTGCCCACCCTCGTTCGTCGCCGCCCAGATGATCTGGTCGGCGAGCAGGTCGGCGTCGGTGACGTCGGTGAGGCTGTTCCACTGCGTGCTCGAACCCGGGAAGACGAACGGCCGGCCGAGCTGCTTGCAGATCGTGGCGTAGGCCGAGAGGGTCAGGACCATGTTCATGGCGTTGCCCACCGCGAAGCCGAAGACGGTGTGCGAGCGGTGGACGCTCCAGGTGAAGCCCGCGCGGGCCGCAGCCGCGAAGAGCTCGTCCTCCTGGGCGTAGTAGAAGTTCGGTGCATCCAGCCGCGGCTCGTCCTCGTGGAACGGGGTGTCGGCCATGACGCCCTGGGCGTAGGCCTCGAACGGGCCGAGGTAGTGCTTCAGCCCGGTCATCAGCGCCGCGTGCCGGAGCGATCCCGCCGGCTCGAGTGCCTTCAGTACGTTGCGCACTGCGGCGCCGTTGACCGCGATGTTCTCTGCTTCGGTTGCCTGCCGGGTCCAAGCCGTGATCGCAACGAGTTCGGGGGCGATGCCGTCAAGCGCGCTGGCCAGCCCGGCAGGATCGGCCAAGTCGGCCTGGACGGGCGAACGCCGTTACCGGGCGCGCGTCCGCTGCGCGAGAGGCCGTACACCTGCCAACCTTCGGCAACGAGCCGTGCTCCCAGGTTCTGCCCCACGATGCCAGTGGCGCCCACCAGGAGAGCGCGCCGCCCTCCGCCTGCTGATGCGGCCATTTCTTGTCCTCCACGGTGCTCGACAATGATGTGTCCCGAGAGCTGTCGGCGCAGCCCGGTGGGCCGCCATCAACGCCGGGGCCGCTCTAAACTATTGAAAAGCCATAATTGTCATAACAGACGTCCGCGTTCAGTGGAAATGTTACTTACCCGTTGTGACGTAGGCTCGTTGTTCAGTAGCGCGCTCGCCAGGGTAATGAGCCTTGCCCAGTAGCGGGCGGCTGGCAGGTCGGACAGGACACGCCGACGAACGCGAGGTGACGGGAGGAAGCGCAGGACCTCGGTAGGAGGGACGTCTTCTCACGGATCGTCTTCCCCATCCGAGGTCGTGGGCGTGTCCGATCCTGTCA
>NZ_NVPT01000114.1 GCF_002802985.1 Geodermatophilus chilensis | reverse complement strand
ATCAGAGGGATATGTAGGGGGGGTTTGAATAGGAGTATGCGGGGTGCATAAGTGCGGTGTGACGTTGAAGTACACAGCATGCGGGGTGACGCCACACTGGTTGCTGTCTAGAATGTTTCGATCCGTGTATCGACGACCGGCAGGATCTAGCCCAGACGAGTCGTCCGCCGCGGCTGCGGCCTGGGCCGTCGGCACCGGTGAGTTCGCCTGGGCGCGGATCGCCCCCGGCCCGCGTGACCGCGCCGAGGTCGGCACCATGCTCGCCACCAGCGCGCTGATCCCGCCCCTGGCCACCTGGCACTTCCTGCGCGGCGTCGTGCAGCACCGCCGGGTGCGGCCGTGGCGCGGGCTGCCCGACCTGGTGCTCTTCGACCGCGACGGCACGCTCGTGCGCGACTACCCCTACAACGGCGACCCGGCGCTCGTGACGCCGGTGCCCGGTACCCGGGAGGCCGTCGACGCGCTGCGCGCCCGCGGCGTCCGCGTTGGCGTGGTCAGCAACCAGTCCGGCGTCGCCCGCGGGCTGATCACCCGCGAGCAGGTCGACGCCTGCATGGCCCGGCTCGACGAGCTGCTCGGCCCGTTCGAGACCGTGCAGGTCTGCCCGCACGGGCCGGACGACGGCTGCAGCTGCCGCAAGCCCGCGCCGGGGATGGTCAAGGCCGCCTGCGCCGAGCTCGACGTGGACCCCGCCCGGTGCGTGGTCATCGGCGACATCGGGGCCGACGTCGAGGCCGCGGCGGCCGCCGGCGCGACCGGGGTCCTGGTCCCGACGCCGGTGACGCGGCGGGCCGAGGTCGAGGCGGCGCCCCGCCGTGCCGCCACGATCACCGGGGCGGTCGAGCAGGTGCTGGCGGGTGAGTGGTGAGCGGGCGGACGGTCCTGGTCGCCCGGCTCGACTCGGTCGGCGACGTCCTGGTCCAGGGACCGCTGGTGCGGGCCGTGGCCGCCGGCGCCGACCGCGTCGTCTTCCTCGCCGGTCCGGCCGGCGCCGAGGCGGCGCGGCTGCTGCCCGGCGTCGACGAGGTCTGGACCTGGGCCTGTCCCTGGATCCTCGGCGACCCGCCGCCGGTCGGCGCGGACGACCTCGCCGCGCTCACCGAGCGGGTCCGGGCCCTGGCCCCCGACGAAGCCGTCGTCTCCACCTCCTTCCACCAGTCGCCCCTGCCCCTGGCGCTGGTGCTGCGCACCGCCGGCGTGCCGCGGATCTCCGCGATCAGCGTCGACTACCCCGGGTCGCTGCTCGACGTCCGCCACCGGGTGGACGACGACCTGCCCGAGCCGGAGCGGGCCCTGTCCCTCGCCCGCGCCGCGGGCTTCGACCTGCCGGCCGGCGACGACGGCCGGCTCGCCGTGCACCGACCCCTGCCCCCGGTCGCGCACGAACCCGGCGGCCCTGACCTGTCGCCCGGCTACACGGTCCTGCACCCCGGTGCCAGCGTCCCCGCGCGTGCCTGGCCGGCCGCGCGCTGCGCCGAGGCGGTCGAGGCCCTCGCGGACGCCGGCCACCGGGTGCTGGTCACCGGCGGCCCGGGGGAGCGCGCGCTCACCGCGGCCGTCGCCGGCACCCGCGGCACCGACCTCGGCGGTGCGCTGAGCCTGGCCGAGCTGGCCGCCGTGCTCGACGGCGCCGCCGCGGTCGTCGTCGGCAACACCGGCCCCGCGCACCTGGCCGCCGCCGTCGGGACACCAGTCGTCTCGCTGTTCTCCCCGGTCGTCCCGGCCGCGCGGTGGGCGCCCTACGGCGTCCCGACCGTGCTGCTCGGCGACCAGGACGCCCCCTGCCGGCTGACCCGGGCCCGCGAGTGCCCGGTGCCCGGCCACCCCTGTCTCGCGTCGGTGACCGCCGCCGACGTCGTCGCCGCCGTGGAGAAGGTGATCGCCGCGTGAGGGTCCTGCTCTGGCACGTACACGGCTCCTGGACGACGGCGTTCGTCCAGGGCAGCCACGAGTACCTGCTGCCGGTCACCCCCGACCGGGGTCCGGACGGGCTCGGCCGGGCGCGCACCTGGGACTGGCCGGCCGCGGCCCGCGAGGTGACCCCCGAGCAGCTGCGCGACGAGGACGTCGACGTCGTCGTCCTGCAGCGGACCCGCGACCTCGAGCTCGTGCGCGAGTGGCTCGGCCGCGAGCCCGGCCGCGACCTCCCCGCCGTCTTCCTCGAGCACAACGCGCCCGGCCTGGAGCCCGGTGACGGGCCGGTCCCGCACACCCGGCACCCGCTGGCCGACCGCGACGACATCCCGATCGCGCACGTCACGTGGTTCAACGAGCTGTTCTACGACAACGGCAGGGCGCCGACGACGGTCATCGAGCACGGCATCGTCGACCCCGGCGAGCGCTACACCGGCGAGCTGGCGCGGGCCGCCGTCGTCACCAACGAGCCGGTCCGCCGGGGCCGCACCGTCGGCGCCGACCTGCTGCCCGGCCTGGCGGCCGTCGCCCCGGTCGACGTCTTCGGCATGGGCCTGGCCGGGCTGCACGAGCGCTACGGCCTCGACCCCGACCGCGTCGCGCTGCACGACGACCCGCCCCAGGCAGAGATGCACACCGAGCTGGCCCGCCGCCGGGTCTACGTGCACCCGGTCCGGTGGACCTCCCTCGGGCTCTCCCTGCTCGAGGCGATGCACCTGGGCCTGCCGGTGGTCGCCCTGGCCACCACCGAGGTCGTGGAGGCGGTGCCGGCCGAGGCCGGCGTGCTCTCCACCCGCCCCGGCGCCCTGTGGGACGCCGTCCGCACCTACCTGCACGACGAGGACGCCGCCCGGCTGGCCGGCAAGGCGGCACGCGCCGCCGCGCTGGAGCGGTACGGGCTTCCCCGGTTCCTCTCCGACTGGGATCGACTACTCGGTGAGGTGACGCGATGAGGATCTCCGTACCCGTCCCGCTCGGCGACGTGGGGCCGACCCGCGGGGAGGTGACCCGGTGATCGCCGACCGGCTGGGCGCGTGGCCGCTCACCATCGACCTGGTCTCGGAGCACGCCAGCCCGCTCGCCGCCATCGGCGGAGTGGACGCCGGCGGGCAGAACGTGCACGTCGCCGCGCTCGCCGCCGGCCTGGCCCGCCGCGGGCACACGGTGACCGTGCACACCCGCCGGGAGGACCCCGACCAGCCCGACCGCGTGCCCACCGCCGACGGCTACGAGGTCGCGCACGTGACCGCCGGGCCGGCCGCGGTGCTGCCCAAGGACGTCCTGCTGCGGCACATGCCCGAGTTCGCCGCGGTGCTGCGCCGGGAGTGGGCGCAGCGGCCGCCGGACCTGGTGCACGCGCACTTCTGGATGAGCGGGCTGGCCGCGGTCGCCGCCGCGGGGGCGATCCCGGTCGTGCAGACCTTCCACGCCCTCGGCTCGGTCAAGCGCCGGCACCAGGGCGCCGCCGACACCTCGCCGCCGCAGCGCATCGAGCTGGAGCGCTCGCTGTGCCGGAACGTCAGCCACGTCGTCGCCACCTGCTCCGACGAGGTCTTCGAGCTGCGCCGGCTGGGCCTGGACAGCGACCGGGTGTCGGTCGTGCCCTGCGGCGTGGACACGGGCGTCTTCACCCCGCGCGGCCCGGTCGCCCCCCGAGGCGGGCGCAAGCGGCTGCTCGTCCTCGGCCGGCTGGTCGAGCGCAAGGGGCAGGAGGACGCCGTCCGCGCGCTGGCCGCCGTCCCCGACGCCGAGCTGGTCGTCGTCGGCGGCCCCCCGGCGGCGGAGCTGGACGGCGACGCCGAGGTCCGCCGGCTGCGCGCGGTGGCCGCCTCGCTGGGCGTCGCCGACCGGCTGGTGTTCACCGGCGCGGTGGCGCGGGCCGACGTCCCGGCGTGGATCCGCTCGGCCGACGTCGTGCTGGCCGTGCCCTGGTACGAGCCCTTCGGCATCACCCCGCTGGAGGCCATGGCCTGTGGGCGCCCGGTGGTGGCCACCGCGGTCGGCGGGCTGCAGGACTCCGTCGCCGACGGGGTCACCGGCGACCTGGTCCCGCCCCGCGACCCGGCCCGGCTCGGCGCGGTGCTCGCCGCGCTGCTGGCCGACGACGCCCGGCGCGCCGCCTACGGCACGGCCGGGGTGCAGCGCGCCCGCAACCGCTACCGGTGGGCCCGCGTGGTCGCCGACACCGACACCGTCTACCGGCAGGTCCTCGCCAGCCGCCGTCCCGTGGAGGTCGCCCGATGACCCCTGCCCCCCTGTCCGAGGCTCCCCACTCCGCGAGCGAGCTGGTCTCGCCGGAGACCTGCACCCACCTCACCGGCGCCGACCACGTGGCGTCGCTGACCGCCGCGCTCGGGTCGCTCGACGGCCAGCTCGACGCGCTCGACCGGTGGGGGCGCCAGATCGCCGACGTCCTGTGCGGCGAGCACCGCGGCCGGGTGCTGGCGGCGGGCAACGGCGGCAGCGCCGCGCAGGCGCAGCACCTGACCGCCGAGCTGGTCGGCCGCTACCGGGCCGACCGACCGCCGTTCTCCGCGATCTGCCTGACCGCCGAGACCTCGTCGCTGACCGCGATCGCCAACGACTACCCGGCCGACGAGCTGTTCGCCCGGCAGGTCGAGGCGCACGGGCGGGCCGGTGACGTGCTGGTGCTGCTGTCGACCTCCGGCCGCAGCCCCAACGCCGTCGCCGCCGCCCGCCGGGCGCGGGAGTGCGGCATCACCGTGCTGGCGATGACCGGCCCGGCGCCCAACCCGCTGGCCGCGGTGGCCGACGACGCGGTCTGCATCGACTCCCCGTGGACGGCGACCGTGCAGGAGTGCCACCTGGTCGCGCTGCACCTGGTGTGCGCCGCCTTCGACGCGGCGGTGCTCGCCGAGCCGGCCCGGGTGCCGGAGACCCGGCTGGGGGTCGCGCAGTGAGCGCCACGGGGCCGCTGGTCGTCGTCGGCGACGCGCTGCTCGACGTCGACCTGGTCGGGACGGCGTCGCGGCTCACCCCCGACGCGCCGGTGCCGGTCGTCGAGGACGTCGAGGCCCGTGAGCGCCCCGGCGGTGCGGCCCTGGCGGCGGTGATCGCGGCCCGGGCCACCCGCCGGGAGGTCGTGCTGGTCACCCCCATGGCCGACGACGCGGACGCCGACCGGCTGCGCGCGCTGCTGGCCGGCCGGGTGCGGCTCGTCGAGATCCCGGCCACCGGTGGGACGGCGGTGAAGCGCCGCGTGCGGGTGGGCGAACACTCGGTGGCACGCATCGACAGCGGCGCCCCGGTGGCCGGCCTGGGCGCCCTGCCCGCGGAGGCGGCCGACGTGGTCCGCCGGGCCGCCGCGGTGCTGGTCGCCGACTACGGCCGGGGGACGACGACCGACCCCGCCGTCCGGGCCGTGCTCGCCGAGGCAGGTGGGCCGATCGTCTGGGACCCGCACCCGCGCGGCGCGGACCCCGTCCCCCACGCCCGGCTGGTCACCCCCAACGGGGCCGAGGCCGCCCGCGTGGCCGCGGCCGCCGGCGTGGCCGCCGAGGGCGACGGGCTGGCCGCGGTCGGCGCGCGGGCCGAGGCGCTGATCCGGCACTGGGGCGTCGGCGCGGTCGCGGTCACCCTGGGCGCCCGTGGCGCGCTGCTCTCCTACGGCGAGGGTGCGCCGATGGTCGTGCCCGCGACGCCGGTGACCGGCGGCGACCCGTGCGGCGCCGGGGACTCCTTCGCCGCCGCCGCGGCGCTCGCGCTGGCCGACGGCGCGGTGACCGGCGAGGCGGTGGCGGCCGCCGTCGCCTCCGCCGGGGCCTTCGTCGCGCGCGGCGGGGCGTCGGCGTGGGACGTCGTCGCGCCGAACGTGGTGGCCGAGCCCGGGGCGGCCGGCGTGATCGCCCGGGTCCGCGCCGCGGGCGGGACGGTGGTCGCCACCGGCGGCTGCTTCGACCTGCTGCACCCCGGCCACGTCGCGACGCTGCGGGCCGCCCGCGGTCTGGGCGACTGCCTGGTGGTGTGCATCAACTCCGACGACTCGGTGCGCCGGCTCAAGGGCCCGTCCCGGCCGCTGGTGACCGCGGCCGACCGGGCGCGGGTGCTGGAGGCGCTGGAGTTCGTCGACGCGGTCGTGGTGTTCGACGAGGACACCCCCGCCGAGGTGATCGGCCGGCTGCGGCCGGACGTGTGGGCCAAGGGCGGGGACTACGCCGGCGCCGACCTGCCCGAGGCCGCGGTGCTGCGGCGCTGGGGTGGCCAGGCGGTCGTGCTGCCCTACCTCGACGGGCACTCCACGACGGCCCTGGTCGAGCGCTCCCGCGTGTGAGCGCCCCCTCCTCTTCCGGCGGTTTCCGCGGAAACCGCCAGCCGGTCGCGGTCGTCCTCCGGCCGCTCGGCCTGGGGGACCTGCTCACCGGCGTCCCCGCGATCCGCGCGGTGCGCGCCGCGGTGCCCGGCCACCGGCTGGTGCTCGCCACCACCGCGGCGCTCGAGCCGCTGGCCTCGTTGATCGACGCGGTCGACGAGGTGCTGCCCGCCCGCGAGCTCGAGCCGCTGGACTGGTCCGGCCCCCCGCCCGAGCTCGCCGTCGACCTGCACGGCAAGGGGCCGGCCTCGCACGTCGTCGTCGCCGACCTGCGCCCGGACCGGCTGCTCACCTTCGACAGCCCCGGCTACCCCGGGCCGACCTGGTACCCCGACGAGCACGAGGTGCGGCGCTGGTGCCGGCTCGTGTCGGAGGGGCTGGGCGTGGACGCCGACCCCGACGCCCTCGACCTCGCCGTCCCCCCGGTGCCCGCCCCGGCGCCGGCGGGGGTCGCGCTGGTGCACCCGGGGGCGGCGTTCCCGGGCCGGCGCTGGCCGGCCGACCGGTTCGCCGCCGTCGCCCGGCACCTGGCCGCCGCGGGGCTCGACGTCCGGATCACCGGCGGCCCGGCCGAGGTGCCGCTCGCCCGGGCGGTGGCCGAGGACGCCGGGCTCGGGGAGGGCGCCGTGCTCGCCGGGCGGACGACGACCCTCGAGCTGGCCGCGGTGGTGGCCGGCGCGCGGGTCGTGGTCAGCGGCGACACCGGCATGGCGCACCTGGCGACCGCGTACCGCCGTCCGTCGGTGGTGCTGTTCGGGCCGGTGTCGCCGGCGCTGTGGGGGCCGCCGCCGCGGCCGCGGCACGTCGTCCTCTGGCACGGCAACGGCACCGGCGACCCGTGGGGCACCGAGCTCGACCCGGCGCTGGGGCGGATCACCGTCGACGAGGTCACCGCGGCGCTCGACGACCTGCTGGCCCGCACCTGACCTGCCCCCGTCGAACCTCTGCCCTTGCCCCGCATGGTGGGCAGCGGGAGAACGTCCAGGGGTGGTGTCCCGGCAGCGCTCGACGGTCCGTTCGCCGCACCTGACCCGTCCCTGCCGAACCTCTCCCCCTGCCTACAGAGCGAAGCAAGGGGAGAGGTTGACGGGTGGCATGTCCTCGGGTCGGCGCACGGGCTCAGCGGCGGCCGGGACGGCACCTGGCCGCGGTGGTCGGGAGGAGTGGGCCCGGAGGGTCCCCGACGAGCGGCCGGGTGGGCTCAGCGGCGGCCGGGGACGGCACCTGGCCGCGGTGCGGTCCGGAGGACCGCGATGTCCGAGCTCAGCGCTGGCGCAGTGCGTCGAACAGGACGGTCTGCAGGTCGGTCGGGTCGACCGCCGAGTACGCCGCACCGCCGGTCGCGTCGGCGATCTGCTCGAGCGCACCGAGGTCGGCGTCGGGGCCGAGCGCGACACCGATGACCTTGAGCGGCTGCTCGGGGTCGGCCTCCTCGCGCAGCGTGTCCAGCAGGGACTCCAGCGAGATGCCGTCGTCCTCGTTGGTGCCGTCGGTGACCACCAGCACGCTGTTCACGGCGGTGGGGTCGTAGTCCGAGCGCGCCGCCCGGACCGCGTCGAGCGTGGTGTCGTACAGGCCGGTGCCGCCGGGGCTCAGCCGGTCGGGGATGGTGTCGAGCTCCTCGTCGAGCAGGTCGCGCTGGACGGTGCCGCCGGCCTCCGTCTCGAGCGTCCGCGTGGGCACCGCCTCGGTCCAGTCCCGGTCCCCCTCCAGCTCGCTGGCGAAGAACCACAGACCGAGGGCGAAGTTGCCCGGCACCAGCGTGAGCGTGCTCTTCGCGGCGTCGCGCGCGAGCGTGGCGCGGGTGCCGTCGCCGGCCGGGGCCCGCATGGAGGTGGAGACGTCGAAAACGGTGAGGATGCGCGACGGCGCGGCCAGCTCCGACAGCTGGGCGAGCAGCGCCTGCACCTGGCCGGGGTCGAGCTGCAGCGCCTGCGGGGCCG
Source organism: Geodermatophilus chilensis (assembly GCF_002802985.1). Lineage (GTDB taxonomy): Bacteria > Actinomycetota > Actinomycetes > Mycobacteriales > Geodermatophilaceae > Geodermatophilus > Geodermatophilus chilensis. Next base: position 9,824 of record NZ_NVPT01000114.1, on the reverse strand, counting down.
CCTCCCGGATGCCCGCCGCCTCGGCGCCGGCCGGCGCGGTGCCGTCGGTGCCGCGGAAACCGGCCTCCAGGGCGGCGGTGCGCGCGGCGTCCGAGGTCAGCGCCCGCACGGCGGCGTCCACCGCGGCGGCGTCCGTGGCCGAGGCGGTGCCCACCCGGATCAGCGGGTAGTCCAACCCCGGCGAGCCCTCCTCCGGGTAGACGGCGACCAGTTGCGGGCCCTCGGTGTCGGCGTTGACCGCCCACACCTCCTGCTCGCTGACCGGGACCAGCGGCGCGTCGGATACGCCCTCGCTGCCGGCGCTCAGCGCGTCGGCCGGCGAGACCGACGGGCCGCGCTCGGCGGCGAGCACCGTCTGCACCACGGCGTTGTCGGCCTCCTCACCGCCGCCCAGCGCGGTGCGGACGGCGCCCAGCGTGGCCAGGGCCTCGGCACTGGTCGCCAGGTCGGGGACGGCGATGCCCTGCTCGCTGGACAGGGCCGCGGCCCAGCCCGGTGCCTGGTCTTCCCAGCCCAGCGCGTCGACCGCGGCCCGGCTGGTGGCCAGCACCACGGGGGAGGAGGCGACCGAGCCGACGGTCTCCAGCGCGGCGTCGCCGGCACGGGCCGCCCACAGCGAGGAGTCGGGCACCCACAGGTGCGGCAGGTCCCCGGCGTCCAGTGCGGCGAGGTCGCCGACGGTCTGCACGGGCTGCTGGGCGGTCACCTGGGCCGACGCGCAGTCCTCGGGGCGCAGTCCCTCGGCGTCGCCGAGCACCTGCTCGGCGACGGGTGCGAGCTCGGGTGCCACCGCGACCCGCACCACCGCGGGGTCCTCGCAGTCGCCGTCCCTGGCGCCGACGACCCACCAGGTGATGCCACCGGCCAGCAGCACCACCGCGGCCACGGCCAGGGCGATGAGCACCTGGGGCGCGACCGGCGCCGACCGGCGCGCGGCTGGGGTGGCGGCGTGGCGGCCCATCGTGCAGCTCCCCCGTCCAGGTGGTCAGCGTCCCCGGCGACCCCCGCGACCGCCCACTACACAGTAGATGCGTTCGCTGACCCGCTGTGGATCACCCGGCGCGGACGTCGACGGCCTGCAGCTGCTCGGCGAACCAGGCCACCGTGCGCCGCAACCCCTCCTCCGAGGGCACCGTCGGCCGCCAGCCCAGCAGCTGCTCGGCCCGGGTGGTGTCGGGACGGCGTACCTTGGGGTCGTCCACCGGGAGGTCGATGAAGGAGATCTCCGACGACGAGCCGGTGAGCTCCACGATCCACTCGGCCAGGCGCAGCATCGACAGCTCGTCAGGGTTGCCGATGTTGACCGGGCCCGGCTCGGCGGAGAAGGCCATCGCGAGGATGCCGCGCACGGTGTCGTCCACGTAGCAGATCGACCGGGTCTGCGAGCCGTCGCCGGCGACGGTCAGCGGGCGGCCGGAGAGCGCCTGCCCGACGAAGGCGGGGATGGCGCGGCCGTCGTCCGGGCGCATCCGCGGCCCGTAGGTGTTGAAGATCCGCACGATGCCGGTGTCGGTGCCCTTCGACGTCCGGTAGGCCGTCGTCAGCGCCTCGCTGAAGCGCTTGGCCTCGTCGTACACGCCGCGCGGGCCGATCGGGTTGACGTTGCCCCAGTACTCCTCGCTCTGCGGGTGCACCAGCGGGTCGCCGTAGACCTCGGAGGTGGAGGCCAGCACGTAGCGGGCGCCCTTCTCGTGCGCCAGGCCGAGGGTGTGCAGCGTGCCGAGGCTGCCGACCTTGAGCGTCTCGATCGGCATCTTCAGGTAGTCCAGCGGACTGGCCGGCGAGGCGAAGTGCAGCACCAGGTCGACCTCGCCGGGCACGTGCACGAAGTCGGTGACGTCGCAGCGGACCAGCCGGAAGCCCGGGTGCTCCATCAGGTGGACGACGTTCTGCGGGGAGCCGGTGAGGAAGTTGTCGAGGCAGACGACCTCGACGCCCCGCTCCAGCAGGTGTTCGCAGAGGTGCGAGCCCAGGAAACCGGCACCGCCGGTCACCACCGCCCGCCGGATCGTCCGTGCCGCGCGCACCATGCCTGCTCCCTCCGCACCGGACGCGCGACCGTGCGCGCCGGCACGGCTCCTACCCGGAGATCACGACCGCACACACTTCGGCGTCTAAGTGTTCCGGCCCCATCCAGGGCTCACCGCGAGCTTGCGAGCGGTGAGGAGGACGGGGTCCTTCTCCTACTGCAGGTAGCCCTCGACCTGCTGCTCCGGGCGGGGGCGGGCCTCGTCGGGGTCCTCCCCGTACTGGTGCTTGGCGTCCCGCTGGCGCAGCAGGTCCCAGAGCTGGTCGCGGTCCTCCTCGATCTGCCGGAGCCGGGCGCGCTGCTCGTCGGTGTGCTCACCGCTGTCCCGCAGTCGGCGCTCCTCCTCGACCAGCGCCTCGATGCGGCCGCGGATCTCGCTGTCGTCCATGGACGCTCCCTGCCCGGCGCCGCACGGGCGAAACGGTCAGCCCCCGACGTCCGGCACGTAGCCCTCGACGAACGCCGCCAGCCGCCGGGTGACCGCCCCGCCGGCCCGGCCCAGCGACAGCAGCGCGGCCCGCTCCAGCGGCACCCGCACCGGACGCCGTCCCGACGGGCCGCCCGCGCGCACCGCGTGCCCGGCGGCCACCAGCTCCGGCCACGGGCGCGCCAGCTGCTCGAGCACCCGGGCCAGCGCGGCCGCCGTCGGGCCGGCGTTGCCCTGGACCATCGCGGTGACGAAGGCCGGGTCGCTGCCGATCACCCGGGTGCCGTCGCGGAAGCTGCCGGCGGCCAGGGCCAGCGCCAGCGGGCCGGCCTCGCCGGCGGCGGCGGCCAGGGCCGCCGCCAGCAGGTGCGGCACGTGGCTGACCGCGGCCACGGCGTCGTCGTGCTCGGCCGCCGTCGCCGGCACCACCTCGGCGCCGACGGCCAGCGCCACCTCGGCCACCCGGAGCCAGCGCGGCAGCTCGGTGCCCGGCTCCAGGCACACCGCCCAGCGGGCGCCGGTGAACAGGCCCGGGTCGGTCGCCTCGTGCCCGGAGCGCTCGGTGCCGCACATCGGGTGCCCGCCGACGTAGCGCCCGTCCAGCGCCGGCCCCAGCTCGGCGAGCACCGGCGCCTTGACCGACCCGAGGTCGGTGACGGTGGCGTCCGGGTCGACGTCGAGCCCCTCCAGCGCCCCGGCCATCGCCGGCAGCGGGACGGCGAGGACGACGACGCCGCTCAGCTCGCGGGCGATCCGCACCCCCCGCGCGGCCGCGGCCTCCCGGGCGGCGGGGTCGACGTCCCAGCCGGTCACCTCCCGACCGGCCGCGACGAGGGCCGCGGCCAGCGACCCGCCCAGCTGGCCCAGCCCGACGACGCCGACCGGGGGAGCGGGCATCGTCGGCACGGGGAAGGCGGTCACCGGTCCTCCCAGGCGCTCTCGGTGCGGAACACCCGGGCCAGCGCGGTCGCCACCAGCCGGCCGTCCTGGGCGCGGGCCTCGATGCGGTAGACCGCGGTGCGGCGGCTGCGGTGCACCTCGGTGCCCTCGGCGACCAGCCGGTCGCCCGGCCGGCCGGGGGCGAGGAACTCGGTGTGCACGTCCTGGGCCACCGCCACCGTGCCGTGGCTGTTGCTGACCGCCGCGTGGACGACGTCGAGCAGGGCCATCGTCGCGCCGCCGTGCGCGGTGCCGACCGCGTTGAGCAGCTGCGGGCCCACCGTCATCGCCGCGCGGGCGTACCCGGGCCGGACCTGCTCCAGCTCGATGCCCAGCAGGTCGGCCAGTGGGTCCGCGGCCAGCTGGGAGAACAGCGCGGGGGCGACGTCGGCTCCGTCGTCCGGGGCGGGATCGGCCATGATCAGAGGCTATGCCGCACCCGCTCCTCCGGTCCTCGCGCGCCGGGGCCTCCGCGTCGACCCGCCTCCCCCTGCCATGACCCCCCGCTCGTTCCTCCTCACCGCGGAACTCGGCGACTACGTCCGGGCCAACTCCGAGCCGCCGGACGACGTCGCCGCCGACCTGCTCGCCGAGACCGCGGAGCTTGCCGACCGCGGCGACGTCCCGTCGACCTTCCAGATCGCGCCCGAGCAGGGCACCTTCATGCAGCTGCTCACCCGCGCCCTCGGCGTCCGCCGGGCGATCGAGATCGGCACCTTCACCGGCTACTCCGCGCTGTGCGTGGCCCGCGGGCTGCCCGACGACGGCTCGCTGCTCTGCCTGGACACCAGCGAGGAGTGGACGGCGGTGGCGCGCAGGTACTGGGACCGCGCGGGGCTGGCCGACCAGATCGAGCTGCGGCTGGGCGACGCGCACGAGTCGCTGCGCGCGCTGCCGGCCGAGCCGACCTTCGACCTGGCCTTCGTCGATGCCGACAAGGCCGGCTACGCCGACTACGTCGACCAGCTGCACCCGCGGATGACCGACGGCGCCGTCGTGCTGCTGGACAACACCCTGCGCAGCGGCCGCGTGCTCGACCCGCAGAGCGACGACGACCGGGCGCTCGTCGAGCTCAACGCCGCGCTCGCCACCGACCCCCGCTGGGAGACGGTGCTGCTGCCGCTGGCCGACGGCCTGACGATGCTGCGGCGCCGATGAGCGCACCGGAGACGCCGGCCAGCTGGGCGGTGCGGGTGAGCCGGCCGGGTGGGGGCTGGCGGGTGGAGCTGCTCGCAGCGGACGCCGGGGACGAGCTGCCGGCGCTGGAGCGGGCGCTGGGCGACCCGGGCGCCGAGGACTGGCCGGGCCCGTTCGTCGTGGTCGTCGACTCGCGGCTGTACTTCGTCGTCCTCCGGCACGGGCCCGGCGGGCTGGTGCGGGCGCTGATCTCCGACGCGACCATGCAGGAGTGGCTGCTCGCCGCCGAGGTCGTGGAGCGCTACGGCATCGCGGTCGACGCCGAGGGCGCCTTCGACGACGACGAGACCGGCTGGCCCGGCGGGGACCTCGACGTCTTCGCCGACGACGGGCTGCCGGCCCACCAGCTGCGGCCGATCGTCACCGCCGACGACCTGTGGGCCGACGAGATGGTCGCCGCGATCGCCGCCCGGCTGGGCTTCGCCGACGAGCTGGCCGCGGCGGTCAACCCGTGAGCGCCGTGGCCACCGCCGTCGTCTTCGACCTCGGCGGGGTGATCACCGACAGCCCGATGACCGCCTTCGCCGCCTACGAGGCCGAGGCCGGACTGCCCCCGGGCCTCATCGTGCGGCTCAACAGCACCGACCCCGACACCAATGCCTGGGCCCGGTACGAGCGCAACGAGCTCGACGCCGCCGGGTTCACCGACGCCTTCGAGGCCGAGGCCCTGGCCGCGGGGCACCGGCTGGACGCCCGGCGGGTGCTGGCCGCGCTGGCCGGCGAGGTGCGCCCGCAGATGGTCGCGGCGGTGCGGCGGCTGCGGGCGGGCGGCCTGCCGCTCGCGCTGCTGTCGAACAACGTGGCGCCGATGGAGCGCACCGGCCGGCTGGGGGAGCTGCTGGAGCTGTTCGACGCGGTGGTGGAGTCGTCGGTGGAGGGCGTGCGCAAGCCCGAGCCGGAGATCTACCGCCGCGCGCTGACCCGGCTGTCCGAGGCCGTCGGCCGGGAGGTGGCCACCTCCGACTGCGCCTACCTCGACGACCTGGGCATCAACCTCAAGCCGGCCCGGGCGATGGGCATGCACACCGTCAAGGTGGTCGACCCCGACGCGGCGCTGTCCGAGCTGTCGGCGCTGGTCGGCATCGACCTGCGGGAAGACGCGGCCCGGTGAGTGCGCGCCCGGCCGCCGCGCGGCACCCCTCGCCTCTTGGGTGCTCTGCCCCTGCCCACCATGCGGGGCAGGGGCGGAGCTTCACGGGGGAGAGCACCGCAGGAGGCGCCCGGTGACCCCGGACGTCGACGCCGCGATGGGCCGCGCGCTCGAGCTGGCCGCGGCCGCCGTCGAGTGGGGCGACACGCCGATCGGCGCCGTCGTCCTCGGGCCGGACGGCACCGTGCTCGCCGAGGCCGCCAACGAGCGGGAGAAGCAGGGCGACCCGACCGCGCACGCCGAGGTGCTGGCCCTGCGCGCCGCCGCGCGGGTGCACGGCGACGGCTGGCGCCTGACCGGGACGACGCTCGTGGTCACCCTCGAGCCCTGCACCATGTGCGCCGGCGCCAGCGTGCTGGCCCGCGTCGACCGGGTCGTCTACGGCGCCGACGACCCCAAGGCCGGTGCCGCCGGGTCGCTCTGGGACGTCGTCCGCGACCGCCGGCTCAACCACCGGCCGCAGGTCACCGGCGGGGTCCGGGCCGAGGAGTCCGCCGCGCTCCTACGCGCGTTCTTCCACCGTCAGCGGGGCCTGTAGTCTGTTCGACGGTGGCGTGTCCGAGCGGCCGAAGGAGCACGCCTCGAAAGCGTGTGAGGTGCAAGCCTCCGTGGGTTCAAATCCCACCGCCACCGCCGGCACGGAGCCGCCCCGGGAGACCTCCCGCGGGCGGCTCCATCGTCTCTGCGCCGTGGGGTCAGTCGACGAGGTCGAGGTCGACCAGCCAGGTCCCGTCGTCGTCCTGCAGGAGACGGACCTGGTGCCGCTCGGTCTGCTCGCTGCCGTCGTCGCCGGTGAACTCGACCTCGGTCGTGGCGGTGATGACGCCGTCCTCGGGTTGCTGCACGCCGCGGACCTCCTGCAGCTGCACCTCTGACCACGGCTCCCAGAAGTCGCGGTAGTAGCTGCGGCTGGCCTGCGACCGCAGGAAGGGGCCGGTCATCGCGTAGGCGGCGTCCGGGTCGTCGGGCAGCAGGCCGTAGTACCGGTCCAGGGTGTCCTCGACGACCTCTTCCGGGCCGTCGGACGACGGCTCGCTCGTCGGCGCCGGCTCGGTGGCCGACGGCGTCGGCTCGGCGTCCGGGGTGTCCGGCGTGGCGGTCTGCTCGGGCTGCGCCGGGCTCTCCTCCGCCGGGGGGTCGGTGTCGTCGGCGGGCGCGGACGACGGGGCGGGGGCGTCCGCGCCGGTCCCGTCGCTGCCGCGGGTGGCGAGCCACAGCGCGCCGCCGCCGACCAGCAAGACGGCGAGCAGCAGCAGCGCGGCCAGCACCGGCCCGCGCCGCCGGCGCCGCCGTGTCGGCGCGTCCGGGTGCGGGCCGTCCGCCGCGGCGGGTGCTGCCGGCGGAGGCGGGGTGAGCGGCCCGGCGGGCAGGTCCTGGACGGCGGTCCTGGGGTCGCGGGTGGCGGCCGCGGCGGCAGCGCCCGCGCCGACGGCCGGCAGCGCCCCGGTCCTCAGCTCCTCCGTCCGCTCCCGGTTCGCCGTGGACCGCAGCCTCGTGCGCGCCAGCAGCACGGTGGTCGGGTCGCCGTCCCGGCCGGCCGCCAGCCGCGCGAGCTCGTCGCGGACCTCCGTCGTCGTCGGCCGGTCCGCCGGGTCGGTGGCCAGCATCCGGGTGAGCGCGCCGGTCATCGAGCCGGCGCGGCGCGGTGGGACGACCTCGCCGCTCGCGACGCGGTGCAGCAACCGCAGGGCGTTGTCGTCCATCCCGAACGGCGGGTGGCCCTCCAGGCAGGTGTAGAGGGTCGCGCCGAGCGAGAAGACGTCGCTCTCCGGCGTCACCTCGCCGCCGCGGGCGACCTCAGGGGCGAGGAAGGCCGGGGTGCCGGTGATCTGGCCGGTCTGGGTGAGCGTGACGTCGTCGGCGGCGTGCGAGATGCCGAAGTCGGTGATCTTGACCAGGCCCTCGACCCGCGGCCCGCGCCCGATGAGGACGTTGGCGGGCTTCACGTCGCGGTGCACGATGCCGGCGGCGTGCGTGGCGGCCAGGGCGTCGGCCACCTGGGCACCGATCTGCGCCACCTGGTCGACCGGCAGGACGCCGTCCTCGTGCAGCACCTCGGCCAGGCTCCGGGAGGGCAGGTACTCCATCACCAGCCACGGCGCGCCGTCCTCGAGGGCGACGTCGTAGACGGCGACGGCGTGCGGGTGGGACAGCCGTGCGGCGATCCGGCCCTCGCGCAGCGCCCGCTGGCGCTGCTGGGCGATGACGGTCTCGTCGGCGGTCGGGGGCGGGAGCACCTGCTTGACCGCGACCTGGCGCCCGAGCAGCTCGTCGGAGGCCAGCCAGATGGCGCCCATGCCGCCACCGCCGATGCGCTCGAGCAGGCGGTAGCGCCCGGCCACGACGTGACCGGGTCCGCTCACCGCGCGTCCCCCCTGTTCGCCGCCCGCACCGGGACCGCGGTCAGACGCCCGTCGGGACGCCGTACCGGCGGGCGTACTCCTCCTGGGCACCCGCGGGCAGGACGTCGTAGAGCTCGCCGAGCTCCTCGACCACGTCGGAGGACAGGTCGTCGAAGAGGCGCTGCCAGGTGGGCGGCTCGTCGTAGCTGCGGGTCAGCAGCAGCTCCCAGGCGCGCGTCTGCCGGTCCCGCTTGCTGCGCTCGGCGACGAACTCCGACAGGTACCGGTCCTTGGCGGCGTCCTTCTCCTCCTTGGTCGCCGAGGTCGGCAGCTCGGACGGGTCGGCACCCTTGAGGACCGCGACGATCGCCTCCACGACGTCGGGCCGGAGCCGGTCGGTCTCGTTCATCGGGGGTGCTCTCCTGTCGTCGGCGCGCCGGGGAATCGACGTCCGGTGCAGCGTGCCCCACCCGGCGGAGCCGTAACCACCCCTGTGGCCCACGCGGCAGGCGTCACGCGGGGTGCCGCGGGCGACCCTCCGGGCGCGACCGGTACCCTGGCGGGCGCAGTTGGAGGATTCGCCTAGTGGCCTATGGCGCTCGCTTGGAAAGCGGGTTGGGGGCAACCCCTCGGGAGTTCGAATCTCCCATCCTCCGCCGGGACGGCCGGGCCCCTCGGGGCCCGGCCGCCGTCGTCTCCGGGCGGGTTCAGCCGTGCGGCTCCGCCACGGCCTCGCGCTCGGCCACCGCCGGACGCCGCAGGTAGAGCCCGGCCACGGCCGCCAGCACCAGCACCCCGCCGGCCAGCGCCCCGAGCGGCAGCCGCTCGCCGAGGAAGGCCGTGGCCAGCACCGTCGCCGTCACCGGCTCCAGCAGCGTCACGATGCCGGCGACCGCGCCGGGCACCGTCTGCAGCCCCCGGAAGAACAGCGCGTAGGCCGCGGCGCTCGGCACCGCCCCCAGGTACAGCAGCGTCGCCAGCCCCACGGGGTCGGCGGTGAGGTCCAGACCCGCGGCCAGGGCGACCGGCGTCAGCAGCAGCGCACCGCCCACGAAGCCGACGACGGTCACCGGGACGCCGGCCGGGAGGTCCCCACCGGCCAGCGTGACGACGGCGTACCCCAGGGCCGAGCCGCACGCGAGAAGCGCGCCCAGCAGCACCGCCGTCCCGGCCGAGGCGCCGGCGGTCAGCCCGACGAGCAGCACGAGGCCGACGAGCGCCACGGCCAGGGCGGTGAAGGTGGCGCGGTCGGGCCGTCCCGCACCCAGCGCCGTCCCCCCGAGCGCGATGAGCAGCGGCGCCAGGCCCAGCGCGACCAGCGTGGCGATGCTCACCCCGGCCGTGGCCACGGCGGCGAAGTAGGCCAGCTGGTAGGCCGCCAGCCCGGCGGCCACCAGGGCCAGGCGGACGGCGAGCGGTCGGGTCAGGGGGACGGCGGCCGACTCCTGGCGACGCCGGGTGAGCAGGTACCCGGCGAGCAGGACGACGGCGCCGACGGCCATCCGGTGCCAGGCGATGTCCAGCGGGTCGAGGTCGGTGCGGTCGGCCACGATGCGGCCGCTGACGCCCGAGGTGCCCCAGAAGAGGGCGGCGAGGACCTGTCTCTTATACTCCTCTCACGCTGCCCTCGCCTCCTTCCCTTTATTTCTCGCTTCTCTCCGGTTTCTCTTTTCTCCTTTCTATCTCTCTCTCTTTGTCCTCTTTTTCTTATCACTTTTCTCCTTCACTTATTTTCTTTAT
>NZ_NVPT01000113.1 GCF_002802985.1 Geodermatophilus chilensis | reverse complement strand
TTTATAAGCAGGGGAAACCGGAGAGTTACACGGGAAGAGTGGTCGGCAGGGTAGGTTTGTGATAAGAGACGGGCCCGGCACCGGCCGGCCGGGGGGTGGGCCCGGAGGCGCGGGTCGTGGCCGTCCCGGGGGTGGCCCCGGTGGCGGTGGCGGCGGCTTCCGCCCCGGTGGCGGTGGCCCCGGTGGCGGCGGTGCCCCCGCCGGTGGTGGCTTCCGCAGCGGCGGCGGCGGTGGTCGTGGCCGCGGCCGTGGTGGCTCCGGTGCGGGCACCGCGGGTGCCTTCGGTCGTCCCGGCGGGCGTGGCCCGGTCCGCGGGCGCAAGAGCAAGAAGCAGCGGCGTCAGGAGTTCGACTCCATGGCGGCGCCCAGCATGGGCGGCGTCAGCCTGCCGCGGGGCAACGGGCAGACCGTCCGGCTGCCGCGCGGCGCCTCGCTGACCGACCTCGCCGAGAAGATCGGCGCCCAGCCGGCCGCGCTGGTCACCGCCCTGTTCCACCTGGGCGAGATGGTCACCGCGACGCAGTCGGTCAACGACGAGACGCTGCAGCTGCTCGGTGCCGAGATCGACTGGGACATCCAGGTGGTCAGCCCCGAGGACGAGGACCGCGAGCTGCTCGAGACCTTCGACCTCACCTTCGGTGACGAGGGTGACGAGGAGGACTGGGAGGCCCGTCCGCCGGTGGTGACCGTCATGGGTCACGTCGACCACGGGAAGACGAAGCTGCTGGACGCGCTGCGGCACACGAACGTCGTGTCGCGCGAGGCCGGCGGCATCACCCAGCACATCGGCGCCTACCAGATCGTCACCGAGCTGGAGCACAACGAGCGGCCGATCACCTTCATCGACACCCCGGGTCACGAGTCGTTCACCGCGATGCGTGCCCGAGGCGCGAAGGTCACCGACATCGTCGTGCTGGTCGTCGCGGCCGACGACGGCGTCATGCCGCAGACGGTCGAGGCGCTCAACCACGCCCAGGCGGCCGACGTGCCGATCGTGGTCGCGGTCAACAAGATCGACAAGGAGGGGGCCAACCCCGCCAAGATCCGTCAGCAGCTCACCGAGTACGGGCTGGTGGCCGAGGAGTACGGCGGCGACACGATGTTCGTCGACGTCTCCGCGACCACGCGCCAGGGCCTCGACGAGCTCCTGACCGCGATCCTGCTCACCGCCGACGCCTCGCTGGACCTGCGCGCCAACACCGAGCAGGACCCGCAGGGTGTCGTCATCGAGGGCAAGCTGGACAAGGGTCGCGGCCCCGTCGCCACGGTCCTCGTCCAGCGCGGCACGCTGCGCCAGGGCGACTCGATCGTGGCCGGCGACGCCTACGGGCGCGTCCGGTCGCTGCTCGACGAGCACGGCAACAAGCTCAAGGAGGCCCTGCCGGCCCGCCCGGTGCAGGTCGTCGGCCTCACGTCGGTGCCGCGCGCGGGTGACACCTTCCTCGTCGTCGAGGAGGACCGCGTCGCCCGACAGATCGCCGACCGCCGCCAGGCCCGCATCCGCAACGCGCAGAACGCCTCCATGCGCAAGCGGATCAGCCTCGAGGACCTCGACGCGGCGCTCAAGGAGAACCGTCAGCTCAACCTGATCATCAAGGGCGACAACTCGGGCACCGTCGAGGCGCTCGAAGAGGCGCTGATGAAGATCGAGGTGAGCGACGACATCTCGCTGCGGGTCATCCACCGCGGCGTCGGTGGCATCACCAAGAGCGACATCGACCTGGCGCTGGCCGACGACGTCATCGTCCTGGGCTTCAACGTCCGGGCCGAGGGTCAGGCCACCGAGCTCGCCAACCGGGAGGGCGTGGACGTCCGGTACTACTCGGTCATCTACCAGGCGATCGAGGAGATCGAGGCGGCCCTCAAGGGCATGCTCAAGCCGGAGTACGAGGAGGTCGCGCTCGGCTCGGCGGAGGTCCGCGAGGTCTTCCGCGTGCCGCGTATCGGCAACGTCGCGGGCTCCATCGTCCGCAGCGGGACGATCACCCGGAACTCCAAGGCCCGGCTGGTCCGCGACGGCGTCGTCGTCGCCGACAACCTCACCGTCGAGTCACTGCGTCGCTTCAAGGACGACGTGACCGAGGTCCGCGAGGGCTACGAGTGCGGTATCGGTCTCGGGTCGTTCAACGACATCAAGGTCGAGGACGTCATCGAGACCTTCGAGATGCGCGAGAAGCCGCGCGCGTGAGAGAGGACCCCGCTGCCCCCCACCGCTCGCAGGCTCGCGGTGGGGGGCAGCGGGGCCGCCCGTGGGCCGCGGCCGGGTGACCCCCGGCCGCGGCCGCGCGGGGCGCGCAGACGAAGGCCCCCGTCCTCCCCGCCCTCGCAGGCTCGGGGCGGGGGCCGGGACGGAGCCGAGTGTTCACCGGGTCGCTGACCGCCGACCTCCTGCTGGGCGACGTGCACTCGCTCAAGGGCAAGCGCGCCGTCGTCCGGCCGATCGTGGCCGAGCTGCGTCGCCGGTACGCCGTGGCCGCCGCCGAGGTCGGTGACCAGGACCTGCACCGCCGCGTGCAGGTCGGGGTGGCCACGGTGGCCGGGGACCCCGGTCAGGTGACCGACGTCCTCGACGCCTGCGAGCGGTTGCTGGCCGAGCGGCCGGAGGTGACGCTGCTCTCGACGCACCGGCAGCTGTTCAGCGACACCGATTGAGAAAGGACCCCCTTCTCCCCACCCCTCGCAGGCTCGGGGCGGTACCCGGCAGGGGGCCGCCCACCGCTCGCAGGCTCGCGACGGGGCCCTGCAGGGGGCCGCCCGCGGTCGAGTCCGGCGGCCGCATCCGTACTTCGCGTCCTCACTCAGGGACGCACGGCACCAGGAGGTCCGATGGCCGACCCGGCCCGCGCCCGCAAGCTCGCGGTGCGCATCCGCCAGATCGTCTCCGCCGCGATCGAGATGCAGATCAAGGACCCGCGGCTGGGCATGGTGACCGTCACCGACGCCCGGGTGACCAGCGACCTGCGCGAGGCGACGGTCTTCTACACCGTCTACGGCGACGCCACCCAGGTCGAGGACTCCGCCAAGGCGCTCTCCTCGGCGACCGGCGTGCTGCGCTCCACCGTGGGAAAGCAGACCGGGATCAAGTTCGTCCCGACGCTCTCCTTCGTCGCCGACCACGTGCCCGACACCGCGCGCGAGCTCGACGAGGCGCTCGAGCGGGTGCGGCACGCCGATGCGGAGCTGGCGCGCATCCGCGCCGGCGCCACGTACGCCGGCGACGCCGACCCCTACCGCCGTCCCCCCGAGGACGACGACCACGACACCGGCGAGGACCGGTCGGACGGCGAGACCGCCGATGACGTCGTCGACGAGCCCATCCAGCGCAGGAGCGTCTCATGAGCGAGAACGACCCCGACCCCAACCTGCCCGACGAGGGGCAGGGCCGCTCGGAGCTGGGCGGCCGCCCCGAGCCCGACGCCGGCGACCCCACCCGTGGCGGCAAGCGCGGCCAGATCGGCGAGGCACCGAGCATCGCCTCCGACGAGCCGGACGACGGCGAGGGGTACCCGGTGGGCGGCGGGCTGGTGACCGAGGAGGAGAACGCGTCCCCGGTCGCCGACCCCGGCCCGGAGTCGTGACCACCTCCCTCCCGCGCGGTACGGACCTGACCGACCGGGCCGCGGCCGTCCTCGCCGAGGCGGCCGCGGCCCGGGCCACCGTCGTCCTCTCCGGGCACGTGCAGCCCGACGCCGACGCGCTGGGCAGCACGCTGGCCCTCGCCGAGGGTCTGCGGCGCCGCGGCGCGCGGGTGCTCGCCACGTTCCCCGACCCGTTCACCCTCCCGGCGTCGCTGGCCTGGCTGCCCGGGACCGAGGGACTGGTGCCCTCCTCGGCGGTGCCGGCGTCCCCCGACGTGTTCGTCAGCCTCGACGCCGCCTCGCCGGGCCGGCTCGGTGAGCTGGCCGGGCTGCTGGACGGCGCGGCCACCTCCGTGGTCGTCGACCACCACGCGAGCAACCCGGGGTTCGGTGACGTCCGCGTCGTCGACCCGGCCGCGCCGGCGACCGTCGTCCTCGTCACCGACCTGCTCGACGGGCTCGGCGTCACCCTCGACGAGCGGCTGGCCACCTGCCTCTACGCCGGGCTGACCGCCGACACCGGCTCCTTCCGCTTCGGCAACACCCGCCCGGACACCCACGACCTCGCCGCACGGCTGCTTGCGGCCGGCATCGACCACGCCGCCATCAGCCAGCGGCTGTTCGACACCGCCCCGTTCGGCTGGCTGGGGCTGCTCTCGGTCGTCGCCGGCCGTGCCGTGCTGGAGCCCGAGGTCGGCGCCGGCCTGGTGTGGACCTGGTCGAGCACCGCCGAGGCCGCCGAGCACGGCCTGCCCGGCGAGCAGCTCGAGGCGCTGGTGGACGTCGTCCGCTCCACCCAGGAGGCCGACGTCGCATGCGTGCTCAAGGGCCAGGACGACGGCTCCTGGTCGGTGTCGCTGCGCTCGCGCGGCGCCACGGACGTCGCCCGGGTCGCCATGGCGCTCGGCGGTGGCGGCCACCGCGCCGCGGCCGGCTGCACCTCGCACGACGACCGCGTGACGACGATGGCCCGCATCCGCCAGGAGCTGTGCACACTGTCGGCCTCCGGCCTCCCACCGCGTCCAGGTGCCGTCCCCGACGGGCGCTGAGCCCGACCCGGGCACCGCGTCGGGAGGGCTCCGCCCCCCGCGCCGCGGTGCCCGCGGTCCGGCGGGGCTCACCCCTCGTTCCCCTTCGGTTCTGGCGCTGGCGGTCCCGGCGCTGGTCGTGCTGGCTGCCGAGCCGCTGTACCTGCTGGTCGACACCGCGGTCGTCGGGAACCTGGGCACGGTCGCGCTGGGCGGGCTCGCCGTCGGCGGCGGGCTGCTGGCGTGGGCCGCCGCGCTGCTGAACTTCCTCGCCTACGGCACCACCGCCCGGGCCGCCCGCCGCGCCGGTGCCGGCGACCGGGCGGGCGCGGTCGCCGAGGGCGTGCAGGCCACCTGGCTGGCCCTCGCGCTCGGCCTCGTGGTGCTCGTGCTGTTCCAGACGCTCGCCGGCCCGCTCGCCCGGCTGCTCGCCGGCGGCGAGGGGCCGGTCGCCGCGGCGGGGGAGAGCTGGCTGCGCGTGGCCTCTCTGGGTGCGCCGCTGCTGCTGGTCTCCCTGGCCGGCAACGGCTGGCTGCGCGGGGTGCAGGAGCTGCGCCGCCCCATGCGCTACGTGCTGGCCGGCAGCCTGGCCAGCCTGGTGCTCTGCCCGCTGCTGGTGCACCCGGCCGGCCTCGGCCTGGTCGGCTCCGCGGTGGCCAACGTGGCCGGGCAGGCGCTCACCGCCGTGCTGTTCGTCCGCGCCGTCCTGCGCGAGGACGTCTCGTGGCGGCCCCGCCTCGCCGCGCTCCGGGCGCAGCTGGTCATCGGCCGGGACCTGCTCCTCCGGGCGGCCGTGCTGCAGGTGTCCTTCCTCATGGCGACCGGCGTGGTGGCTCGCGCCGGCACCGCGGAGCTCGGCGCGCACCAGATCGCCATCCAGCTGTTCTTCTTCCTCGCCCTGGTGCTCGACGCCTACGCCATCGCGGCGCAGACCCTGGTCGGCCAGGCCCTCGGCGCGGCCCGGCCGGACGCCGCCCGCGGCACCGCCCGCCGGGTCGCCCTCTGGGGCCTGGGCACCGGCGTGGTGGTCGCGGCCGTGCTGCTGGCGCTGCGGCCGGTGGTGCTGCCCCTGTTCACCGACGACCCCGCGGTCGTGGCGCAGGCGACGGTGGCCTGGTGGTTCCTCGCCGCGATGCAGCCGTTGGCCGGTGTCGTGTTCGCCCTGGACGGCGTGCTGATGGGTGCCGGTGACGTCGGCTACCTGCGCACGGTGACCATCGGTGCGGCCCTGGTCGGCTTCGTCCCGCTGTCGCTGCTCGCCATCCCGCTCGGGTGGGGGCTGGCCGGCGTGTGGACCGGCCTCACGCTGTTCATCGCCCTCCGGCTGGTCGCGGTGCTGGTCCGGGTGGCGGGGGACCGCTGGCTGACCGCACCTGAGACGGTGACGGCGTGAGCAGACGCCGTCCCGACGCCGACGTCCCCCCGGGCCTCCTGCTGGTCGACAAGTCCGGCGGCATGACCTCCCACGACGTCGTCGCCCGCGCCCGGCGGGTGCTGTCGGTCCGCAAGGTCGGCCACGCCGGGACCCTCGACCCGATGGCCACCGGCCTGCTGGTGCTGGGCGTCGGGACGGCCACCCGACTGCTCGGGTACGTTGGCGGGCACGACAAGACCTACGGGGCGACCATCCGCCTCGGTCAGGCCACGGTCACCGACGACCGCGAGGGCGAGGTCGTCGCCAGCACCCCGGCCGGGCACCTGGACGACGACGCCGTCGCCGCAGCCCTGGCCGCGCAGACCGGCTCGCTGCTGCAGGTGCCCTCCTCGGTGAGCGCGGTCAAGGTCGCCGGCCGGCGCTCCTACGACCGGGTGCGCGCCGGCGAGGAGGTGATGCTGGAGCCGCGGGCGGTGACCGTCCACCGGCTCGACGTGCACCGGATCGCCCGGCCCACGCCGGACCTGGTGGACGTCGACGTCACCGTCTCCTGCACCGCCGGCACCTACGTCCGTGCCATCGCCCGCGACGCCGGCGCAGCGCTCGGCGTCGGCGGGCACCTGACCGCCCTGCGCCGCACCGCCTCCGGCCCGTTCTCCGTGGTCGGCGCCGCGTCGGTCGAAGAGGCCGGGCAGGCCCTGGCCGCCGGCGGGGGCCCGGGCGTCCTCGGTCTCACCGACGCCGCGCGTGCCGTCTTCCCGGTGCGCACGCTGACCGACGACGAGGCCCGCGCCCTCGGGTACGGGCAGCGCATCCCCGCGACCGGCGCCCCCGGCCTGCACGCCGCGGTGGACGGCGCGGACCGGCTGGTCGCGCTGGTCGAGGACGTCGGCGCCACCGCCCGGGTCGCGGTGGGCTTCCCGCCCGCCTGACCGCCTGGCCGCCTGGCCGCCTGGACCCTGGTCTCAGCCGCGGGCGACCCGGCCGATGAGCGAGTCGTCGAGGTGGGCCAGCAGGTCGGCCGGGTCGTCGTAGACCTCGTCGGCACCGGCGTCCACCAGCTCGGCCCGGGAGATGCCGCCACAGGTCAACGCGATGCAGGGGAACCCCGCGTCCCGCGCCGCCCGCACGTCCCAGATCGTGTCGCCGACCGCGACGGTGCGCCCGGTGTCCAGGCCGTGGTCGGCGGCGGCGGTCTGCAGCAGGTCGGGCGCGGGCTTGGCCGACTCGACGTCGGCCGACGTGGTGGCGCCGTCGACGACGTCCTCGCCGCCGATGGCCGGCACCATCCACTCCAGGTCGGCCTCCTCGCCCCTGGTGGCCAGCACCACGGCCAGGCCCCGGTCCCGGCACGCCTGGAGCAGCTCGTCCACCCCGGGGAAGGCGACCACCAGCTCGCGCAGCGGCTCGTAGCGCTTGCCCTTCGCCTCGACGACGTCCTCGGTGTCGCGGACGTCGTCACCCAGCAGGTGGGTCACCAGCTCCTCGCTGGCGATGCCGATCGCGCGGTGGCAGTCGGCCATCAAGACCTCGGGGTGGCCCGTGTCGCGGAAGGCCCGCCACCAGGCGAGGACCTGGAGGTAGTTGGTGTCGAGCAGCGTGCCGTCGACGTCGAGGAGGACGCCGGGCCGCGGCGCCGGTGCGGCAGCGGTCATCGCGCCATCGTCACCCGGGGCCGGCCACCCCGCAGGATCGCGGGGTTGACCGGCCGCGCCACCGGGAAGGGGGCGTCCATGAGCGTCGTCAAGATCAACGCGATCACCGTGCCCAAGGACAAGCAGGAGCGCTTCGAGGAGCGCTTCAAGGGCCGAGCCGGTGCCGTCGAGAGCACCCCGGGCTTCGAGTGGTTCGAGCTGCTGCGCCCGCTGGAGGGCACCGACCAGTACCTCGTCTACACCCGCTGGGAGAGCGAGGAGGCCTACCGGGCGTGGGAGTCCGGGCAGGACTTCGCCCGCGCCCACGAGGGCGGCGGCTCCGAGCTCGCACCGGCGGCCAGCCACTCCTCCCACCTGTGGTCCTACGAGGTGATCGAGAGCGCGGCGCCCGACCGGCCGTGACCGCCCGCAGCGGCCGTCGCCGGAGTGGTCGGCGGCGGAGCTAGGGTGAGCGGGCGGTCCGGCAGCCGCCGGGCCGCCCCTCGGATCCGCGCACGCCGCAGGTGGGAGCCATGACCGACACGCTCGCCGACAGCCGTACCTCTTCCCGGGTGTTCACCGAGGGCGTGCCGGTGGTCGTGGAGGACGTGCGGCGCCGTCCCACCGCGGAGCGCGACGCCCTGCTCGCCGACCCGGGCTTCGGCCGCTACTTCACCGACTCCATGTTCGTCGCGCGCTACCGCGCCGGCGAGGGCTGGTACGACGCCCGGCTGACCTCCTACGCGCCCCTGCAGGTGGACCCGGCCACCGCCGCGCTGCACTACGCGCAGTCGATCTTCGAGGGCCTCAAGGCCTACGCCCAGCCCGACGGCAGCGTCGCCACCTTCCGCCCCGAGGCCAACGCCGCCCGCTTCGTGCGTGGCGCCAAGCGGCTGGCCATGCCGCCGGTCCCCGAGGAGGCCTTCCTCGCCGCCGTCGACACCCTCGTCGAGGCCGACCGCGACTGGGTGCCCACCGGTCCCGACCAGACCCTTTACCTGCGCCCCTACCAGTTGGCGACCGAGCCGTTCCTCGGCGTCCGCCCGGCGCACGAGTACCTGTTCCTGGTGATCGCCAGCCCCGCCGGCGCCTACTTCCCCCGCGGCGTCCACCCGGTCTCGGTGTACCTGTCGGAGGACTACATCCGGGCCGCGCCCGGCGGCACCGGCGACGTCAAGTGCGCCGGCAACTACGCGGCCAGCCTGCTCGCCCAGGAGCAGGCCATCGACGCCGGCTGCGACCAGGTCGTCTGGCTCGACGCGGTGGAGAAGCGCTACGTCGAGGAGATGGGCGGGATGAACCTGTTCTTCGTCCTCGGCTCCGGGGACGACGTCGAGCTGGTCACCCCCGAGCTCACCGGCACCCTGCTGCCCGGCATCACCCGGGACTCGCTGATCACCGTCGCCCGCGAGATGGGCCACCGGGTCACCGAGCGGAAGTTCAGCGTGGAGGAGTGGCGCTCCGGCGTCGCCGACGGCACGGTCACCGAGACCTTCGCCTGCGGCACCGCCGCGGTCATCACCCCGGTCGGCGAGGTCAAGGCGCGCACCGGCGACTTCACCGTCGGCGACGGGGAGCCGGGGCCGGTCACCATGCGGCTGCGCGAGCACCTGCTCGACATCCAGCACGGCCGGATGCCCGACACCCACGGCTGGCTGCACCGGGTCGCCTGAGCGGCGCGGACGCATCGACGTGCGCCGGTGGCGGGGGCTGGAGGCGACCCCCGGGGACCTGGGACGCACGGTGGTCACCGTCGGCATGTACGACGGCGTCCACCGCGGCCACCAGCAGCTGATCGGCACGGCCGTGGCGCGGGCCCGCGCGCTGGGCCGGCCCTGCCTGCTGCTCACCTTCGACCCGCACCCCTCCGAGGTGGTGCGGCCGGGATCGCACCCGGCGATCCTCACCTCGCTGGACCGCAAGGCCGAGCTGGTCGCCGGGCTGGGCGTGGACGAGATGTGCGTCCTGCCGTTCACCTCGGAGTTCATGCGGCTCTCGCCCGAGACGTTCACCCACACCGTGCTGGTGGAGCACCTGCACGCCGCCTCGGTGGTGGTGGGGGAGAACTTCACCTACGGCTACCGGGCGGCCGGCAACGTCACGACGCTGGCGGCGGAGGGACGGCGGTTCGGCTTCAGCGTGGAGCCGGTGCCGCTGGCCGGTGACTCCTCGGCCGACGGCGAGATCACCATCTCCTCGACCTACATCCGCGCCTGCGTCGCCGCCGGGGACATGGTGTCGGCCGCGCGGGCACTGGGCCGGCCGCACCGCATCGAGGGCGTCGTCGTCCGCGGGGACCGGCGCGGCCGCGAGCTGGGCTACCCCACGGCGAACGTGGAGTCCCCGCCGTTCACCGCCATCCCGGCCGACGGCGTCTACGCCGGCGGGCTGGTCATCCTCGACCCGCGCACCGGGGCCAGCCGGAGCACCTCGCCGGCGGCGATCTCGGTGGGCACGAACCCCACGTTCCAGGGCACCCGGCGCACCGTCGAGGCCCACCTGCTCGACTTCGACGGCGACCTCTACGGCGAGCACGTCGGCGTGGAGTTCGTGCAACGGCTGCGCCCGATGACCGCGTTCTCCGGCGTCGACGAGCTGGTCGCCCAGATGGACCACGACGTCGCCGAGACCCGCAAGATCCTCGACGTCCCGTCCGCGTCGTCGTCCTGATCGAGGCGCCACCGGTGAGGTGCAGCGCACCGGTCGGGGACGGCACTCGGCCGAGGACACGGGCAGCGGCTCAGCGGCGGTGGGGGACGGCTCCTGGCCGCGGTGTCGTCCGGAGGACGACAGACAGTGGGGTAGCCTGACGGATGGTCGGTCGACCCGACCTGTGTGCAGCCTGCCTCCGTGACAGAGACCGGGGGCCACACGTGACCTGCCTCCGGAGGCGATCCATGGCGCTCGACAGCGCGACGAAGCAGCAGATCATGACCGAGTACGCCACGGTCGAGAAGGACACCGGTTCGCCCGAGGTGCAGGTCGCGATGCTGACCCGCCGGATCAGCGACCTGACCGAGCACCTCAAGCAGCACAAGCACGACCACCACAGCCGGCGGGGGCTGCTCCTGCTGGTCGGTCGTCGTCGCCGGCTGCTGAACTACCTGGCCAGGACCGACATCAACCGGTACCGGTCGCTCATCGAGCGGCTCGGCCTGCGCCGGTGAGCCAGAGGGGACCGTCCCGGCCGGGACGGTCCCCTCTCTCGTGCGGCGCCCGCCGCACGGGACCCAGGCCCCGCGCCGGAGGCCCGACGCTGGTCGGTCCTCGGTAGTGGCCCCCGGGCATGCCCCTCTGCGCGAGGGGGAACGTCTCCCGTGGGCTTCGATCGAAGACCGGTCACCCCGGCGCAGTCAGGCGCGAGGCCACAAGAGGACGTCGCCGCATGCGACGTAGGAAGAGGACACCGTGTCCGCACCCACCACCCAGAACAGCACCGCCGCCGCGGAGTTCGACCCCGAGGACGGGGTCACCACCGCCACCGCGGTCATCGACAACGGCAGCTTCGGCAGCCGCACCATCACCTTCGAGACCGGCCGGCTGGCCAAGCAGGCCGCCGGGTCCGTCGTCGTCAACATGGGCGACACCATGCTGCTGTCGGCCACGACGGCCGGCCGCCAGCCCAAGGAGCACTTCGACTTCTTCCCGCTGACGGTGGACGTCGAGGAGCGCATGTACGCCGCCGGGCGCATCCCCGGCTCGTTCTTCCGCCGGGAGGGCCGCCCCTCGGAGGACGCGATCCTCACCTGCCGGCTGATCGACCGCCCGCTGCGCCCGACCTTCGCCAAGGGTCTGCGCAACGAGGTCCAGGTCGTCATCACCGTCCTGTCGCTGGACCCCGACCACCTCTACGACGTGCTGGCCATCAACGGCGCCTCCGCGTCGACCCAGCTCTCGGGTCTGCCCTTCTCCGGCCCGGTCGGCGGCGCCCGCGTGGCACTGGTCAACGGCCAGTGGGTGGGCTTCCCGACCCACGCCGAGCTCGAGGACGCCGTCTTCGACATGGTCGTGGCCGGCCGCGTCCTCCCGGATGGCGACGTCGCGATCATGATGGTCGAGGCCGAGGCGACCGAGAAGACGATCGAGTTGGTCGCCGGTGGCGCCACCGCCCCGACCGAGGAGGTCGTCGCGCAGGGCCTCGAGGCCGCCAAGCCCTTCATCAAGGCGCTGTGCGACGCGCAGTCGGCGCTGGCCGAGAAGGCCGCCAAGCCGGTCGCGGACTTCCCGCGCTTCCTCGACTACCAGGACGACGTCTACGCCGCCGTCGAGGCGCACGCGGGCGCCCGGCTGGCCGAGGTCCAGGCGATCCCCGGCAAGCAGGAGCGCAACGACGCGACCGACGAGCTCAAGGACGGGACCGTCGCCGCGCTCGCCGGCCGGTTCGAGGGCCGTGAGAAGGAGCTCTCCGCGGCCTTCCGCGCGCTGACCAAGAAGGTCGTCCGGCAGCGCATCCTGCGGGACAAGGTCCGCATTGACGGCCGTGGCCTCACCGACATCCGCCCGCTGTCGGCCGAGGTCGAGGTGCTGCCGCGGGTGCACGGCTCGGCGCTGTTCGAGCGCGGCGAGACGCAGATCCTCGGTGTCACGACGCTCAACATGCTCCGCATGGAGCAGCAGCTCGACACGCTCTCGCCGGTCAACCGCAAGCGCTACATGCACAACTACAACTTCCCGCCGTACTCGACCGGTGAGACCGGCCGCGTCGGCTCCCCGAAGCGCCGCGAGATCGGCCACGGCGCGCTCGCCGAGCGGGCGCTGCTGCCGGTGCTGCCCGACCGCGAGGAGTTCCCCTACGCGATCCGGCAGGTGTCCGAGGCGCTGGGCTCCAACGGCTCGACGTCCATGGGCTCGGTCTGCGCCTCGACGCTCGCGCTGCTCAACGCCGGTGTGCCGCTGCGCGCGCCGGTCGCCGGCATCGCCATGGGCCTGGTCTCCGACGAGGTCGACGGCAAGACCGAGTACGTCGCGCTGACCGACATCCTCGGTGCCGAGGACGCCTTCGGTGACATGGACTTCAAGGTCGCCGGCACACGGGACTTCGTGACCGCGCTGCAGCTCGACACCAAGCTCGACGGCATCCCGTCCGACGTGCTGGCCCAGGCGCTGACCCAGGCCCGTGCGGCCCGGCTGCACATCCTCGACGTGATGAACGAGGCCATCGACGGCCCCGACGAGATGAGCCCGTACGCCCCGCGGGTGACCACGGTGCGCATCCCGGTCGACAAGATCGGCGCGGTCATCGGCCCCAAGGGTCAGATGATCAACGCGATCCAGGACGAGACCGGCGCGGACATCACCATCGAGGACGACGGCACGATCTACGTCGGCGCCTCCGACGGCCCCTCGGCCCAGGCGGCGGTGGACCGGATCAACGCCATCGCCAACCCGCAGATGCCCAAGGTCGGCGAGCGCTTCCTCGGCACGGTCGTCAAGACCACGCCGTTCGGCGCCTTCGTCTCCCTGCTCCCGGGCAAGGACGGCCTGGTGCACATCAGCAAGCTGGGCGGCGGCAAGCGGATCGGCAAGGTCGAGGACGTCGTCAACGTCGGCGACAAGCTGCAGGTCGAGATCACCGACATCGACGCCCGCGGCAAGATCAGCCTCGTGCCGGTCGCGGCCGAGGGTGACGGCGCGGCCGAGGGTGACGGTGCGGCCGATGCCGCCCCGGCCGCCGACGCCGCGCCCGCGGAGGCGTGAACACGAGTACGGAGCAGGCTCTGACCGGGGCCGGGACGGGTGCTGCACCCGTCCCGGCCCCGGCCGGTGTCGGGGAGACGGCCGTGCTGGACGTCGACGAGGTCGGCGGCCGGGTCGAGCGCACGGAGCTGCCCGGTGGCCTGCGGGTGCTCACCGAGACGATGCCCGGCGTGCTGTCGGCGACCGTCGGCATCTGGGTCGGCGTCGGCTCGCGGGACGAGACCGACGCCGTCGCCGGCTCCTCGCACTTCCTCGAGCACCTGCTGTTCAAGGGGACCGGCAGCCGCACCGCGCTGCAGATCGCGACGGCCATGGACGCTGTCGGCGGTGAGATGAACGCCTTCACCGCCAAGGAGCACACCGGCTACTACGCGAACGTGCTCGCCAGCGACCTGCCGCTGGCGGTCACCCTGCTCGGCGACCTGGTCACCGACGCGCTCAACACGGCGGCGGACCTGGAGAGCGAGCGGACGGTGGTGCTCGAGGAGATCGCCATGCGCGACGACGAGCCCTCCGACCTGGTGCACGACCTCTTCGCCGAGACGCTGTTCGGCGGCACCGCCCTGGGCCGCTCGGTGCTGGGCACGGTCGAGTCCATCGAGGCCCTGACCCGGGACGACGTCGACGGCTGGTACCGCCGGCGCTACACCGTCCCCTCGATCGTGGTCACCGCCGCGGGCCGGGTGGAGCACCAGCAGGTGCTCGACCTGGTCACCGCGGCCTTCGGGTCCCGACTGTCCGGACCGGCACGTCCGGCCCCGCTGCGGCGGGGCGACGAGGGGACGGCGACCAGCCCCGCCCGGCCGACCGGGCTGGTGCGGCGGCGCACGGAGCAGACGCACCTGCTGCTCGGCTCCGTGGGTCTCGGTCGGCTCGACGAGCGGCGCTACGCGGCGGCGGTCATGGAGACCGCCGTCGGCGGGGGCATGAGCTCACGGCTGTTCCAGGAGATCCGGGAGAAGCGCGGGCTGGTGTACAGCGTCGGCTCGTCGCTGTCGCACTACGCCGGCACCGGGTCGTTCTCGGTCTACGCGGGGTGCTCGCCCAAGCGGGTGCCCGAGGTGCTGCGCCTGGTCCGTGAGGAGCTCGCGCGCGTGGCCGCCGACGGGCTCACCGCCGAGGAGGTCGCGCGGGGACGCGGCCAGCTCAAGGGCGGCCTGGTCCTCGGCCTGGAGGACACCGGCTCGCGCATGAGCCGGCTGGGCAAGAGCGAGCTCTCCTACGGGGAGTACCTGTCCGTCCGCGAGGTGCTCGACCGGCTGGACGGCGTCGACGAGGACCAGGTCCGCGCGGTCGCCGCCGAGCTGCTCACCCGGGAGACCTGCCTGGCCGTGGTGGGCCCCTACCGCGAGTCGGACCTCGACCGGCTCTGATGGAGCGCCGGCACCCCGTCCTCGCCGTCCACGGTGCGCTCTCGCATGGCGTGTTCGCCGTCGTCGTCCTGGTGTCGCTCGCCGTCCTGTTCGCTCCCGCGGACGACGTCCCCTCGTCGCCGCCGGGGGTGGACAAGCTGGTCCACCTGCTGCTGTTCGCCGCCCTCGCAGCCAGCGGCAGGTGGGCCGGCGTCCGCGCCGGCGTCCTCGCCGTGCTCCTGGTCGGCTACGCCGCCGTCAGCGAGGTGGTCCAGGGGGCCTCGGCGCTGGGCCGGTCGGCGTCGGTGGCCGACTGGGTCGCCGACGCGGTCGGCGTCGGCGCCGGTCTCCTGGCGTGGGCCTGGGCCGGACGGCGCACCCGCGCCTGACCGGAGGGCTGCCTTGCATCGCGCGCCGGTGGCGGGAAACCTGACCCGGTGACCACGAGCTCCGCCGCCCCTGATCAGCACGGATCCACCGCTCCCACCGGCGAGACCCCCCTCGTCCCCGTCGGGGTGCTCGGCGCCCGCGGGCGGATGGGCACCGAGGTGGTCAAGGCGGTCAACGCCGCCGAGGACCTCGAACTCGTCGCCATGGTCGACGCGGGGGAGTGGCTGTTCGACGTGGCCAACGCCGGCGCCCAGGTGGTCGTCGACTTCACGCGGCCGGACGTCGTCATGGACAACATCCGGTTCTGCATCGACAACAACATCCACTGCGTCGTCGGCACGACGGGCTTCGACGACGAGAAGCTCGCCACCATCGCCCGGTGGCTCGAGCCCAAGCCGGACGTCGGTGTCGTCATCGCCCCCAACTTCGGCATCGGCGCCGTCCTGCTCATGCGGTTCGCCCAGGAGGCGGCGCGCTTCTTCCCGTCGACGGAGATCGTCGAACTTCACCACCCGAACAAGGTCGACGCGCCCTCCGGCACGGCGGTGCGGACCGCCCGGCTGGTTGCCGCGGCCCGTCGGGCGGCCGGCATGCCGCCCTTGCCGGACGCCACCACCGACTCGCTCCTAGGCGCCCGGGGTGCCGACGTCGAGGGGGTCCCTGTGCACGCGGTCCGCCTCACGGGTCTGGTCGCGCACCAGGAGGTGCTCATGGGGGCCGCGGGGGAGACCCTGACCCTCCGGCACGACTCCTACGACCGGGCGTCCTTCATGCCGGGCGTCCTCCTCGCCGTCCGCGAGATCGGCCGGCACCCCGGCCTGACCGTCGGGATCGAGAGCTTCCTCGGCCTCTGAGCAAGGACCACCCTTCTCCCCACGCCTCGCACGCTCGGCGGGCCCCTGAAGGGTGGCCGCTCCAGAACCTCCAGCCTTGCGGCGGGACCCTGCAGCGGGGCCGCCCGTCCTCCCCGGTCTCCGCCGGCCCAGGGCGGGAACCGGGACGGGGCCACCTGTGACGGGGGACGCTCCCGACCGACTTGCGCACCGGCCCGGGGAGTCGTGTATGGTTCTCTACGCGCCGGACGGGCCCGGGAGGGCCGCGGAGAGCACCCCCCGGGGTGCAGGACTCCGAAGACGGCGTACAGTGGGACAAGCCGCCAGAGACGAAGCCCGAGAGGGTCGAGTCGCTGCGCGTCCGCTCCTTGAGAACTCAACAGCGTGCCGAAAGTCAGTGCCAAGTAACAATCCCTTTGTGGGTTTCTTTGGGTTGATGGATGTCAAGAGTGCTAGCTCTTGGTTCTCGCCCGGATTCGAATTCATCTACGGAGAGTTTGATCCTGGCTCAGGACGAACGCTGGCGGCGTGCTTAACACATGCAAGTCGAACGGTGAACCATCTTCGGGTGGGGATCAGTGGCGAACGGGTGAGTAACACGTGGGCAACCTGCCCCCGGCTCTGGGATAACTCCAAGAAATTGGGGCTAATACCGGATGTGACCGCTGACCGCATGGTCTGGTGGTGGAAAGGGTTTCCGGCTGGGGATGGGCCCGCGGCCTATCAGCTTGTTGGTGGGGTAGTGGCCTACCAAGGCGACGACGGGTAGCCGGCCTGAGAGGGTGACCGGCCACACTGGGACTGAGACACGGCCCAGACTCCTACGGGAGGCAGCAGTGGGGAATATTGCGCAATGGGCGGAAGCCTGACGCAGCGACGCCGCGTGGGGGATGACGGCCTTCGGGTTGTAAACCTCTTTCAGCAGGGACGAAGCCGTGAGGTGACGGTACCTGCAGAAGAAGCACCGGCCAACTACGTGCCAGCAGCCGCGGTAATACGTAGGGTGCAAGCGTTGTCCGGAATTATTGGGCGTAAAGAGCTCGTAGGCGGTTTGTCGCGTCGGCTGTGAAAACCCGGAGCTCAACTCCGGGCCTGCAGTCGATACGGGCAGACTTGAGTGTTGCAGGGGAGACTGGAATTCCTGGTGTAGCGGTGAAATGCGCAGATATCAGGAGGAACACCGGTGGCGAAGGCGGGTCTCTGGGCAACAACTGACGCTGAGGAGCGAAAGCGTGGGGAGCGAACAGGATTAGATACCCTGGTAGTCCACGCCGTAAACGTTGGGCGCTAGGTGTGGGGGCCATTCCACGGTCTCCGTGCCGCAGCTAACGCATTAAGCGCCCCGCCTGGGGAGTACGGCCGCAAGGCTAAAACTCAAAGGAATTGACGGGGGCCCGCACAAGCGGCGGAGCATGTTGCTTAATTCGATGCAACGCGAAGAACCTTACCTAGGCTTGACATGCACGGAAATCTCCCAGAGATGGGGGGTCCGTAAGGGCCGTGCACAGGTGGTGCATGGTTGTCGTCAGCTCGTGTCGTGAGATGTTGGGTTAAGTCCCGCAACGAGCGCAACCCTCGTTCCATGTTGCCAGCGCGTAATGGCGGGGACTCATGGGAGACTGCCGGGGTCAACTCGGAGGAAGGTGGGGATGACGTCAAATCATCATGCCCCTTATGTCTAGGGCTGCAAACATGCTACAATGGCCGGTACAAAGGGCTGCGATACCGCGAGGTGGAGCGAATCCCAAAAAGCCGGTCTCAGTTCGGATTGGGGTCTGCAACTCGACCCCATGAAGTTGGAGTCGCTAGTAATCGCAGATCAGCAACGCTGCGGTGAATACGTTCCCGGGCCTTGTACACACCGCCCGTCACGTCACGAAAGTCGGTAACGCCCGAAGCCGGTGGCCCAACCCCTGGTGGGAGGGAGCCGTCGAAGGCGGGATCGGCGATTGGGACGAAGTCGTAACAAGGTAGCCGTACCGGAAGGTGCGGCTGGATCACCTCCTTTCTAAGGAGCATCTTCACCGCCGGCCTCCGGGCTCGGTGGTGCAGAGCCGCGCTCAGCACGTGATGGTCGCTCCGGTTCCGGGGTGGCCGCGGGTTGTTGGGGTGGTGCTCGAGGGTGGAACGCTGACCAGTTCGGCCGCCGGCTGTTGCCGGCTCCTAGTACGGCGTGGTGCCGGGTCTGTCTCTTATACACACTT
>NZ_NVPT01000112.1 GCF_002802985.1 Geodermatophilus chilensis | reverse complement strand
TTGTTTAGTGTGTTTTGTTTTTAAAGCAAAGGACGGATTACGGTAGTTGTGACGGTCTGGTGGGCTCGGAGATGTGTATAGGGGACGGGGGTGGGGGTGGCGGGGGACAGGGCGACGGCGGCGGTCATCACCCGGTGCAGCACCGGCCGGGACGGCGGCCTTCCTGCAGGGTCCTTCTACGAGTGGTGGAGCGCAGGGAGGTCCTCGTCCAGCCCGTGAGCTCGGCCACCGGGGTCAGCTGGCCGGCGCGCCCGGGCGGAAGGCGTAGACCGCGGCGAGCCGCAGCCGGGTGGTCGCCTCGTGCACCGGCACCCGGGCGGCGACCGCCGACGACGGGCGGTAGCCCTCCAGCACCGCCGCGCGCAGCGGCGCGGCGTCGGCGACCAGGCCCTGGCGCTGCCGCAGCGAGAGGTGGGCCAGCAGGTTGGCCAGGTCCAGCGCCGGCTCGCCGGCGGCCAGCAGGTCGAAGTCCAGCAACCCCACCGATCCGTCCCCGGCGACGAGCACCTGTCGGTCGTGCAGGTCCCGGTGCAGGGGGACGGCGGGGTCCGGGGCGGTCGCCCGCAGCGCGTCGCGGACCGACGCGGACATGAACGGCCCGGTCAGCAGCACGCCGGAGCACCCGGCCGGCAGCGGCGCGGCGGCGAAGGCCCGCGCCAGCTCCGCGCCGTCCTGCCCGCCGCCGACCGTGCACAGGACGTACGGCTCCGCCGGCGGGCGCACCTGGGCGGCGGGCCGGCTGCGGGTGGACAGGCCCTCGCGCCGGCCGTGCCCCAGGTAGCCGGTGTGCACGACCATCGCGGCGACCTCGGCCGGCAGGCCGTACTCCTCCACCGGGTCGTAGACCGCCGGGTCGCCGTACACCCAGACCTGGTCGTAGTAGTCGCCGAGCACCTCGGTCGTCGCCGCGCGGTCCCACTCGGCGACCGCCGCCGCCGGCCGGTCGAGGACCTCCCGCAGCCCGAGCACGACCCGGGTGCCGCCCTGCTCGCGCAGCGTGTCCAGCGCCGGGAGCAGCTCGCCCCGGACGTCGGCCGCCACCTTGTCCGCCACCAGCAGGTCGGGGGCGAAGGAACCCAGGACGGCCTCGAGGACGCGGCTGCGCACGTCCAGGACCTGCTCGAGCGGGCCGGCCAGGGTCCGCGGCGCGTAGCGGCCGTCGGCGTCCTTGCGCAGCGTCGGCAGGGTGACGACGTCGGTGCGCGGCGGCAGCGGCAGCACCGCCGCCTCCGGGTTGCCGGTGAGCAGCAGCACGTCGGTGTCCGGGTGCGCCGCGACCAGGGCGGCGGCCAGCGTGGCGTTCCGGCGGGTGTGGCCGAGCCCCTGGGTGTCGTGGCTGTACAGGGCGATCCGGCGCGGCTGGCGGGTGGACGCGGCGGGCATGGGTTCCTCCGGTGGCGGGTCGATGGACACACGGTGTCCACCGCGGAGGAGAGACCGGTGAGGGCCCGGTGAGAGGCCCTTCATCGTCCGGGTCGGCGGCCTTCCTGCAGGGTCCCGCTGGCCCCGTCCCGGGTCCCGCCCCGAGCCTGCGAGGGGTGGGGAGGACGGGGTCCTCTTTCAGTCGGTCAGCTCGACGACCACCGGCGCGTGGTCGCTGGCGCCCTTGCCCTTGCGTTCCTGCCGGTCTATCAGGGCATTCGTCACCCGGGCGGCCAGCGCGGAGGAGCCGAGCACGAAGTCGATCCGCATGCCCTCGCGGCGGGGGAAGCGCAGCTGGGTGTAGTCCCAGTAGGTGGAAGCGGGGGACGCGGACCAGCGCAGATGGGCCGACCCATGTGCTGACCTGCACTGACACAACGCAGCCAATCAGCGACAACCGAGACCAATCAGGGAGTCATGTGCCCCGGATGTGCCCCAACGTGGCGACAGTCAGGTCAGGTAGCGGCACGAAGGCCGGACAGCTGCCCAGCCGGTGAACGGCCGGGCTTCGCGGGCGTCTATGACCGCGTCACGTTGTCCTCTGAAGTAGTTGTCGTACTGATCCGCAGTGCTCGAGTGACTGCGGTGATCGATGGATCGCGCGGCTGAACTGCGGTTTTGTTGTTGGGGGCCGCTGGGCGATCATGGTCTTGGTTGGGCACTTTGCGGACTGACTGCGGACCACGATCGCTGGCCGCCGCCAGTCTGGAGCCGGCTTGGTGACGCCAACGCCGGCTCACACCGGTGCCGCGTGACCGCCTGATCGGGGCCAGCGGCTTCCTCGACTCACCGAGCTGCGCGCTACTCCCTTTCGCGCCCTCATCCCGAGCACGGCGCTCTAGCGCCACCGAAGCTGGCTACGCGGGCCGGGAGTGTCGCAACGTTCGGTTAGCGTGGGTGGCGGGAGGTGGCCGTGTCGGGTGACGTAGGCGTCATGTCCGAGAAGCGTCCCATCGAGGCCGCCGTCGTCGTCGACTCGCGGAACGTCAGACGGCAGGTCTCCGACTGCTTCGGTCAACCGCGACAGGTCCACGTGGCCGGCGTCATCCAGATGCTGGCCTCCTATGGCTTCGCCGTCACGGACGTGTACGTCGGAGTGGCGACCACGGGACGAACGAGTGGTTCGCGCTACCTGGCTGAGAGCCTGCAGACCAACCAGCGCTACGCCGCAGACGTCGTGTCCCATCCGTCGGGACACGTCCTCGAAGGACGGCTCGTTGAGCGGTCGGGACCGCACGGGCCCCAGCTCGAGGAGAAGCTGGTCGACGTCCTCTGCGCGCTACAAGTCGCTCGCCTGGCGCAGCAGATCAAGGATGGCTCCCGCGGAGGAGTGATCATCGTCCTGTCCGAGGACATGGACCTGATCCCGTCCTACGAGTTCGCTCGCGACCTCGGGGTCACGGTGTTCGCGGCGTCCAACGACATCGTCGACACGCGAGCTCAACACTCTCGGTGGATTCTCCTGACCGAGACCGCCTTGACCTTAGCGGCAGGTCGCCCCTACGGCCGCGACTTGGGTAGCGGCCTCCGGCGCAGGATGTCTCAGCTGCTCACCGCGGACGAGTACCGCTCCCTGCGCTTCAAGGCTGGCCAGCGCGTGAAGGGCGCGGTACTCCTGCAGCACAACTCAGGAGCGCGGGCCATCTGGCATGAGCCCCCGGCGAGCTACCGGCACAGCAAGGGAGCCTTGCACGACCTGTACGTACACGGTCTCGACTGGGCGGAGGGACCCTTCCCTCGACCCGTCGTGGACGCAAGCCCACCGGCCGGAAGGTGTGCCGGCCTCCAAGAGGGCGTGATCGCCCAGAGCCCAACCCCCACTCGCGTGACGGTTCAGCTGCCAGGCGGGGTGACCAAGAACCTCTCTGGCGCCACCCCGGGCACCCTCCTCGTCGGGATGACCGTGCTGGTGCACGTGGAGGGAGCTGGCCGGCAGCAGGCATGGCGCTTGGTAGGGCCACTGGACGCTCGACCACCGACCCCTGGGTGGCCGGATCCCACGCTGCCACTCGTCGTCCGGGCGATCTCCGCAGCCAGCACGCCCGGAGCGAGAGTCCGCGCCAAGATCCTCCAGACTGGGCAGGAGATCACGCTGCAGCCCCCCTCGGAGGATCGCGTGCAGACCGGCCATGAGTACGCGGCGGTCCCGGTGGCGCACTCCGTAGTCGGGGACGGACTGCACGTAACCGCGGTGGCGGTCAGCTCGCGCCTGAGGTGATTGTCACGGATCTCCGCTTGACTAAGCGGGTGTACGTGCCGACGCTTGGTATGCGCGCCGCGAAGCGGTGTCGCATCTGACAGAGCCAGACGTATGGGCTGGCGGGTGCAAGGGCGGGCCTTCGGGTCCCGCCCTTGTTCTCTTTCAGCACCGGCTCAGCTGGCCCCACTGCCTCGTCGGGGTGGGGTGATCGAACTGCCTGTCGGATTGCTGGCGCGATCTTGGGCCGGACTGTGGTCCAGGTGGCGCGCTTCTCCTTGACTGCCGCCGCGTCGGTATTCGCTCCGCCGGGGTCCTCCGCGCTCGCTGAGCAACCGATGCTGGCTGTGCGCCTGCTTCGGGTTTCTAGCT
This sequence comes from Geodermatophilus chilensis, assembly GCF_002802985.1. Taxonomy (GTDB): domain Bacteria; phylum Actinomycetota; class Actinomycetes; order Mycobacteriales; family Geodermatophilaceae; genus Geodermatophilus; species Geodermatophilus chilensis. Next base: position 14,633 of record NZ_NVPT01000112.1, on the reverse strand, counting down.
GCTGAGCGTGATGTCCTACCCATCCTGCGGACCCGGGCGATGGCCCCCGGCCAGCGACACCGGCGATACCGGCGCCGGGGTCCCTTGCTGTTGTCACCGGCAGTCTCCGGTCTTCCTCCAGTCCGTCGGGCGCGGGCGCTGGCGGTGGACCACTGTCCAACCGGAGCTAGCAGGAGCGTTTCGGCAGCCGGCGCGGGGCCGCGCAGACAACTTCTCCTCACGTCTCGACGGAACTGCAGAAGCACTGGGTGGGCGTCAGCAGCATGGCTGGCATGGGGAGGCGGCTGAGAGGCCGCGTCGAGCACGGACGGTCGCCTCACTGGACCAGATCGCTTGATCGCCGAAAGGCTGGGCTGTGGACGACGAGACCGCTCCGAATGCTCCTCTGCAGTTGCTCACCCTCGACGAGGCTGCCGCGCTGCTGCGCACTCCGGTAGCGACGCTGCGCTACTGGAGGCATCTCGGCATCGGCCGGATGGCTTCCGCCTGGGGCGGCGGGTGATGTACCGGCGCCAGGACGTGGACCGCTGGGTGGCCGAGCAGCAGAAGGCTCAGGCGTCTGAGTGGGTAGCCCGCTGTCGGAGGACGGCGATAGCGGCAGGCGCACGGTGCCCGGATCACCCTTGGGGCTCGGCGTCGTCACCTGCACTGGAGCGCATGTCACACGACCTGTGGAGAACGCGCGTTCGTCCCAGAAGTCAGGGAGACACCTCAGATCGGACTCAGCCCGGCCACGCTGGCGTCGTGAGCGTTGACACGGAGTTTGTCCGGCGCGGTGCGGGGCGGGCGCGCCGAGGTTGTTGGTGGCGCCCCTGCGAGTGTGGCTGCCTTGGTGTGTCGGACGTCGGGAGTCCCGCCGGTCGCGGCGCCGCGGTTCCGGGGTCCTGGCAGAGGCACCCTTCGGGCCACGCTGCGCGTGGCGCCGGCTACGCCGGCGTCAAGGTCCGCCTGCGGCGGGCTGTGCCTGCTCGTCCCGACCCGTCCGGCAGCTGAGCGTAGGGGCCTCCCGCGCCGGCTCCTCCCGACCGGACCAAGATCCTTCCGCCCTTCGGGCGCTTCGCTGCGGAAGCAGTCTTGGTCCGGTCGTCCCCCGCCGCCACTTCCGGCCCCTGAGCAGAGCTCTTTGCCGGACGGGCCGGGGAAACGGGTGGAAGAGCCACCTACTCCGTAGTGCCTTCCGTTCCGGCGTCGGCTCCGTTTCGGAGAGGACTGGGGTCAGGCTCCGCTGGTCACTGGGGCGGTTCCGCGGACGGTGTGGCTTGCTGTCGGGTGTGCATGGTGCGGAGGACGTGCTGGCCGACGTCCTTGCCTTGGCGCAGCCCGACTTCGATGCGGGGTTGGTGTTCGGCCCGTATCTGCTGCGCGGCGTGGTCGATCTGGTCGTCGCCAGCGTCAGCGCACTACCGGCCGCCCTTGCTGCGATCGCTGCCTACGGGCTGGGGACCTCCACCGGGGCGGTGACCTTCGATAGCCTGCTGCAGGCCGAGGTGTCCCCGCAAGCCCGGGGCCGGGTGTTCGCCGGCATGGATCTGCTGTGGCAGAGCGGCCGCCTGGTGTCGCTGGTCGGCGGCGGCCTGCTGGCCGACGCGGTCGGTGTCCGGGCGGTGTACTACCTCGGTGGGGCGCTGCTGCTGGCCGCTGGAGCGCTGGGGCTGGTCGGTCTCACCCAGTCCGGCCGACCGGTGACCGCGCCCCCTCGCTAGCGCGGGTGTCCTGCCCGGTGGCGCGCGTGTGTTCGATGATCCGGCAGATCGCCGCTTCGCCCTCGGGGATCTGGTCGATCACCGACTCCAGCGTCCGCAGCTCCTCACGGAGCTGGCGCAGCTCGGCCATCCGCCGGCTGATGGTGCGGATCTGCTCGCGCAGCATGCCGCGCACGTGCTCACACGGCGCGGTGCCCGCGTCCCGCAGCCGGAGCACCTCCCGGATCTCCTCCAGGCTCAGCCCCAGATGCTGCGCGGTCTTGATGAACACCAGCCGTGCCTCGTCCTCGCCCCCGTAGATCCGGTACCCGGCGCCGGTCCGGGGTGGCTGTGGCACCAGGCCGATCGACTCGTAGTAGCGGATGGTCTTGGTGTTCACACCGACTCGGTCGGCCAACTCTCCGATGCGCATTCCGTCACCTTCCCGCCGGCTGGAAGCAGAGCCTAGGCGGCGTCCCGATCCCTCCGGCCGCTGAGGGATCGTGCCGTTCGAAGGAGCGGAGCGGTAAGTGCTGGGCCGGTAGCCGCGGGGTCGCTCGAAGCGCAGGCCGCCGGCGTCGACGCCCGCTGATCCAGCGCAGGGCAGCCCGGGGGAGGCGACGGCGCAGCCGGGCTCAGCCGGCTCCGGCGCGCCGCCGCCCCCCCGGCGGGTCAGGCCGACGCGCCGGCCATCTGACGGCACGCCTCGGCGGCCTTGCGGCAGGCCTCGGCGCACTCGGTCATCCCGGTCCGCTCGCACTCCTGCGCGCACCGCTCACAGGCGTCGGCGCAGGTCTGGCACAGCTGCGCGGAGAACTCGCTGCCACGGGCGAGCAGCGGGATGCAGGCCTGGCACAGCGTCGCGCAGTCCGAGCACAGGGTGATGCAGGCGGCGAGGTCGGCGTTGCCCTGGCTCGCGCAGTCCTTCGCGCACGCCTCGCACTTGGCGACGCAGTCGGCCAGGACGTCGATCAGCTGCTGCGTGCGGTCGTCGACGAGGGGCATGTGTGGGTCCTTCCAATGGCCCCGCGCCGGCGCGGGGCGAGACATGCGGGCCGCGCCAAGCATCGACCTTCCTGCGGCTGGAAGGTCAACAGGGCTCGAACGACGGCTTCCCTCGCTCGTGGACGGCACCGCCCTCCGCGCTTGACCTTCCAGTCGAGTGGAAGGCTTAGTGTGCCCGGCGTGGACGACGGACGGGCGACACGGGAGGCGCGGGAGGTCTTCGAGGACCACCTGGAGCAGGGGCAGCACGGCTCGATGGAGGAGGACCTGCCCCGCGCATCCGGAACGACCGGCCGACACGACGAGAGAGACGACCACAGGAGAGACCATGGCTGAGAACGTGACGCTGCAGGTCGAAGGCATGACGTGCACGGGCTGTGAGCAGCGGCTGAGCAAGGCGCTGCGCCGCGTGGACGGGGTCCGCGAGGCCACTGCCGACCACCGCACCGGCCAGGTGCGGGTGCGTCTGGACCCCGCAGTCACCGACCGTGCCGCGGTGGCCGCCCAGGTCCACACCGCCGGATACACCGTGGTCGACGACGGCGACACCGGTGAGCCGCGATGAGCCTCCCCACCCACCACGCCCCGTCCGGCACCCTCGCCGAGGAGTTGTGGGCCGAGGAGCCCAGCCACCTCGCCGGCCGCGCCCGCATTCGGGCGCGGATCGCGGGACTGCACTGCTCGCTGTGCACCGGCACGATCGAGAAGGCGTTGGGCCGCCAGCCCGGGGTGGACAAGGTCGCGGTCAGCCTCACCCACGAGCAGGCGCTGGTCGACTATGACCCGAACGCCATCCGCCCCGAGGACATCCTCGCGACGCTGCGGGACATCGGCTACGACCTGTACGACCCCCGCAAGCTCCGCCCGTTCGAGGAGGAGGAAGCCGACCTCATCCGCGAGGGCAAGCGGCTGCTCGCCGCGATCGCGGCCAGCCTGACCGCCATCGCACTGATCCTCGAGGTCACCGGCGTGTGGTCGGTGCTGGTCCCGGCGTCGGTCGTGGCGCTGATGGTGCCGGTCGCCTACGCGATCCTGCGCCCTGCCGGCCGTGCCCGCGCCGCCCTCGGCGCGCTGGCGCTGATCACCCCGGCGGCACTGGCCTACCTCGCCCGCCAGAGCGGGCTCCTCGACGAGACGGCGGCCGGGTGGATCACCGGCGCGCTCGCGTTGACGGTGGTGTTCGGGATCGGCCCGCACATCCTGCGGATGGCCTACCAGGCCGCGCGACGGCGCATCCTCAACCAACACGTGCTGCTCGAAGTCGGCGCGTTCGCCGGCATCGCCGGCGGGCTGATCGGCCTGACCGGGCTGCTGCCGGACTATCCGACGGCGCCGTTCTTCGCGGTGACCGTGCTGGTCGCCAACTACCACATCTTCTCGGAGTGGCTCTCGCTGCTGGTCAAGACCCGTTCCAGCCAGGCCGTGCGCAAGCTGCTGGACCTACAGCCCGACACCGCCCGGCTGATCCGTGACGGCGCCGAGCAGGAGGTCCCGGTCGCCCAGGTCGCGGTCGGAGACCTGGTGCGGATCCGCCCCGGCGAGCGGGTTCCGGTCGACGGCCGCGTCGTCGAGGGCTACTCCACTCTCGACCTGTCCCTGGTCACCGGCGAGCCGGTCCCGGCCGAGCGTTCGGCCGGCGGGGAGGTGATCGGTGGGTCCATCAACGGCGCCGGCAGCCTGCTGGTGGAGGCGACCCGGGTCGGGGCGGACAGCTTCCTGGCCCAGGTCGTGCGCCACGTGGAGGACGCCCGCGCGCTCAAGCCCGGCATTCTGCACCTGGTTGACCGGGTGCTGCGCGTCTACACCCCCACCGTCCTGATCGTCGCCACCCTCGCCTTGGCCGGGTGGCTGGTCGGGTCGTGGGCGCTGGTCGGCGAACCGGACGTGCGCCGCGCCGTGTTCGCCGGCCTCGGCGTGCTGGTCATGGGCTACCCGTGCGCGGTCGGGATCGCCGCGCCGCTGGCGATCGTGCGCGCCGCGGGAGAGGCCGCCGACCAGGGCATCATCATGCGCACCGGGGAGGCGTTCCAGACCTTCGGCCAGGTCCGCACCGTTGTGCTGGACAAGACCGGCACCCTCACCGAGGGCCGCCCCGCCGCCCGCGAGATCGAGCCGGTCACCGACGAGACGGAGCTGCTCACCACCGCCGCGGCGGCCGAGGACCCCTCCGAGCACCCGCTGGCCCGCGCCATCGTCACCGCCGCCACCGACCGCGGCCTGCCCGTGCCCCCGGCCCAGGACTTCCAGTCGGTCACCGGTCTGGGCGTGAGCGCCACCGTGGACGGGCGCGCCGTGCTCGTCGGCCGGCCGGGGTTCCTCATCGACCGCGGCGTCGACCTGACCCCGGTCGCGGCCCGGGTGCAGCAGCTGGAGGAGACCGGCCGCACCGTGGTCGCCGTCGCCGCCGACACCCACCTGCTCGGGATCATCGCCCTCGGCGACGAGCTGCGCCCCGACGCCATCGAGGCGGTCCAGCAGCTACGGGCCGCCGGGATCACCCCGGTACTGGCCACCGGTGACAACGCCCGCGCCGCCGCGCACGTGGCCCGCCAGGTCGGGATCGCCGAGGTCCGCGCCGGCGTTCTGCCCGAGGACAAGGCCGCGCTGGTGCGCGACCTGCAGACCGACGGCACCCGGGTGGCGATGGTCGGCGACGGCATCAACGACGCCCCCGCACTGATGCAGGCCGACGTCGGCATCGCCATGGGCGGCGGCACCGACATCGCGGTGGAGTCCGCCGACGTCGTCATCGTCCGCGACGACCTGCGCGCCATCCTCACCGCGCAACAGACCAGCCGCTCCAGCTACCGCCGCACCCGGCAGAACGTGGCCCTGGCGTTCCTGTTCAACGGCATCGGCATCCCCGCCGCCACCACCGGGCTGGTCTACCCGGTGTGGGCCATGGTCGCGATGGCGCTGTCCGTGACCACGATCTTCATCAACTCCCTCGGCGGGCGGCCCCGGCTGCTGGTCGAGGCCATCGGCAGCGTCGGACGCTCCCACGGCCCCGGCAACGAGCCGGAGCCGGCCGGCGCGACCCGGGGGAACTGACCACAGACGTAGCCACGCCCGACCTCACGACAGGGAGCCTGCGACCGCGGGCGGTGGCGGCGGTGGCTGGTCCTGGCCGCCGCCACCGCCGATCGTCTTGGTCAGGGTCGACCGCGGCGACCGGGAACCCGCGCCGAATGCCCAACCCCCAGCACCAACCCGCCGCCGCCCCGAGTGCGGCGTGTCCGACATGCAGGAGTACGCGTGAGCAGCTTTCCGATCATCAACGGCAGCCAGCTGGACACCAACACCCCCGACGGTCTTGTCCTGCTGGACTTCTGGCAGGCCAGCTGTGCCCCCTGCCGCGCCCTCGAGCCGCGACTGGAACGCTTCGCCGCCAACCACCCTGGTCGCTTCACCGGCTACCGCATCGACGTCGACACCGACACCCCCACCGTCGCCAGATACGGCGTCATGAGCATCCCCACGCTCCTGTTGCTGCGTAGCGGCCAGGAGATTGCCCGTCTCGACGGACTCATCCGCGACGAAGACCTCGAGGAAGCTCTGCGAGCAGCCACCAAGTAGCAGCCCCGTAGAACGAAAACGACCGTTTCAGAGACGCCGTAGCACGCCCCTGACGCGCCGAGCGCGAGGTGCTCGAAGCCGTGTCCGGGACAGGTGTCTCGCCACCGGGCCTGCCGGACGTCTTCGATACGTCGTCCCGTCAGGGCGCCCCCAACTGGCCGCTGAGAGGTCGAACCCACCTGCAAGCAAGTGGAAGACTGGTAAGCCGCTCGCGCTCGCCTCAACGCAACGGACGCTCACCAGCGTCGTTCAATACTTTGACCACGAGGTCTCGTGTCCCGCGCCGATAAGTAGCGCGCACCTCCCCTTTCAATGTCCTTCCGCGAAGGCGGCACGCATGCTACCAATATGGGTAGCACGGGCTCCGCTTCGCGGGGCCCATCGGCATTTCTGGGGGCGATGTGCTGGTCATTGTTGGGTGGCGTTGGTAATTGCATGGCGGGATGAAGGTCTACGTCGGCGCCCCAGGCGCGGCGCGGCAGTACGTGGAGGCCGATCGCGGGCGGGCGGACGACTACTACCTGACCGAGGGCACCGGGCTCGCTCGCCGCTTCAGCGCCGGCGGTGACCGGCTGGTGGAGCTGGGGTCGCTGGCGGGGGAGACCTACGAGGCCTGGGTGGCTGGCCGGGACCCGAGCACGGGGGAGCCGCGGGGGCGGCTGCGCACCGACGACCGCGCCGTCCGGTTCGTCGAGGTGGTGGTGAACGGCCCGAAGTCGTGGTCGCTGGCGGCCGCGCTGCACCCGGACATCGCCGCGGCGTACGACGCCGCGCAGGACCGCGCCGCCGCACAGATCATCGGTTGGCTGTCGCTGCACGCGACGACGCGGGTGGGCCCGCGGGGCGGTCAGGTGCAGGTGCCGGTCAAGGTGCTGGAGGCGGTGACGGTGCGGCACTACACCTCCCGCGCCGGAGATCCGCACCGGCACCTACACCTACAAGTCAATGCCCGCGTGTACGCCGCCGGAAAGTGGCGCGGCCTGCACACAGTCGGGGTGCGCGACTTCCTCGGCGCCATCAACGGTATGGGGCATGCCGCCGTGGCTACCGACCCATCATTCCGAGCCGCGCTTGCCGCGCACGGGTACACGTTAGACGCCGATGGAGAAATACGGCAGCTGTTGAATTACATCGGGCCATTCAGTGCCCGAGCGGCGCAGATTGCTCGAAATCTGGACCGCTACGAACGGGAGTGGACCGCCGCGCACCCCGATCAGTCGCCGGGGCCGGCGCTGCGCCGAGCCTGGGACGCGCGCGCGTGGGCCGACGGTCGCCCGGACAAGGTGAACCCACAACCGGGCAGCGACCTCACCGAGCGGTGGCTGGCCGAGCTCGCTGCCCTCGGCTACCGCGACCGGGACAGGCCGGTCGACCTGATACGCACTCCGGTCGGCGCGCTGAACCGTGAGGAGGCGGTGGACGAGGTGCTGGTGCGGTTGGCCGCCCGCCGGTCGGCTGGAACGCCGCCGACATCCGCGGCGCGGTCGAACGGCTGCTCGCCGCCGCCGGGGTCGTCGTCGACACAGCGGTGCGGATCGAGCTGGCCGAGGACCTCACCGCCCGAGCCGTGGCCCGCTCCCTACCGCTCCTCCCCGGTCAGGAGGCGCCGGAGCACGTCCGGGCCTGGACCTCCCACCCCGTGCTAGAAGTCGAGGCCGACCTGACCGCACGCCTCGCGGCCCGCAGCGGCGAGCGCCACGCGGGCCTGCCGCCGGTGCTGACACCCGCGGCCGCGATGGCCATGCGGTTGGACGCCGGGCAGGCCGCGGCGGTCGCCGCGCTCGCCGGCCACCGCCCGCTAATCGTCATCGAGGGCGCGGCCGGCGCGGGCAAGACCACCACTCTGACCGCCACCCAGCAGGCGCTCACCCAGCAAGGGCGCCGGATGGTGGTGGTCACCCCGACGCTGAAGGCGGCCCAGGTCGCCGCCGTCGAGGTCGGCGCGGCCGCGGGGTCGGCGGCGTGGCTGGCCTTCCAGCACGGCTGGCGCTGGACGGAGTCCGGCGCCTGGACCCGGCTCAACCCTGGCCGGGCCGACCCAGTCACCGGCGGCGTCTACACCGGCCCTGAAGACGCCGCGCGGCTGCACGCTGGCGATCTGTTGGTCGTGGACGAGGCCGGCATGCTCGACCAGGACACCGCCCGCGCCCTGCTCACCGTCGCCGACGAGTCCCGCGCGCGAGTCGCGCTGCTCGGTGACCGCCATCAGCTCGCCGCGGTCGGCCGCGGCGGCGTGCTCCACCTGGCTGTCCGCCACGTCGACCCGGCCGCGGTGCTGACCCTGGACCGGGTGCACCGCTTCACGCGCACTGACCACACCGGCGCGACCGTGCCCGACGGTCAGTATGCCGAGCTGACCCTGGCCATGCGGGCCGGCGCCGATCCCGGGGCGGTCTTCGACGCGCTCGCCGCCCGCGGCCGCATCCGCCTGCACCCCGATGCGGCGGCAGCGCAGGAGGCGCTGGCCGCACTCGCGGAGGACGCACACTGCCGGGGAGAGCGGGTGGCGGTGGTGGTGGACACCCGCGAGCAGGCCGCCGAGCTCAACGCCGCCATCCGCGACCGACTCGTCGCCGCCGGTCAGGTCGACGACACCGAGCCGGTCACCACGAGGACCGGGCAGCGGATCGGGATCGGGGACCGGATAGCCACCCGCCGCAACGACCGGGACCTGGGCGTGGCCAATCGCGACACCTGGACCGTCACCGCCATCGACGGCCACAGGCAGCTGACCATCGTCCCCGCCGACGCCATACGGAGACGAGTAGGAGAGCGGCTGCTGCCGGTCGACTACGTCGCCGCGCAGGTCGAGCTGGCCTACGCGTGCACCGCGCATGGCGCCCAGGGCGACACCGTCTCCGCCGCGCACCTGGTGATCGGCGAGCACAGCGGCGCGGCGACGGCCTACGTCGGTATGACGCGTGGTCGCACCGCCAATACCGCGCATCTTGTCGCGGCCGACCTCAGTGAGGCGCGCCAGCAGTGGATCGCCGTCTTCGGCCGCGACCGCGCCGACCTGGGCCCCGCCCATGCCGCCGGGCTCGCCGCCAGGGAGGCGGCCCACTACGCCCAACCCCGGCCGCTGGACCAGGTGCTGGCCGATCTGCACGCCGCGTGGACGGCCGAGCAGCGGTTCCTGGACCGGCTCGCCATCCAGGAACCGCTGCGCGATGCGCTGCGGCAATCGGTAGCCCTCGAGGACGACCAAGCAGACCGGCTCCCGGCGCTGGAAGCCGACTATCGCCAGGCCGCCGCTGCGGCCCGGCTGGCCACGGCCCGGGCTGAGGTCAGCGGTGCGGCGATCGCCGTCGAGACCGACCGGATCCGTGACGGGCTGCACGCGCGCTGGGACGGCGAGTGGGCCGCCGCCCGGGCAGCGGCGCAGGTCGTGCTCGCCGGCCCGGGACGGCTCCGGCTACGGCAGGCGGCTGTTACCCGAGCCGCAGACCAGCTCACCGACTGGGCGCACCGCTGGCGCCCGTACCTGCCCTCCCTGCCCACCGACCCTCACCAGGTCGCTGAGGTCGCCGACCGGGCCGATGACCGGACCGCGCTGTGGACGGCATTCGCCGCCGCCGCCCGAAGCGCCGCCGAATCCGCACACCCCGAGCACGAGGCGCTACGCACGACTGCCCACGCCGCCCAGCACGCACACGAGCAGGCCTGGCGCGCGCTGGCCGAGGCCCACCGCCAGCGCAGCGACCGGCTCGCCGGCCTCGGGGCCCTGGCGTCGACCGCTGACCCGAAGGCGCTGCTGCTCGAGGTCGACCGCGACCTCGCCGCCACCCATGGGGAGTTGAGCGCCGTGCGAGCCCGCATCACGCGACTCGTCGCCGACCCGGCACTTCTCGTTCTCCCGGCCGACCGGCGCGCCCAGGAACACGCGCTCTGATGCGCCGCCCGCGACGCGGAACGGACCGTGCACCGAACGGCGGCGCTGCCGTCCTCGTCGAGGCCGACCCACGGCGTCCGACCGCCGGAGCCTGTCGTCGGCCTGACTCCTCGACCGGGCGCCGAACCCGGCATCGGCCGGTGACCACGGTCTCCAGGGCTCGGGCCCGGCTGGAGGAGACCTGCTACAGGGGAACTGGAGGACGACTGCAGACCAACGGCAGAGCGCGGCTGTGGGCTGTCAGCACCGGACTCAACCTGACGCCTCCGGTGCACCGCCGATCACGCCCGACCCTGACCCGGAGCGCGCCATGCCCGACCGCACACACCGCAGCGACCACACTGCCCAGCCCGTGCCCGAGCTGCTCACCATCACCGAAGCCGCCGAACTGCTCCGCGCCCCCGTCGCCACCCTCCGGTACTGGCGCCACCTGGGCACCGGCCCGCGCAGCTTCCGCCTCGGCCGCCGCGTCCTCTACCGCTACGACGACCTCCAGGCGTTGGTCGAGGCGCAGCTTGGCCGAGACGCCATCGTGTAGCGACCCGCGAAGGGGCCGCAGCCCTGTGTGTTGCCGCCCTGGCCTCGTCGGATCTCTTGAGCATGCTGCGTGCCGAACCGTTTCGTCCCAGCAACGACGTCGACCGCGAGCCGGGCCGCGTCGGAGACGTGGAGGAGTCAGTCATGGCAAGCGTCGAGAAGCGGGTCCGCGACGGGCGGACGACCTACCAGGCGCGGTGGCGGGACGACCAGGGCAGGCAGCGCAAGAAGTCGTTCACCAAGAAGGGCGACGCCGATCGTCACGCGGCCACGGTCGAGGCGGACAAGGTACGCGGCACGTACATCGAGCCTTCCAAGATCACCGTCGCCGAATACGCCCGCGGGTGGGCGGAGACGCGCCCGCACCGGCCAACCACGGCACGGCGGACGGAGATGATGATCCGGTTGCACATCGAGGGAACTCGTCTCGGTGGCCGCAAGCTCGCGGACGTGCGCCCGTCCGAGGTCCAGGCCTGGGCCACCGACCGGTCGAGAGTGCTGGCCCCGACCACCGTGCGGCAGGCAGTCGGGCTTCTCCGGAGCCTGTACGGGGCAGCGGTCCTCGACAGGCTCGTGGCCGCATCTCCTGTCGTCCGCATCCAACTCCCTCGGTACGAGAGAGATCGGATCGTGCCGCTGTCGGTCGAGCAGGTCGCGGCCCTCGCCGGAGCCATGCCAGAGCGCTATCGGACCATGGTCCTCGCTCAGGCCGGGCTCGGACTCCGGATCGGCGAGCTGCTGGCCCTCCGCGTGCAGGACGTCGACTTCCTGCGCCGCACCGTGCGGATCGAGTGGCAGCTCACCCAGGGGTCGAAGGGGGCGCGAAGCGAACCGAAGACTCCCCGGTCGAAGCGGACCGTCCCGCTGCCCCGGGTGGTCGCCGACGTACTGGCAGCTCACCTGGCGGCGTATCCGGCGGCCGGAGACGGAACGATTTTCACCACCGGGAAGGGTGCCCCGCTCGGGCACGTCTACTACGGCCACAACCTGTTCGGTCGGGCGGTGATCGAGGCGGGGCTACCGAAGGGGACGACGAGCCACGACCTGCGACACCACTACGCCAGCGTTCTGCTCGCGGCCGGCGAGTCAGTCGTGGCGGTGGCCGAGCGGCTGGGGCACGAGGACGCCTCGCTGGTCCTCAGCACCTACGGGCACCTCATGCCGGACTCGGACGACCGGACGCGGAGCGCCATCGACGCGGCGTGGGACACAGCCAGTGCCCCCTGTGCCCCGGATGTGCCCCAGGACGCGAAGTCGGTCCGCTAGTCGGCCAGCTCGACCACGACGGGGGCGTGGTCGCTGGCGCCCTTGCCCTTGCGCTCCTGCCGGTCTATCAGGGCATTCGTCACCCGGGCGGCCAGGGCCGGGGAGCCCAGCACGAAGTCGATCCGCATGCCCTCGCGGCGGGGGAAGCGCAGCTGGGTGTAGTCCCAGTAGGTGTAGACGCCGGGGCCGGGGGTGTGCGGCCGGACGACGTCGGCGTACCCGGCGTCGACGATCGCGCGGAACGCGGCGCGCTCGGGCTCGGAGACGTGCGTCGAGTGCGCGAAGACCCGCACGTCCCACACGTCGTCGTCCTGCGGGGCGATGTTCCAGTCGCCGACCAGGGCGACCTGCGCGCCGGCGTCCTCGGTCAGCCAGCCGCCGGCCGCCGTCCGCAGCGCCCCGAGCCAGTCCAGCTTGTACCGGTAGTGCGGGTCGGTCAGCGTGCGCCCGTTGGGCACGTACAGGCTCCACACCCGTACCCCGCCGCAGGTGGCGCCCAGCGCACGGGCCTCGGGCGCGGGCTCGACGCCCTCCTTGGCCGACCAGGTCGGCATCCCGGGGAAGCCGGCCTCGACGTCCTCCAGACCGACCCGGGACAGCACCGCCACCCCGTTCCACTGCGAGTGGCCGACGTGCGCGACCTGGTAGCCGAGGTCGGTGAAGCGGGACTCGGGGAACTGGTCGTCGCGGCACTTCGTCTCCTGGAGGGCCAGGACGTCGACGTCCGAGCGCTGCAGCCAGGCGGCCACGCGGTCGGCCCGGGTGCGGATCGAGTTCACGTTCCAGGTGGCGAGACGCACGGGAGCCGACCATACGGAGTGGCTCCGCGGGCCGGTCCGGGCTCCGGGCAGCCGCCGGTGGGTGAGCCCGCTCGCCGTCGGGTACCCGCACGGGTGTCCGTGCAGGTGGGGCAGTCGCGACGGCGCTGCTCCGGCGCGATGGGTGGGAGCATGGGCGGCAGACGGGCTGCCACGGGTCGCCCCACGTCGACGACAGCCAACGAGGAGGGCCCGTGAGCGAGCGCGAGTGGGACGTGACGCGTCCCATCGGCCCGTCGCGACCCCTGCCCCCACCACCGGAGAGCCCGAAGCGGGCGTCGCAGGCCCCCGGCCGCGGCCTCGCCGCGACGCTGGGCCTGACCGTGCTGAACGCCGTCCTCCCGGGGACGGCGTTCCTCGCCGCCGGCCGGCGCCGGCTCGGTGCGCTGGTCCTCGGGGTCTTCCTGCTGCTGGTCGGCGCTGCCGCGTGGCTGGCCACGGCGGGGCAGCGGGTCGCCGCGCAGGTCGCCGTCGACGCGAGGGCGCTGATGTGGGTGTTCGGCGGGATCGTCGTCCTGGGCCTGCTGTGGGTCGTCGTCGTGGTCGGGGGCTACCGCGCCCTGCTGCCGCGCCGCACCTCCCGCGGCGGGAAGGTGCTGGGCGGCGTCCTCGTGGCCGCGCTGGTGGCCGGTGTCGCCTACCCGGTGGTCACGGCCGGCCAGGTGGCGCTGGCCCAGCGGGGGCTCATCGACGGCCTCTTCGCCGACCGCGAGTCGGCCACCGTGACCGACTCGGTCGACCCGTTCGGCGACCAGGAGCGGGTCAACGTGCTGTTGCTCGGCGGGGACGGCGGTGAGGGCCGCGAGGGCGTGCGCACCGACACGGTGATCGTGGCCAGCGTCGACACGGACACCGGCGACACGACGCTGTTCAGCCTGCCGCGCAACCTCGAGGACCTGCCCTTCCCGGAGGACAGCCCGCTCAGCGAGATCTACCCGGAGGGCTTCCACGCGGGCAGCGAGAGCGAGAGCCTGCTCAACGCCGTCTACCGCAACGGCCCGCGGGACCACCCCGACGTCCTCGGGCCCACCGACGACCCGGGCGCGGACTTCCTGAAGCTCGGCGTCGGTGAGGCGCTGGGCCTGGACATCCACTACTTCGTGCTGGTCAACCTCGACGGCTTCAGCCGGCTGGTCGACGCCCTCGGCGGGATCACCGTGAACGTCAACTACTGGGTGCCGATCAACGGCAACCCCGGCACCGGCGAGCTGCCCGACGACTACATCCAGCCCGGGCCCGACCAGCAGATGGACGGCGCGCGGGCGCTGGCCTTCGCCCGCGGCCGCTTCGGGCTCACCGACTACGACCGGATGGCCCGTCAGCGCTGCACGATCGACGCGATCATCGACGCCGCCGACCCGGTCACCCTGCTGGAGCGCTACCAGGAGCTGGCGGACACCACGCAGGACATCGTGAGCACCGACATCCCGCGGTCGGCCCTCGACGACTTCGTCGACGTGGCGTTCCTGGTCAAGGACGCCGAGGTGCGCAGCGTCGTCTTCGACGACACCGTGATCGAGCCGGCCTACCCCGACTACGACCGGATGCGGGCGATCGTCGACGAGGCGCTGGACCCGGCCCCGGCGGCCGACGACGCCGCGGCGAACGGCACGCCCACCCCCACCGCGGCGCCGGCGCCCAGCTCGCCGACCGTGGCGCCGGGCGTGCCCACGGGCGAGGCGGGTGCGGTGACCGACGTGACCGACGCCTGCGCCTACGACCCGGTCCGGGCCGCCGAGGCGCTGGCCGCGGGTGAGCCCCCGAACCAGGCCGCCGGCGACTGAAACAGAACCCCCTGCCCCCACCCCTCGCAGGCTCGCGGCGGGGCCCTGCAGGGGGCCGCCGTCCTCCCCACCC
>NZ_NVPT01000111.1 GCF_002802985.1 Geodermatophilus chilensis | reverse complement strand
GCTCATCGGTCAGATCCGAGGGATAGGCCGGGGAAGAGCCCATGAACCAGCCTGACTCACCGCTCGACCCCTGTCACCCCCGCTTTCTAAACACGTTCTAACGCGGGAGACGGTGCCCTGGCCCCGTCCAGGGGCCCGCCCCGAGCTTGCGAGGGGTGGGGAGGACGGGGTCCTCTTTCAGCGGCTCGGTGGCGCGCCGCGCAGCCGGACGACGGCCGCGCGGTGGCGGCGCCGGCCGACCAGCCGCCAGGCCAGCCGCGCCGACGCCGGCAGTCCGGCGAGCAGCCGTGCGCGGTCGGCAGCGCTCGCGTCCTCGAGCGCCAGGCCGAGCACCAGCGTGCGCTCGCGGCGCGACAGCGGGCAGCGCGCCGCCCGCGTGACCTCCGCCCACGCCGCGGGGGAGAGGTGCGCGGCCAGCAGCGGCAGCAGGTCGCGCTCCTCCTCGGCGGTCTGCGCGTCGACGGCGTCGGCGAGGTCCAGGCAGGCCAGCGTGAAGGCGTCGCGCGCCCTGCCCGAGGCGGCGACCGCCCACTGCCGCGCGGCGGTGGAGAGGCCGCGCAGCCGGTCGTCGAGGCCGGCGACGTGGGCGGTCCACCGCGCCACCTCCGGCCGGGCCGACGGCGCCGCGCGCAGCAGCGCCGGCCAGAGCAGCTCGCGCTCGACCGCGTGGTGGTGCAGCAGCAGGCGGCCGAGCAGGTCGGCGTGCCGGGTGAGGTCCCGGGTCCGGTCGGCGTCGCCGGCCGGGGCCCACGCGGACAGGTCGGCCAGCAGCCGCAGCTCGCGGCGCACGAGCCGGTGCAGCACCAGCTCGGAGGCGACCGCGCGGGAGGTCGGGACGTCGTCCGGGGAACCGGCCGGGGCCGTCGGGGCAGGGGAGCGGCGGAGCGCCGCGGGGGCGGTCATGGCGCACCTCGGGAGGGCGGGGTCCGGGACGCCGTGAGCGTAGGGACGGCGGCTCCGGGTGCGACAGGGCTCTCGGTCCCTGTCGCGTCCTCCGGCAGGTCACGACTCGCGGGCGGGGGAGGGACAGGAGGGCCCTGGGGTGGTTACGTTGCGGTCGTGAGGGTGATCGCCCGGAACCGGGTCCGCGTGAGCGGGGTCGCCGACGGGCGGCCGATGGTCTTCGCGCACGGGTTCGGGTGCGACCAGGAGATGTGGCGCCTCGTCGCCCCGGCCTTCGCCGTCGACCACCGCGTCGTCCTCTTCGACCACGTCGGGTCGGGCGGCTCGGACCTGTCGGCCTACGACCCGGAGCGCTACGGCTCCCTGCACGGGTACGCGGCCGACGTCGTGGAGATCTGCCGCGAGCTCGGGCTCGACGACGTCGTCTTCGTCGGGCACTCGGTGAGCGCGATGATCGGCGTGCTGGCCGCGGCGCGCGCCCCGGACCTGTTCGGCGCGCTGGTCATGGTCGGGCCCAACCCGCGCTACGTCGACGACGGCGACTACACCGGCGGCTTCTCCCGGGAGGACATCGCGGCCCTGCTGGAGTCCCTCGACAGCAACCACCTGGGCTGGTCGGCCGCGATGGCCCCGGTGATCATGGGCAACCCCGACCGGCCGGAGCTCACGGCCGAGCTGACCAACAGCTTCTGCCGCACCGACCCCGACATCGCCCGGGACTTCGCCCGCGTCACCTTCCTCTCCGACAACCGCGCCGACCTGCCCGGCGTCCGGGTGCCGACGCTGGTGCTGCAGTGCACCGAGGACGCGATCGCCCCCGAGGCGGTCGGCCGGTACGTGCACGCGCAGGTGTCCGGAAGCGTCTTCACCCAGCTGGCCGCCACCGGACACTGCCCCCACCTGTCGGCGCCGGAGGAGACGACCGCCGCGATCCGGGCCTTCCTCGGATAGCGCCGTCATGGACGAGCCGCGGCGACCGGACCCCCGGGAGGGTCCTGCCGGGCTGCGCCGGCTGCTCGAGGACGACCCGGCCGACCTGTACGAGAACGCCCCCTGTGGGTACTTCTCCGCGCTCCCCGACGGGCAGGTGGTCAAGGCCAACCGGACCTTCTGCGAGTGGACCGGGCGGCCGGCCGGCGAGCTGATCGGACTGCGCTTCCAGGAGCTGCTCAGCATCGGCGGGCGGGTGTTCTACGAGACCCACCTGGCCCCGCTGCTGCGGATGCAGGGGATGGTGCGGGAGGTCGCGCTCGACGTCGTCCGCTCCGACGGGTCGCTGCTGCCGTGCCTGCTCAACGCCGTCGAGGTCCGCGGCGACGACGGCGCGCCGCGGCTGGTCCGGGCGACGGTGTTCGAGGCGACGTCCCGGCGGCGGTACGAGCGGGCGCTGCTGGCCGCGCAGCGCGCGGCGGCGGAGTCCGAGCGCCGGGCGCACACGCTGCAGCAGGTCGTGTCGGAGGTGTCCGCGGCGTCCTCGGCCCGGGACGTGGCCGAGGTGATCGTGCGGCGCGGCCGGGAGGCGGTCGGGGCCAGCGGCGCGGCGCTGTGGCTGGCCGCCGAGCGGCGGTCGACCCGGCGGGCCGAGCCGTCGGTGCCGCCACTGGAGCTGGCCGCCGCCGACGGGATCGGCCCCGAGCTGCTGGAGGCGATGGAGGCCGCGGCGCTCGGCGGCGCGGAGCTGGTGCGCGACGGCGGGGTGCACACGGTGCCGCTGGGTGCCGGGCTGCGGTCCGTGTGGCCCTGGCTGGCCGCCGCGATGGAGGACGCCGGGCAGGAGGCGCTGGTCGTCGTCCCCGTGGACGCCGACGCCCGGCACCTGGGCGCGCTGGTGCTGCTGCTCGGGGTGACGGGGGACACCGGGCTGATCGACCTCACCCCGCCGGGCGAGCGCGGCCAGCTGGTGCAGGCCGACGCCGACCTGCTGGCCACCGTCGGCCACCAGGCGGGCCAGGCCGTCGAGCGGGTGCGGCTGTACGAGGAGACCGCGCGGCACGCGGAGGGCTCGGCGTTCCTGCTGGACGCGGCGCGGCTGATGGCCTCGGCCGGGGACGTCCTCGAGACCGCCGAGCGGCTGGCGGAGCTGGCGGTGCCGCGGCTGGCCGACGTCTGCGTCATAGACCTGACCGCCGAGCACGGGTTGGTCCGGGCGGCCGCGCGGCACGGCGACCCGGCACGGCGGGACCTGGCCGCCGCGCTGGGGGGACGCCACCTCCCGTTCCACGAGTCACCGCACCCGGCCGTGCAGGCCATGGAGCTGGGCCGGACGCTGTGGATCCGGGAGGTGACCGACCGGTGGCTCGCGGAGATCACCGTCAACGAGGAACACCTGGGCGTCGCGCGGGCCCTCGAGCTGGTCAACCTCGTCTGCGTGCCGCTGCTGGCCGACGGGCGCGCACTCGGCGTCCTCACCCTCGGCAGCGACCGGCGGCGCGGGCCGTTCACGCCGGCCGACATCGAGGTGGCCGAGCAGCTGGCGCTGCAGGTGTCGCAGGTGGTGGACAAGGCGCAGCGGCTGGAGCTGGAGACCCGGACCTCGCACACGCTGCAGGCCAACCTGCTGCCGCCGGCGCCGCCGCCGGTACCGGGGCTGGCGGCCGCCGTGCGCTACCTGCCGGCCAGCCGGGGGGCGGACGTGGGCGGCGACTTCTACGACGTCGTCCCGCTGCCGGGCGGGCAGGTGGCGCTCGCGGTCGGGGACGTCGTCGGGCACGACATCACCGCCGCGGCGGTCATGGGCCAGCTGCGCAGCGTCTACCGGGTGCTGCTGGCCGACCGGCCGCCGCCGAGCGCGGTCATCGGCCGGCTGCAGGCGGGGTGGTCGCTGCTGGGCCTGCAGCGGATGGCCACCGCCCTGTTCGGGGTGCTCGACCCGGGCACCGGCCGGCTGCGAGTGGCCTCGGCCGGGCACCTGGCGCCGCTGCTGGTCGGCTGCGGGACGGCGGAGCTGCTCGACGTGCGGCCCAGCCGGATGCTCGGCGCCCCACCGGCGCCGGGCCCCGCCGTGGAGTGGGCCGGTGTGCTGGCGCCGGGGGCGACGCTGCTGCTCTACACCGACGGGCTGGTGGAGCGCCGCGACGCCGACCTCGACGAGGGCCTGGCCGCGCTGATGGACGCCGCGCGGCGGGCCGGCACCACCGACCCCGACGAGCTGTGCGACCGGCTGCTGACCGAGCTGGCGAGCGGGGTGCGGGCCGACGACGTCGCGTTGCTGGCGATCAGCCGGCGCCCGTGACACCTAGCGCGGGGTGCTCCCCGCGCGCGACCATCGGGGGCAGGGCACGTGCGGGCGCGGGAGGCGGCCATGGAGCGTCGACCCAACCCGGTGACCGAGTCGATCGACGGGGCCACCGGCGACATCACGATGTCCGGCGACGCGATGCGCTGGTCGCCGGAGCTGGCCGACGGGCAGGCCCGTGCGGGGGACCCGCCCGGCGCCCTCCCCGGCGTGGACGTCGCCGCCGGCTTCGGCGCGCTGCTCGGCCTCGACGGCCCGGGGGTGCGGCGGCTGGTGTCGGGCGCGGTGACCTCGCTGGCGACCGTGGCCGGGGACGTCGTCGCCGAGCTGCGCCAGCTCACCCGCGGTCCCGAGGACGACGAGGGCGAGGAGGACGGCGGCGCGCCGCCCGACGTCCCGCCCCCGTCGTCCGACCCGTGACGGCACCCGGGTGACCCGGACAGTTGTGCGCTCATGGGGGTGTCCGCAGCTGCTGACACCCCCTCTGAGTGCACGACGACCGTGCGGCTCCCGCTGGCCCGGACGCTCGCAATCTGTCCTGACCACGTGCGCGCCGATCTCGGTGCACCTGTAGAACCAGGGTGCACAGCCACACCGACGTGGGGAGTCGCACCGCATGAGCAGTTCGCTGACCCTGGCGCCCGCGCCGCCGTCCGAGGCCGCCGAGGAGGTCCGCGCGCAGGTGCGGGAGTTCCTGGCCGAGGAGCTGGCCGCGGGCACGTTCACCACGCACGTCGACACCTGGCTGTCCGGTGTCGACCCGGCGTTCTCCCGCAAGCTCGGCGAGCGCGGCTGGCTGGGGATGACCTGGCCGAAGCGGTACGGCGGGCACGAGCGCTCGGCGATGGAGCGCTACGCGGTGACCGAGGAGCTGCTGGCCGCCGGCGCGCCGGTGGCGGCGCACTGGATCGCCGACCGGCAGTCCGGCCCGAACCTGCTGCGCTACGGCACCGAGGCGCAGCGGCAGGCGATCCTGCCGCGGATCGCCGCGGGGGAGTGCTACTTCGTCATCGGCATGAGCGAGCCGGACTCCGGCTCGGACCTGGCCTCGATCCGCACCCGCGCGGCGCGCAACGCCGACGGCGACTGGGTGGTCAACGGTGCCAAGGTGTGGACGTCGAACGCCCACCACTCGCACTACGGGATCGTGCTGGTGCGCACCGGCCCGCCCGGCGAGGGGCCGCGCGGCAAGCACCAGGGGCTGACCCAGCTGCTGGTCGACCTGTCGCTGCCCGGGATCGGCATCAACCCGATCCGCATCCTCGACGGCGGCCACCACTTCAACGAGGTCGTGTTCGACGACGTCGTCGTCCCCGGCGACATGCTGCTCGGGGAGGAGGGCGCCGGCTGGCACCAGGTGACCGCGGAGCTCGCCTTCGAGCGGTCCGGGCCCGAGCGGTTCCTGTCGACCTACCCGCTGCTCGCGGAGTTCGGCCGGCGTGCCTGCGACACCGGCGACCACGCGCAGCTTGCCACGCTGGGCCGGCTCTCGGCGCGGCTGCTGGCGCTGCGCCAGCTCTCGCTGCGCATCGCGGCGGCGCTGGACCGCGGCGAGCTGCCCGACATCCCCGCGGCGCTGGTCAAGGACGTGGGGACGACGTTCGAGGCGGACGTCGTCGACGAGATCCGCCGGGTGGTCGAGGTGACGCCGTCCCTGGACTCGCCGGACCCGGTGGGGCGGGCGCTGGCCGAGGCGCAGCTGCACGCGCCGGGGTACACGCTGCGGGGCGGCACCAACGAGATCCTGAGAGGGATCGTGGCGCGTGGGCTGGGGCTGCGATGACGACGGCCGAGCGGGAGGCACTGCGATGAGCGACCAGGACCTGGTGGTCGAGACCGTCCGGGACATCCTCGCGGGCCACGAGCCGTTCGCCCTCACCGCGGACAGGGCCTGGGACGCCGGGCTGTGGGCCGACCTGGCCGAGGCCGGGCTGACCGGGGTGGGGCTGCCGGAGGAGGCTGGCGGGTCCGGCGGTGAACTGGCCGACGCGGTGGCCGTCGTCCGCACGCTGGCCGCCGGCGCGGGGGCGGTGCCGGTGGCCGAGCAGCTGCTGGCCGCGGGTCCGGCGCTGCTGGCCGCCGACCTCGACCTGCCCGACCCGGCCGAGCCGCTCACGCTGGCGGTCGCCGGGGCGGTCACCGCCGAGCCGTCGGACGACGGCGACGGGCCGGGGCGCTGGACGCTGACCGGCACCGCGACCGACGTCGCGTGGGCCGGGGTGGCGCGGCACGTCGCCGTCCTGGCCGCGGCGCCGGAGGGCGTCGAGGGCGCGGTGCTGGCGCTGGTGGACGCCGAGGGGCTGGCGACCAGCGACGCGCGCAACCTGGCCGGCGAGCCGCGCGGGTCGCTGGTGCTCGGGGGCGCCGCGGCGTCCGGCGCGCTGCTCACCCCCGCGAGGGCCGGTGGGATCCGGGCCCGGTACGCGCTGGCGCGGGCGGTGCAGCTGGCCGCGGCGCTGGAGCAGGTGCTGGCCTGGACGGTGCAGTACGCCGGTGAGCGGCAGCAGTTCGGCCGGCCGCTGGGCAGGTTCCAGGCCGTGCAGATGGAGCTGGCGCAGATGGCCGGGGAGGTGACGGCGGTGACCGCGCTCGTCGACGCCGCCGTCCAGGCCCTCGACCGTGCCACCGACCCGGCCGCCCACGACGTCGTGCTGGCCGCGGCGGCGGCGAAGGTGCGGGCCGGTGCGGCGGTGGAGGTCGTGGCGCGGCTGGCGCACCAGGTGCACGGCGCGATCGGGTTCACCCAGGAGTACCGGCTGCACCACCTGACCCGGCGCTGCTGGTCCTGGCGCGACGAGGCCGGCTCCGAGCTGACGTGGTCGAAGGTGCTCGGCGTCGGCCTGCTCGCCCAGGGCGGCGACGGGCTCTGGCCGGCGTTGACCCGGGTGGTCTGAAAGAGGACCCCCTTGCCCCCGGCCCCCTCCCGGGGCCCGCCGCGAGCGTGCGAGCGGTGGGGAGGAGGGGGTCCGCTCACTGCGGGGAGGCCGCCACGGGCCGGCCGGGGCGACCCCGGTCGGCCCGCCGCGGTCACCCGGTCTCGGGGACCCGCAGGTGGGCGAGGACGAGCTCGAACTCGGCCACCTCCAGGACCTCGCCGTCCACCGCGGCGGCAAACTCCTCGCGGACGGCCGTGGCGTCGGTGCGGGAGCGTTCCAGGGTCAGTCGGTCGGCGTAGGTGACCGAGCCGGCGGCCCGCCCCTCCCGGCGGTCGACGAGCAGGCTGGCGCTGCAGAAGCCGTCGAGCTCCTCGAGCCGCGGCAGCAGGCCGGTCCGGTGGGCCTCGACGACCTGGTCCACCCGGCTCGGGTCGGTCCGGGTCCAGGTGACCCGGGTGCAGGCGCCGTCGGGTGCCTCGTGCACCCGGTGGACCAGGACGATCTCCCAGGTGTGCAGCTCCACCGGCCCGCCGAGGACCTCGGCGAAGCGGGCCCGCAGGGGCCGCAGCTGCTCGCCGGTGCCGGTCATGGCGGCCTCGTCCTTCCAGGACGTGGTCGCGATGCAGCGCCCGGAGTCGCGGTCGGCCAGCATCGACAGCCCCACGTAGCCGGGCAGCCCCTCGACGGCGGGCATGACCCGGTCCCGCAGGAAGGCGACGCCGTCGTCGATCGCCGCCGGGTCCCCCCGGACGGTGGTGGTGCGTGCGTACACGTGCTCTCTCCTCTCCCCGCGGGCCGGCCGGGGCGGTCCCGGCCGGCTCCGCCGGGGTCACGCGGTCTCGGGTACCCGCAGGTGCGCGAGAACGAGGTCGAACTCCCGGACGTCGGTGACGGCCAGGCCCAACGCCGGTGCGAACTCGTCGCGCAGTGCACGGGCGTTCTCGCGGGTCTCGATCATGTCCTCCCTGCTGTCGTAGGTGACCGCGGAGACGGCCATCCCCTCGGCCGCGTGCGTCATCAGGCTGACGCTGCAGAAGCCGGCGAGGTCGTCCAGCCGTGGCAGGAGGCTCATCCGGAAGCCGTCGATGGCGCGCTCCATGCCGTCGGGGTCACCGCGCAGCCAGGTCACCCGGGTGCAGGCGCCGTGGTGGGCCTCGTGCCGGCGGTGCATGGCCGAGACCTCCCACTCGTGCACCTCGTACTCGCCGCCGAGAACCTGCACCGCCCGGTCGCGCAGCGGTCGGACCCCCTCGGCGCTGGCCTGCATCGCCTCCCGGTCCCGCCAGGACGTCGTCACGATGCACATCCCGGTCTCGTGGTCGGCGAGCATGGACAGGCCGATGCAGCCCTCCATGCCGCGGACGGCGGGCATCACCTCGTCGCGGACGACCTCGATCCCCGCGTCCACGGACCGGGGGTTGCCACGGATGGTGGTCGAGCGTGCGTACACGGCACCGCTCCTCTCCAGATGGTGGAGTGCTGGGACGGCGGTGCTCCCGCGGCATCGCCGCGCCGCCCAGCGTCCTCGGGACCGCAGCGCGTGGCAACGACCTGCCGCGTCGCGCGGGGCGCCGGTCCCGGCGGGGCCGGCGACGTCCACGCCGACGTCCGCCTGCAGCCGGGGCTGCCGCCGCGACATGCGGGTCAGCGTGCTCCACGCCCGGCCGCAGGACGTGGGCCGCGGTCGTGCTCGAGGCTCCGGCTGGGAGCGGGCCGCACCGGTACGGGGTCGTCGCGCACCGGTCGCCGCGGCGAGGCGGACCCGTACCGTCCTCGCGGTGTACGACACGACCCCCTGGAGCGGCTGCAGGTCAGCGACCGCGGCGAGCCCGAGCTGCTCCAGCGGCCGGCCACCGGCCAGGGGGACGGGCCGTGACGGGCCGGCGCTCGACGTCCGAGGAGGCACCCGTGTCCCCAGCGTCCACCCCCGTGCTCAGCCGCACGAGCGCCCGGGCATCGTGGGCAGGGTGAACTCGTTCCTGTTCGAGCACGGCTCCGACGTCGCCGGGCATCGGCAGGTCGACGCCGCGGTGCGTGGTCGGGTGTCCCTGCGGACCGCGCTGCTGGACGGCTCCAGCAGGGTGGTCCTCCGCTGACCGGCACGGCGCCGGCCTCGGCGGCGTGGGCGCGCTTCGACGACCTGCGCGCCGGCACGGCGGTCCGGTGTCCCGCACCGCACCGCGTGCTCGTCGCCGAACGCCCCGACCAGGTGGTCGACGTCCTGGCCGAGGTCGAGCGGGCCACCGACGCCGGGCAGTGGGCGTTCGGCTACGTGGCCTACGAGGCGGCGGCCGGGCTCGACCCCGGCCTGGCCGTGCACCCGCCCGCGGCGGACGGGACGCCGCTGGCCTGGTTCGGCCTCTGCGACGAGCCGGTGCCGGTGCCGCCGCTGGACGCCGGGCCGGAGCCCCCGTGGGCCGCCGAGTGGGAGCCGACGTGGACGCCCGCGGAGCACGCCTCCGGGGTTGCGCGGGTCCGGGAGCGGATCGCGGCCGGCGACACCTACCAGTGCAACCTCACCGTCCGGATGGCCGGGCGGGTCTCGGGCGACCCGTTCGGGCTCTACCGCGCCCTCGCGCTGGGCCAGCGCGGCTCCCACAACGCCTACCTGGACCTCGGCCGCTTCGTCGTCGCGAGCGCCAGCCCGGAGCTCTTCTTCGAGTGGCGCGGCGACCGGGTGCTGCTCCGGCCCATGAAGGGGACCTCGCGGCGCGGCCGGTACCTGCGCGAGGACGCGGCGCTGGCGCACCGGCTGTCGGCCAGTGCCAAGGAGCGGGCCGAGAACCTCATGATCGTCGACCTGGTGCGCAACGACGTCGCCCGCGTCGCCCGGGTCGGCAGCGTGGACGTGCCCGCCCTCTTCACGGTGGAGCGCTACGGGACCGTGCTCCAGCTGACGTCCGACGTCACCGCGCAGCTGCGTCCGGGCACCGGCCTGGTGGACCTCTTCCGGGCGCTGTTCCCGTCCGGCTCGGTCACCGGGGCGCCCAAGGCCAGCTCCATGGCCCTCCTGCGCGGCCTCGAGCCCACGCCCCGCGGCGTCTACTGCGGCGCCATCGGCCTGGTCGGCCCGCCGGACGCGCCGGTGCGGGCGCGGTTCGGCGTCGCCATCCGGACCGCGGTGGTGGACACCGCCTCGGGTACCGCGGTGTACGGCACCGGTGGCGGCATCACCTGGGACTCGGAGGCGGCGGCCGAGCACGCCGAGGTGCTGGCGAAGGCGGCCGTCCTGTCCTGGCACCCCGAGGAGTTCGAGCTGCTGGAGACCATGCGGTACGAGCCGGACGGGGGGCTGCGCAACGAGGACGGTCACCTGCGGCGGCTGGCCGACTCCGCCGAGCACCTCGGGTTCGCGCTCGACCGGCCCACCGTGGTGCGGCACCTGCGGACCCGGCTGGCCGGGTGCGGCCCGGCCCGGGTGCGGCTGCGCCTGCGACGGGACGGCGCGACGGCGGTCGACGTCGAGCCGTTGCCCGCGCCCGCGCCGGGTCCGGTCCGGCTGGCGATCGACGGGGAACCGGTCGACTCCGGCGACCTCCGGCTGCACCACAAGACCAGCCGGCGCGAGCCCTACGACCGCCGTCGCCGACGGCGGCCCGACGTCGACGACGTCGTCCTGGTGAACGAACGCGGCGAGGTCACCGAGGTCACCACGGCCAACCTGGCCGTCCGGCTCGACGGCCGGTGGTGGACACCACCCCAGGAGTCGGGGTGCCTGCCCGGGGTCGAGCGGGCCCGGCTGCTGGGGCTGGGCATGCTGCGGGAGCGCGTGGTCCCCGTGGCGGACCTGGTCCGCGCGGAGGAGGTCGCCGTCCTCAGTTCACTGCGTGGATGGCGGTCCGCCACGCTGGTGCACGACGCGACGGCCCCGGCCGATCGGTCAGGAGCGCCCGGCGCCGCTCCGGAGGCGTCCGGGGAGAGCCGGGGCAGTGATGGCGGGGCGGTCTCCACGTGAGTCGGATCACCTCTGCGAGCCGTTTCGCCGACCACGACGGCCGCGAGTTCCGCCCGTCGAGCCCCGCCGAGGACCACGAGACCAGGCCCGTGTGGCACGACACCGCCCCTGGGCCGGTTCGCTGGTTCCAGGGCAGCCCCCCACCCCTCCAGCGGACGGACAGCCCATGAGTGCGCACACCACGCAGGACGACGACTCCCACCTCGCCGAGTTCGGCTACAGGCAGCAGCTCGACCGGAGCATCGGCAGGTTCTCCAGCTTCGCGGCCGGGGTCAGCTACATCTCGATCCTGACCGGCACGTTCCAGCTGTTCTACTTCGGCTTCGGTGCCGGCGGCCCGGCCTACCTGTGGTCCTGGCCGATGGTCTTCCTCGGTCAGCTGATGGTGGCGCTCTGCTTCGCCGAGCTGGCCGCCAGGCACCCCGTGGCGGGGTCGCTCTACAACTGGACCAAGCGGCTGGGCAGCCGGACGACCTCGTGGATGACCGGCTGGATGATGCTGACGGCCTCGATCGTGACGTTGTCGGCGACCGTCCTGGCCTACCAGATCACGCTGCCCCAGCTGTGGCCGGGCTTCCAGGTCGTCGGTGACGGCACGGGCACCTACGACTTCGCCGTCAACGCCGTCATCCTCGGCAGCGCCCTCATCCTGTTCACCACGCTGGTGAACGTCTACGGCGTGAAGCTCATGGCGCGGATCAACAGCGCCGGCGTCGTCATCGAGCTGGGCGCGGCTGTGCTGATCATCGTGATCCTGGCCGTGGCGATGACCCGCAGCCCGGTCGAGGTCCTCACCGACACCGCCGGCACGGGGGAGGGCCGGGACCTGGGCTACCTGGGCGCCTTCCTCGTCGCCTCGCTGGCCTCGGCCTACGTGATGTACGGCTTCGACACCGCGAGCTCGCTGGGCGAGGAGACGATCGACCCGCGGGGCACCGCGCCCAAGGCCATCGTCCGCGCCGTCATCGCCTCGTTCGTGCTCGGCGGCCTGATCCTGCTCTTCGGCCTCATGGCGGTGCAGGACCTCGACGACCCGCAGCTGTCCTCGAGTACGGGCGGCCTGCAGTACGTGCTGCTCCAGGTGGCGGGCACCGGGCTGGGCAAGGTGTTCCTCGCCTGCATCGTGGTCGCCATCACCGTCTGCTGCCTGGCGGTGCACACCGCGACGATCCGCATGATGTTCGCGATGGCGCGGGACAACAACCTGCCGTTCAGCGCCCGACTGGCGAAGGTGGATCCCAAGCGCAAGACGCCGGTGGTGCCCGCGATCGTCATCGGCGTCCTGTCGATCAGCATCCTGGTGATCAACATCCGGCAGCCGCAGATCTTCACGGTGATCACCAGCATCGCGATCATCATGGTCTACCTGGCGTACCTGCTGGTCACCGTGCCGATGCTGCTCAGCCGGCTGCGGGGCCGCTGGCCGCTGCCCGGTGAGCGCGCCGACGGGAGGTACTTCTCGCTCGGCCGCTGGGGCCTGCCGGTCAACGTCCTCGCGGTGCTGTGGGGCGCCGGCATGGCGCTGAACCTGGCGTGGCCGCGACGGGAGATCTACAACGCCACCGAGCCGTACCGCTGGTACCTGCAGTGGGGGGCATTCGTCTTCATCGGCGCCATCGCGCTGGTCGGGCTGGCGTACTACCTGCTGCGGGCCCGGCACGACAGCGGCGTGCTGCCTGAGCACGCCGTTGACCGGGGGCCGGCTGCGTCGGGCCCGTCGGGTCTCGGCGCCGAGGTCCCGGCCGTACGCCTCGGCGAGCCGAAGGAGGATCCAGGGCGCGCCGACGCGGCGGTGGACGGCGTCCGCTGACCCCACCTCCTCCGCACTGCGCCCGGCCAAGTCCCCGCCGGATCGACGAGCAGGTCTGCGAGGCCTGTGAGCGGAGCCGGCCGGCCACGTCGTCCCGGGCCTGCGCCACAGGGCGGCGTCCCGGTCCCGTCCGGGCACCACAGCGGGGAGCTCCACGACCGGCTGACGCAGCGCCTGTCCCGAGGACCGGGTCGACGGTCGCGGACGACCCGGGCCTCGGCCACCGGAGGTGCTGCCACCGCGACGGTAGGTTGCGTCCATGACCGAGGCGATCGACGTGGAGTTCGACGACGAGGGCGTGACCCGGGTGGCAGACGTCCCCGGTGGGGTCCTGGTCGGGCACGACGGGTCGGACTGCGCGCAGGAGGCCCTGCAGTGGGCGGCGCGGCTGGCCGCCCGCGCCGGGTACCCGCTGCACGTGCTGCGCGCCTGGAAGATCACCACGGCACCGCGGCCGGCGACCTGGGCGCCGGGCTACATCCCCCCGTTCGAGGACTTCGAGAAGGCGGTCCGGGCCGACCTGGAGGCCGACGTGTCCGCCGCCGCCCTGGACCCGTCGCTGTCGGTGACCTGCCACGTCACCCACGGCACTGCCGTGCGCGGGCTGATCGAGTCGGCGGCCCGGGCCGACCTCCTCGTGGTCGGCGCCCGCGGCCGCGGGGGCTTCACCGAGCTGGTGCTGGGCTCGGTGAGCGACCAGTGCGTGCGCCACGCCCCCTGCCCGGTCACCGTCGTCCGGAGCGGTACCGGAGCTGCCCACGCCGGCGCCTGATCGTCCGGGCTGCCGCTGCGCATCACGCCCGCGGGCCTGGAGTGGCCGGACCGACCACCGACGCGCCCGCAGACCGGCGGGGGCCGGCCTGCGGTCTGACACCATGCGGCCGTGGACCTGGAGGAGACACTGCTGCCGGGCGTCGGTGTGCGGTACCGGCTGCGGACCCGGTCCGGCGAGGTCCTGGCCATCGTCCTCGGCCGGGACGGCACGGCCGAGGTCGCGGTGTACGACCGTCGCGACCCCGACCGGGCGCGCGGGGTGCTGCGGCTCCAGCCGGACGAGGTCGACGCCGTCGCGGAGGTGCTCGGCGCTCCCCGGCTGACACAGCGCTTCGCTGACCTGTCCCGGGAGGTCCCGGGGCTGGAGTCGGGCCGCTTCCCAATCCGCGGGGGCTCGCGCTTCGCCGGCCGCCCGCTGGGTGACACGCGGGCCCGTACGCTGACCGGCTGTTCCATCGTGGCGATCGTGCGGGACGCCGACGTCGTCCCCTCCCCGAGCCCCGGCGACCTGCTGCACCCCGGGGACGTCGTCGTCGCCATCGGGTCGGCGCGCGGGCTGGCGGACCTGGAGCGGCACCTGGACGAGCCCGCGTAGGTACCGGTGGACCACGTCGCCCAGCTGCTGCTGGAACTGGGCCTGCTGTTCTGCGGTCTGTCCCTCATCGGTCTGCTGGCCCGCCGCCTGGGCCTGTCGTCGGTGCCGTTCGTCCTCCTGGCCGCGCTGGCGCTGGGGGAGGGCGGGATCGCCCCGCTCACCACCTCCGAGCCGTTCATCGAGGCGGCCGCGGAGGTCGGCGTTGTCCTGCTGCTGCTCGCGCTGGGCCTGGAGTTCACCGCGGAGGAGCTGTTCGCCTCGCTGCGGCACCACGGCCCCTCGGGCGTGGTGGACCTGCTGCTCAACGCCCCGCCGGGCTTCGTCGCGGGGCTGCTGCTCGGCCTGCCGTGGCAGGGCGCGCTCGCCCTGGCCGGGGTCACCTGGATCTCGTCGTCGGGCATCATCGCCCGGCTGCTCGGCGACCTGGGCAGGCTGGCCAACCGGGAGACCCCCGCGGTGCTGTCTGTGCTGGTCCTGGAGGACCTGGCGATGGCGCTGTTCCTCCCGCTGCTGGCCGTCGCGCTCGCCGGCGGGGGACCGACGACCGCGGTGGCCGGCATCGCGCTGGCCGTCGGCGCGGTCGGGTTGGCGTTGCTGGCCGCCCAGCGGCAGGGCCACCGGCTCGGCCGGATGCTGGACTCGGACGACGACGAGCAGGTGCTGCTGCGGCTGGTGGGTCTCACGCTGCTGGTGGCCGGGCTCGCCCAGGCGGCGGGGGCGTCGGCGGCGGTGGGCGCCTTCCTCGTCGGGCTGGCGCTGCCGACCACGGTGGCCGACCGGGCGCGGGCGGTCCTGGGGCCGCTGCGGGACCTGTTCGCGGCCATCTTCTTCGTCGCCTTCGGGCTGTCCACCGACCCGGGCGCGGTGCTGCCCGTGCTGCCCGCCGTCCTGCTGCTGGCCCTGGTGACCGCCGGGACCAAGGTCGCCACCGGCTGGTTCGCCGCCCGGCGGGACGGGGTGGCCGTGCCCGGGCGGCTGCGCGCCGGGACCGCCCTGGTGGCCCGCGGGGAGTTCTCCGTCGTCATCGCCGGGCTGGCCGTCGCCGCGGGGGTCCCGGAGCTCGGGCCCGTGGCGACGGGGTACGTGCTCGTGCTGGCGGTGGCCGGCCCCGTGCTCACCCGGTTCGCCGAGCCGCGCGGCAGGTCCGCCGCCCGGGCGTGAGCGGCCGGCGTGCCCCTGTGACGAGGGGCGCCCGGCCGCGGCGCTCCCAGGATGCTGCCGACGTCGGGCGTCAGTTCCGAGGGCGGCACCTGTCGGGCGGTGTCGGTGGTCGTGCTGCTCCCCGGGTCAGGAACCGCCCGCGCGGCCCGGAGCGGAGGTCGACCGGCCTGCCGCGCAGCCAGGTGCTGCGCACGACGCCGTCCAGGCGGCGGCCGGCGTACGGCGTGACGGGGTGGCGGTGCTCCAGCCGGGCGCCGTCGACGGTGGTGGACTCGTCCGGGGCGAACACGCAGAGGTCGGCGTCCGCCCCGACCGCGAGCCGGCCCTTGGCGCGCAGGCCGGCGAGCCGGGCGGGCCGCTCGGACATCCACCGCACCACGTCCGACAGCGAGTGCCCGCGCGGGCGGGCCTCCGTCCAAACCGCAGCCAGGCCGAGCTGCAGGGAGCTCACCCCGCCCCAGGCGAGACCGAAGTCGCCGACGTCGAGCCGCTTCACCTCCGGGGTGCACGGCGAGTGATCGGAGACCACGCAGTCGACCACGCCCTCGGCCAGGGCCTGCCACAGCCGGTCCCGGTTGCCCGCCTCGCGGATCGGTGGGCAGCACTTGAAGGCGGTCGCGCCGTCCCGGATCTCCTCGGCGGTGAAGGAGAGGTAGTGCGGGCAGGTCTCCACGGTGATCGGCAGTCCCTCGGCGCGCGCGTCGCGCAGCAGCGGGACGGCGTCGGCGCTGGACAGGTGCAGGACGTGCGTCCGTGCCCCGGTCCGCCGGGTCGCCGCCACCACCGTGGCGATCGCCCGGTCCTCGGCGGCGCCGGGCCGGGAGCGGAGGAAGTCGGTGTACCGGCCGCCGGAGGGCGCCGGAGCGCCGGCGATGGTGGCCGGGTCCTCGGCGTGCACGATCACCAGTCCGCCGAAGGTCGCCACCTCGCGCAGGTGCTCCTCCAGCCCGGCCGCGCTCAACGGCGGGAACTCCGGCACCCCGGAGTCCAGCAGGAAGCACTTGAACCCGAAGACCCCGGCCTCGTGCAGCGGGCGCAGGTCGGCGAGGTTGCCCGGGACGGCGCCGCCCCAGAACCCGACGTCGACCCAGCACCGGCCCGCGGCGGCCTCCTTCTTCACCGCCAGCGCCGCCACGTCGACCGTCGGCGGGACGCTGTTCAGCGGCATGTCCAGGATCGTGGTGACCCCACCGGCGGCGGCTGCCCGGGTGGCGGTCGCGAACCCCTCCCACTCGGTGCGACCGGGCTCGTTGACGTGCACATGGGTGTCGACCAGGCCGGGCAGCAGCACCTCGTCGTCGGCCAGCTCGACCACCCGGGCGCCGTCGAGCCGCTCGGCCAACGGCACGACGGCGGCGATCCGGCCGTCGGTCACGCCCACGCACACCGCGGCCTCGCCCGTCGGGGTCACCGCCCGCGGCGCCCGGAGGACCACGTCGAACCGACCGTCGGTCCCGCTCACCGCCCGGCTCCCACCCGGCAGGCGCGCCGGCCACCGGGTGCGGGGAGGTCGACCCGGAGGGGGACGCGGTCCGGTCGGGGATCGGTCACGTCGACGCTCCTCGGAGGGTGGGGTGCTCGCGCACGATCCGGCCCGCCGGCACGAGGCGCCTCCAGCGGAGGCGCGCTGCTCGCCGGCGGCTCGGCCGCGCACAGGACACCACCATGACCGGCCGGGCGCCCGCGGTCCACGCGCGCCGGCGGGCCCGCGTCCCGGGGGACCCGGCTCGCCCGCCCCGGGGACCCGGTGGGCCGGCGTGCACGGTGGGACACGCGGTGGCCGCCGTCCGCCCGCACCGGGCAGCATGCCGGGGTGACCACCGCAGGCCACCACCACGGGCACACCCACCGCCTCGACCTCACCGACGCCACCGTCCGGGAGTGGGACGCGACGGTCGTCGCCGCCGACCCCGAGCAGGGCGTCGTGCTCGACCGCAGCGCCTTCTACCCCGGCGGCGGCGGGCAGCCGCCGGACGAGGGCGTGCTGCTCTGGGGCGGCGTCCGCACCCGGATCGCCGGCACCCGCA
The DNA here is from genome assembly GCF_002802985.1 of Geodermatophilus chilensis. Classification (GTDB taxonomy): domain Bacteria; phylum Actinomycetota; class Actinomycetes; order Mycobacteriales; family Geodermatophilaceae; genus Geodermatophilus; species Geodermatophilus chilensis. The sequence continues at coordinate 1,664 of NZ_NVPT01000111.1, read as the reverse complement.
AGGGCGACGAGCTCTACCTCGTCCCGGTCGAGGGGGACCCGCTCCCGCCGCCGGGCACCGCCGTCCGTGGTGCCCTGGACGACGAGCGGCGGACGGCGCTGATGCGCACGCACTCGGGCCTGCACGTGCTCACCGGCGTCGTCCTGCGCGACTTCGGCGCAAAGGTCACCGGCGGCAGCATGGAGCCGCTGACCGCGCGGATGGACTTCGACCTGGCCGAGGTGCCGGCCGACTTCAAGGACCGCGTCGCCGAGGCGGTCAACGCCGAGATCGCCGCCGACCGGCGCATCGAGGTGCGGACGCTGCCGCGTGCGGAGGCCTACGCGATCCCCGACCTGATCCGGACGGCGACCGATCTGGTGCCCCCCGACATCGAGGAGGTCCGGATCGTCGACATCGTGGGCCTGGACCTGCAGGCCGATGGCGGCACCCACGTGGCCTCGACGTCGATGGTGGGCCGGGTCGAGGTGACCAAGGTCGAGAACAAGGGCCGCGGGTTCCGCCGGCTGCGCATCCGGATCGTCTGACGACGTCCTGAGCGAGGGGGCGGGTAGCCGTTGCAGACCGCTGGAGCGGTGCTGCGCGGCGACACCGGTGGGGCAGATCGGGGTGGGTGTCAAGAGGGTCAGCGGATCTGTGGACAGGCTCCTGAGCTGCGGATCGGGTTGATCAGGGTCGTCGGGCCGGTTAGATTTCGAACACCTGACCGAGTCGGTGGGAGGTGTCGTGGACGAGCTGCTGGCCTCCCTGGACACCCTGGCCGCCGAGGACCTGGCGCCGTTGTTCGGCCCGGCGCTGCTGGAGCGGCTGCGGCCGTTGCTGGCCGCGCAGAACCGGCTGGCCGCCGAGCTCGCCCGCACGGTCCGGGAGTGCGAGGTGTCCGGTGCGGCGGAGGGCGACGGGCTGAAGTCCATGGGCTCGTGGCTGTGCGGGCACGGGCACCTGTCGGCCCGTGAGGCGGCGCGGGTGGTGCGCACCGGCCGGGCGCTGGAGCACCTGCCGGCCATGGCCGCCGCCTTCGCCGCCGGGCAGGTGACCGGTGAGCAGGCCGGGCTGATCGCGCGGGTCGCCGAGCCCGAAGCGCTGGCCGCCGCCGCCGCGCAGCACATCGACGTCGCCGTCATTGACGCGGTGCTCACCGGGGTGGCCACCGCGCAGCAGTGCGCCGAGACGGCCAAGGCGGTGCACCACTACCTGGACCGGCTGGATGAGGACGGACCCGAACCGGACCCGACCGAGGGCCGCCGGCTGGTGCTCACCAGGCACACCGACGGGTCGATCACCGGCCGCTTCGACCTCGATGCCGTGGGCGGGGAGAAGCTGCAGACCGCACTGGAGTCGCTGGTGCAGGCCGGCCGCGGCGCCGGCGACGAGCGCACCAGGGCGCAGCAGCAGGCCGACGCGCTGGTGCAGCTCGCCGACAACGCCCTCGCCTCCGGGGCGCTGCCCACCCTGCGCGGGCACAAGCCCCAGGTGATCGTCAAGATCGACGCCGAGGACCTGGTCAACCCCGCCACCGGCCGGGGGGCGGCCGACATGGGCTTCGGCGCCATGATCTCCGCTGCCCGCGCGCGGTGGCTGGCCTGCGACGGGCAGGTCAGCCGCATCGTCATGGGCCCCGACGGGATGCCGCTGGACCACGGCCGCACCGTGCGCCTGTTCCC
>NZ_NVPT01000110.1 GCF_002802985.1 Geodermatophilus chilensis | reverse complement strand
CCAATCGGCACCGCGCCACCCGCTACGACGTCGGCAAGACCGTCAAACGAGACACCGAGCGCAGCCGTGACCCACAGGTCAGGGGTTAAACGACAAGCTGAGCTGGCGAAGGGTGGGGAGGACGGGGTCCTTTTTCAGGCGGCGCGGCGCCTGAACGCGGCCACGGCGGCTCCCGGCGCGGCCGTGGACACCGCCGTCCCGCAGTCGGCGCAGGCCCACTCGGGGCACTCGCCGCCGTCCTCGGTGTGCCCGTCGGCGCACGGTGGCTGGACGAACTCCCGGTCCCCGTCGCAGGAGGGGCACGGCCAGACCCTGCCCTCGGCTGCGGCGACCTCGAAGGACGTGCCGGTCATGCGGGGTGCCTCCCTGCGGTCGTCGTCGGGACCGTTCCGTCCCGCTGGCCCCTCGACGGTGGCACGGGGGTACGACAGGACCGCGGAGCTCAGCCCGGCGTGTCCCCCCGACCGGCCACCGGGTCGGGCACCGCACCCCGGACGGCGGCGGCCAGCGCCGCCTCCACGCGGGCCCGCTGGTCGGTGCTGATCGGCTCCCCGGAGGGGTTGGCGACGTAGAAGTGGTCGGCGGCGTCGGCGCCGAGGGTCTCGATCCGCGCCGAGGTGACGTCGAGGCCCTCGGTCGCCAGCGCCGCGGTCAGCCGGTAGAGCAGCCCGGCCCGGTCCCCCGCGCGCACCTCGACGATCCCGGTCGCGTCGCCGGTCACCTCGCCGTTGTGCCAGGAAACCCGCGGCGGCGCCGCCCGGGCGGCGTCCTGCCGGTAGTCGGCCTCCCGCTGCCGCAGCCGCTCCGCCAGCGGCAGCGTGCCCTCGAGGGCCGCGCGCACGGCGTCGGCCAGGATCGAGGCCACCGGCGCCCGCCCGAACCGCGGCCGGACGGCGAAGACGGCCGTGGCCCGCTCGCCGACCACGTTCACCTTCGCGGCGCGCACGTCCAGCTGGTTGAGCGCCAGCACCCCCGCCAGCCGACTGAACAGGCCGTGCCCGTCGGGCGCGACGATCGTCACCTGCTGGCCGTCGGCGACGTCCTCCACGCCGACGGAGATGCCGGCGGCGGCGTCGGCCGGGGCCCCGGTGCGCACCTGAGGCTGCCCGGGGTGCAGCACCGGCTCCGGCTCCGGCACCGGCGTGCCGCCCAGCCTGGCCTGCACGCGGGCCACCAGGGCGGCGACCAGGTGCGCCTTCCACGGCGACCAGGCCGAGGAGCTGGTCGCGGCGCCGTCGGCCTGGGCCAGGGCGTGCAGCAGCTGCAGCAGCGCCGGGTCGTGCCCGATGGTCGCGGCCACCCGGTCGATCGTGGCGGGGTCGTCGATGTCGCGCCGGGTCGCGGTGTCGGGCAGCAGCAGGTGGTGGCGCACCATCGCGCCCAGCGTCGCGACGTCGTCGTCGCCGAAGCCCATGCGGCTGGCGATCCGAGCCGCGATCGGCTCCCCGACCTCGCTGTGATCGCCGGGCCAGCCCTTGCCGATGTCGTGCAGCAGCGCGCCGACGAGGAGCAGGTCGGGCCGGTCGACGTCCCGGGTGAGCTCGGCGGCGGCCGCGGCGGCCTCGACCAGGTGCCGGTCGACGGTGAACCGGTGCCAGGGGTGGCGCTGCGGCAGCGAGCGGATCCGGTCCCACTCCGGCAGCAGCCGGGACAGCAGCTCCTCCTGGTCCAGCTGCTCCAGGACCGCCACCGCCGGCCGCCCGCTGGCCAGCAGCCGCAGGAACGACCAGCGCACCTCCGCCGGCCACGGCTCGGGCAGCGGCGGCGCGTGCACCGCGAGCACCTTGAGCGTGTAGGGCGACAGCAGCAGGTCCTCGCGCGCGGCGGCGGCCGCGCCGCGCAGCACCAGGCCGGGGTCGGCGGCCGGGCGGGCGTCGCGGGCGAGCACGACCTCGTCGCCCTGGCGGACGACGCCCTCGGCCAGCGGCTCGCGGCGGATCCGGCGGTAGCGGCCGCGGGGACGGCGGACCAGCGCCGACTCCACCCGCCGCCACGTCTCGTCGGCCACGAAGGCGAGCCGCCGCCCCGCCAGGCTCACCTCGCGCAGCAGCGCGTCCTCGTCGGGCAGACCCAGCGCCACGGCGACCGGACGCTGCTCCTGCCGGACCAGCACGTCGGCCGGCCGGCCCGAGCGGCGGCGCAGCTCGTCGCGGACGTCCAGCAGGAACGCGTAGGCCTCCTCGACCTCGGCGGCGGGCTCGTCGGCCAGCTGGGCGGCGGCCACCGCGCGCAGCACCTGCCCCTCCCGCAGGCCGCCGTAGGCCTCCTTGAGGTCCGGTTCGAGGAGGAAGGCCAGCTCCCCGACCTGCCGGGCGCGACCGCGGCGCAGGTCGCGCAGCTGCGGCAGCAGCCGGGACGCCGACTGCCGCCAGCTGCCGAGGGTGGCGGTGCGCAGCGTCGCCGCGAGCCCGGCGTCCCCGGCGACGAAGCGGGCGTCGAGCAGGCCGAGCCCGGCCTTGACGTCGGTGGAGGCCACGCCGACGGCCTCGGCGACGGTCCGCACCGAGTGGTCCAGGCGCAGTCCGGCGTCCCAGATCGGGTACCAGACCGCGTCGGCGACGGCGGCGATCTCCGGGCGCCCGTCGTGCACGAGGACGAGGTCGAGGTCGCCCTGCGGCGGTAGTTCCCGGCGGCCGAGGCTGCCGACGGCCACCAGGGCGACGCCGTCGGTGCCCGTGCGCGGGGGCGGGGCGCCGCGGCGCGGCCGGGGCGGCGGGGTGCCCGCGACCGCCTCGGCGAGCAGGCCGGTGAGCCAGGCGTCGAGCACCTCGCTGCGCTCGGCCCGCGGCAGTGCGGGCAGCGACCCGGTGTCCAGCACGTCTCCCCCTCGCTCTCCTGCACTCTCCCTGGGACGGCGTCGGCCGGGGTGGCAGGAGACCCCGCCACCCCGGCCGACGGAGCTGTCGCGTCCGGCCCTACACGGCGTCGGCGCCGCGCTCGCCGGTGCGGACGCGGACGATCTCGTCGATCGTCGTCACCCACACCTTGCCGTCGCCGATCTGGCCGGTGGACGCGGCCTCGACGATCGCGTCGACGACGCGGGCGGCCTCGACCTCCCCGACGACGACCTCGATGCGGACCTTCGGCACGAAGTCCACCTGGTACTCCGCCCCGCGGTAGACCTCGGTGTGGCCCCGCTGGCGGCCGAAGCCCTGGACCTCGCTGACGGTGAGCCCGGCGATGCCGATCAGCTCGAGGGCGTTCTTGACGTCGTCGAGCTTGAACGGTTTCACGATGGCGGTGACGAGCTTCACGCCCGGCTCCCTTCGGTGGTGACGGTGATGCCCCGAGCCCTGTCGTTACCCGCCGGGTCCTGCGGTATGGCGTGCGCCTGGGTGCCCAGGGCCGGGGCGCTGCGCCCACCGCCGAGGGAGTCGAGGTCGTAGCCGGTCTCAGCGTGCACGACGGAGTCGATGCCGGTGACCTCGTCCTCCTCGGCGACGCGGAAGCGCATGGTCCTGGCGATGGCGAAGCCGATCACCAGGGTGAGCACGAACGAGTAGACCAGCACGACGCCGGCGCCCAGCGCCTGCCGCCACAGCTGGTCGACGCCGCCGCCGTACAGGAGGCCGTCGACGCCGGCCGTGGTGGACGCCGAGGCGAACAGGCCCACGGCCAGGGTGCCCCAGATCCCGCCGACCAGGTGGACGCCGACGACGTCCAGGGAGTCGTCGTAGCCGAGCCGGTACTTCAGGCCGACGGCCAGGGCGCAGACGACACCGGCGACCAGGCCGACGAGGATCGCGCCGACCGGGGTCACCGAGGAACAGGCCGGGGTGATGGCGACCAGGCCGGCGACGACGCCGGAGGCGGCACCCAGCGAGGTGGCGTGCCCGTCGCGCAGCTTCTCGACGAGCAGCCAGCCGAGGGTCGCGGCACCGGTGGCGACCAGCGTGGTCACGAAGACCTCGGCGGCCTGCCCGTTGGCGGCCAGCGCGGAGCCGGCGTTGAAGCCGAACCAGCCGAACCACAGGATGCCGGCGCCGATCATCACCAGCGGCAGGTTGTGCGGGCGCATCGGGTCGCGCCCGAAGCCACGCCGCTTGCCGAGCACCAGGGCCAGCGCCAGGCCCGCCGCACCGGCGTTGATGTGCACCGCGGTGCCGCCGGCGAAGTCGATGGCCAGCAGGTCGTTGGCGATCCAGCCACCGGTCTCGGACTCCGCGCCGTCGAAGGCGAACACCCAGTGCGCGACCGGGAAGTAGACCAGCGTCGCCCAGACGCCGGCGAAGACCATCCACGGGCCGAAGCGGGCCCGATCGGCGATCGCGCCGGAGATGAGCGCGACGGTGAGGATGGCGAACATGCCCTGGAAGGCGACGAAGGCCATCGAGGGCACCGTGAAGACCAGGCTCTCGGGCTGGAAGCCGCCGTCCAGACCGCTGGTGCCCAGCAGCGAGGAGAGGCCGGCGAACTCCAGCGGGTCCCCCAGCAGACCCCCGCCGAGGTCGTCGCCGAAGGCCATCGAGTAGCCGTAGAGCACCCACAGCACGCTGATCAGGGCGAGTGCGCCGAAGCTCATCATCATCATGTTGAGGACGCTCTTCGCGCGGACCATGCCGCCGTAGAAGAGCGCCAGACCGGGGGTCATGAACAGCACCAGCGCGGCGCTGACCAGGACCCATGCGGTGTCGCCGGTGTCCACGGCAACCTCCTGACGGATCGGTGCGGCCGGCCTCGGGTGCAGGCCGCACGGGCGGGGCCGGAGCGTCCGCGGACGCCCGGGCCGAAGGGGCTGACCGGCGCCCCCGGGAGGAGGGCGACGTGGCGCTCACCGTGCCGTCGGCACGTTTCGGCGACCGGCGCGCCGCTGTTTCCGTGCCGTGAACTCCCGCCCGCGTGTCCGCCCGTCGTGTTCCGTCCGTGTTGCGCGGCCCCCTCCGCGCCTCCGTTGCGCCTTGTTGCAAGGCGTTTGCAACTGCAAGTCGGCTGCAATAAGGTCGCGGTCAGTCGCCCGCCGTCCGGGGTGTGGCAGCCCTTCCGAGGAGGCAGCGTGCACGTGCCTGCCGTGTCAGCCCCGCTCCACGTGCCGGTGCGCGCCACGAGGGTGGACGGCGGTTTCAGTCCGCACGAGCGCCGTTCCATCGCCGCCATGACCGCCTTCGTCCTGTTGTTGCACGTCGTCGGCTGGGGCGTGCTGGTCTTCGCGGTCGCTCCCGCCGGATACCAGCTCGGCAGCACCGGCGTGCTCGGGGTGGGAGTCGGACTGACCGCCTACATGCTCGGCGTCCGCCACGCCTTCGACGCCGACCACATCGCCTCGATCGACAACACGACCCGCAAGCTGGTCGAGGAGGGCAAGCCGGCCGTCAGCACGGGTTTCTGGTTCTCTCTCGGGCACTCGTCGGTGGTCTTCGCCGCCAGCTTGCTGCTGGTCATCGGCGTCCGGTCTGTCGCCGGCGTCGTCCAGGACGAGAACTCGTCCGTCGCCCAGGCACTCGGTCTGGTCGGCACGCTGGTGGCGGGCACCTTCCTACTGCTCATCGGGCTGATGAACCTCTCGTCGGCCATCGGCATCGCTCGGGTGTTCCGACGGATGCGGGCCGGCGAGTACGACGAGGCCGAGCTGGAGCAGCACCTGCACAACCGCGGCTTCCTCGCCCGCCTCCTGGGACGGGTGACCCGACGGGTCAGCAAGCCGTGGCACCTCTATCCGGTCGGCCTGCTCATGGGGCTGGGCTTCGACACCGCCACCCAGGTCGCCCTCCTCGTGCTGGCCGCCGGCTCCGCCGCCTTCGTCCTGCCGTGGTACGCGATCCTGGTCCTGCCGGTGCTGTTCGCGGCCGGCATGAGCCTGTTCGACACCGCTGACGGCGTGCTGATGACCCGCGCCTACGGGTGGGCGTTCCTCAAGCCCGTCCGCAAGGTCTTCTACAACCTCACCATCACCGTCCTGTCGGTGACGGTGGCCCTGGTGATCGGTGCCCTGGTGATCGTCGGACTGCTGGTGGAGCGGCTGGGCATCGATTCAGGCCCACTGGTGTGGATGGCGTCACTGGACCTGGAGTTCGTTGGCTTCGCGATCGTCGGGTTGTTCATCGTGACCTGGGCCGTCGCCGTGGCGGTGTGGCGCTTCGGCCGCATCGAGGAGAAGTGGTCCGACAACGCGGCGCCTGAGGCCGTGTAGCCGGCTCCTTCCGCAGCGGCCCGGCCCTCGCGCGGTACGCAGACCTGTCCGGCGAGTACGGCCACCCGTGTAGCGCTCGCCGACGGGGTAGTGCCCACCGTGATCAGCACCCGTCCGGAAGGGGGACCAGCGCGGTGGCCGCGGGACAGGAGCGTGCGGACGACGACGGCGACACGGGACGCAGAACGCCCGAGGAGCTGCCGGTGCCCGACTTCGCGCGGGTCTTCGACGAGGCGCCCGCGCCCTTCCTGCTGCTGACGCCCGACCTGGTCATCGTGCACGCCAACCGGGCCCGGCTGGAGGCCACCGCCACGACCCTCGAGGACACCGTCGGCCGACACCTGTTCGACGTCTTCCCGCTCAACCCCGACGACCCCGGGGCCGACGGCGTCCGCAACCTGGCCGACTCCCTGGGCCGCGCCCGCGACACCCGCCGGCCGGTGACCATGGCGATCCAGAAGTACGACATCCCGCTGCCCGACGGCACCTGGGTGGAGCGGTTCTGGAGCCCGTACAACGTGCCGATCCTGGACGACGAGGGCCGGGTCGTGCTGCTGCTGCACCGCTCCGACGACATCACCGACTACGTCCGCGACCGCGACGAGGCCCGCCTGGAGGCCGCCCGCGGCCAGCGCCGCGTCGAACAGGTGCAGGCGGACCTCTTCCAGCGGACCCGGGAACTGGAGGGGCGCAACGCCGAACTGCGCGAGAGCAGCGAACGCGAGCGCCGCACCGCGAGCTCACTGGCCGGGCTGGCCGCCACCGTCTCCGCCCTCGCCGCCGCGGAGACCACCCCCGAACTGCTCGAGCTGCTGTTCGACCACGGCCGTGCCGCGCTGCAGACCGACACCGCCGCCGTCGCCCTCGCCGGGCCCGACGGCCTCACGCTGACCGAGGGCCGGGAGGGGCGGCTGGTGTCGGCCGACCTGGACCCCTCCTCGCCGCTGCCGATGGCGGTCGCCGCGAGGGGCGAGACCGTGCTGGTCCACGACGCCGGCACGCGGCCGGACACCGAGGAGGGGCGGCTGGCCCGGGCCCTGGGGATCCGGTCGTGGGCGGCCCTGCCACTGCGGGCCGGCGGCCGCCTGCTGGGCTCGTGGACCGTCGGCTGGGCCGGCGCCCGGGCCTTCGAGGAGCACGACGTACGGGTGCTGGAGGCCTACGCCGCGCAGTGCGCGCAGGCCGTGGAGCGCGTGACCCGGCTGGAGGCCGAGCGGCGGCGGGCCAGCGAGACCCGCAGCCTGGCCGAGACGCTGCAGCGCTCGATGCTGACCGAGCCGCCGGAGCCCGACAGCCTGCGCATCGCCGTCCGCTACCGGCCCGCGGCCCGGGAGGCCCAGGTCGGCGGGGACTGGTACGACGCCTTCCTCTCCCCCGACGGCGCCACCACGCTGGTCGTTGGCGATGTCACCGGGCACGACCGGACCGCCGCGGCGGTGATGGGCCAGCTGCGCAACATGCTGCGCGGGGTGGTGCACGCCCTCGACGCCCCACCGGCCCGCGCGCTGGCGACCCTCGACCGGGCGCTGCACGACCTGGGGATGACCACGCTGGTCACCGCGCTGCTCGCCCGCGTCGAGCAGACGCCGGAGGAGGCCGCCGCGGGACTCCGGACGCTGCGCTGGTCCAACGCCGGCCACCTGCCGCCGCTGCTGCTGGCTGCCGACGGCACGGTCCGGCTGCTCGAGCGGCGGCCGGAGCTGCCACTGGGCGTGGACTCGCCGGCGCGCCGCACCGACGCCACGGTCGCGCTGCACCCGGGCGACACCGTCGTCCTCTACACCGACGGCCTGGTGGAGCGCCGCGACGCGACCCTGGACGACGGCTTCGAGCGGCTGGTGGCGGCGGGTCGGGAGGTGCGCGACGTCCCGGTGCACGATCTGTGCGACGTCCTGCTGGCCCGGATGACGCCGGAGTTCGCCGACGACGTCGCGCTGGTGGCGTTGCACGTCAGCCGAGAAGGCCCGCCGGCCGCAGGGTGAGCGGCCGGCGGCCTCCTGCAGGGCCCCGCCGCGAGCCTGCGAGCGGTGGGGGGGCAGGGTGATCCTCCTTCAGTCGGCCCCGCCGACCAGCGCGTCGGCGAACGCCTCCGGCTCGAAGGGCGCCAGGTCGTCGGCGCCCTCGCCGAGCCCGACGAGCTTGACCGGGATCCCGAGCTCGCGCTGCACCGAGACGACGATGCCGCCCTTGGCGGTGCCGTCGAGCTTGGTGAGGACGACGCCGGTGACGGTCACCGCCTCGGTGAACACCCGGGCCTGGACGACGCCGTTCTGGCCGGTCGTGGCGTCGAGGACCAGCAGCACCTCGGTCACCGGCGCGACCTTCTCGACGACCCGCTTGATCTTGCCCAGCTCGTCCATGAGGCCGCTCTTGGTGTGCAGCCGGCCGGCGGTGTCGACGACGACGGTGTCCACCTCGCCCTCGACCCCGGTGCGCGCCGCCTCGAAGGCGACCGACGCCGGGTCGGCCCCCTCGCGGCCGCGCACGGTGAGGACGCCGACCCGCTCGCCCCAGGTCTCCAGCTGGTCGGCGGCGGCGGCGCGGAAGGTGTCGGCGGCCCCCAGGACGACGCTCTTGCCGTCGCCGACGAGGACGCGGGCGATCTTGCCGACCGTCGTCGTCTTGCCGGCGCCGTTGACGCCGACGACCAGGACGATCCCCGGCAGACCGTCGTGCCGGTCGACGCCGAGGCTGCGGTCGAGGTCGGGGCCGAGCACGGTCGTCAGCTCCCGCACCAGCAGCTGGCGCAGCTCCGGGCCGGACGCGGTGGCCAGCACCATCGACTGGGTGCGCAGCCGGTCGACGATCTGCTGGGTGGCGGCCACGCCGACGTCGGCGGCCAGCAGGGTCTCCTCGACCTCCTCCCAGTCGTCCTCGGTCAGCCGCTCGCGGGCGAGGACGGTGAGCAGGCCGCGGCCCAGGTTGGACTGCGAGCGGGCCAGCCGGGAGCGCAGCCGCACCAGCCGGCCGGACGACGGCGGCGGCGTCTCGAAGACCAGGCCCGGCTCGGGGGCGGCCGGGGGGAGCACGACGTCCGGCGGCGCTTCCGGCGAGACGGCGTCCGGCTCGGCCGTCGTCCCCAGCCCGCTGGCCGTCGACCCCGACGGCCGGGGTGGGGCCTCCGTCGTCGGGCTGGGCGGGCGCGGCCGGGTCAGCGTGGTGCCGGTGGCGGCGTCGTCGTCCAGCCGGGTGGTGCGCCGGCCGCGACCGACGAGCAGGCTGACCCCGAGGATCAGCCCGACGAGCAGGATCGCGATCGCGATCAGCACGAACTCCATGGCCCTCAGTCTCCCAGCACCCGCGGGCGGCGTCCGTGCGGAACCCGCGGCGGTGGGCCACCCTGGGCGACATGCCGCTGCCCGGCCGGGAGAACCCGGTCCTCCTCCTCGGTCCCCTGCTGCGGCACGTGGACCCGGTGTCGGCCACCGTCTGGGTGGAGACCGACCGGCCCTGCGAGGTGGCGGTGCTCGGTCGCCGCGCCCGCACCTTCTGCGTGAGCGGCCACCACTACGCCCTCGTCGTCGTCGAGGGGCTGGAGCCCGGCAGCGCCACGCCCTACGAGGTGCACCTCGACGACGAGCGGGTCTGGCCGGAGGCGTCCTCGCTCTCCCCGCCCAGCCGCATCCGGACGCCGGGCCGGCCCGGGCCCTTCCGCATCGCGTTCGGCTCCTGCCGGTACGCCACCCCCAGCACCGTCGACGCCGCCGAGGGCATCCCGCCCGACGCGCTGGACACCTACGCCGCGCGGCTCACGGGGCAGCCGGAGGACGAGTGGCCCGACGCACTGGTGCTGCTGGGTGACCAGGTCTACGCCGACGAGCTGACCCCTGCGACCCGCCACTGGTTGTCCCTGCGCCGGCAGCAGCCGGCCCCGCGGGACGCCCAGGTCGACGACTTCGAGGAGTACACCCGGCTCTACGCGGAGTCCTGGAGCGACCCGCAGGTGCGCTGGCTGCTGTCGACCATCCCGTCCTCGATGATCTTCGACGACCACGAGATGATCGACGACTGGAACACCTCCGCCGCCTGGCGGCGGAAGGTGACCGGGCAGGACTGGTGGACCCGCCGGATCTGCGGGGGCCTGGTCAGCTACTGGGTCTACCAGCACCTGGGCAACCTCAGTCCGCAGGAGCTGGCCGAGAACACCACCTGGCAGGCGGTGCTCGAGCACCGGGACGACGCCGAGCCGGTGCTCCGGGCGATGGCCGAGGCCGCCGACCGCGACCCGCGCTCGATGCGCTGGAGCTACGTGCGGCACTGGGGCGAGGCCCGGATGGTGATGGTCGACAGCCGGGCCGGCCGGGTGCTCGACGAGAGCGCCCGCGGCATGCTCGACGAGGACGAGTTCGCCTGGGTCGAGGCGGCGATGCGCCGCGCGGTCGACGAGGGCGTCGAGCACCTGGTGCTGGGCACCTCGCTGCCGTGGCTGCTGCCGCACGCCATCCACGAGGCCGAGCGGTGGAACGAGACGCTCGCCCGCCGCCACCTGGGCCGTCCGCTCGGCTGGCTGTCCGAGCAGCTGCGGCAGGCCGCCGACCTCGAGCACTGGTCGGCCTTCGGCGACTCCTTCGAGCGGCTGGGCCGGGCCCTGGTCGCGCTGGCCCGGGGCGAGCAGGGCCGGGCGCCGGCGACCGCGCTGGTGCTCTCCGGCGACGTCCACCACGCCTACGCCGCCGAGCTGGTGCGGCCCGGGGACCTCACCGCCCGCGTGCACCAGCTGACCGTCTCCCCGCTGCACAACCAGGCGCCGCACCCGATCCGCGTGGGCTTCCGGATCGGGTGGAGCCGCTGGGCCCGCCGGCTGACCACGGGGCTGTCCCGGCTGGCGCGGGTCCGCCCCTCGGAGCTGGACTGGGCCAAGCAGGCCGGCCCCTACTTCGGCAACCAGCTCGGCGAGCTGGTCCTGCACGACCGCGACGCCTCCTTCCGGCTCTTCGTCACCCACCGGGACGAAGCCGGCCAGGAGCGGCTGCAGCTGATCGCGGACCTGCCGCTGTCGGACCCGGTCCCGGCGGAGGTGACAGGCTGACGCAGGTGAGCGACCCTCTGGGCAAGCGGCCCGCTCCCGGCCCCGACCAGCCGCCGATCCCGGTCCGGCTGGTCACCTTCAACACCCACCACGGCGTCGGGGACGACGGCCGGCACGACCTGCCGCGGCTGGCCTCGGTGCTCGCCGCGGCCGACGCTGACGTGATCTGCCTGCAGGAGGTGGACCGGCACTACGGCGGGCGGAGCGAGGACGTCGACCAGGCCCTGCTGCTCTCCCGGGCGCTGGACATGCAGCTGGCCTGGGGCCCGGCGATCGACGAGCCGAGGCGCGAGCAGGGGCTGCGCCGCCAGTACGGCAACGCGCTGCTGTCGCGGCTGCCGATCCTCGTCAGCGACGTGCACCCGCTGCCCGGCGGCGGCGAGCCGCGCAGCGCGCTGCGGACGATGGTCGAGCTCGACGGCGCCGCGCTGTGGGTGACGACCACCCACCTGTCCACCCGCTCGCCGCGGGAGCGCGCCGAGCAGCTCGCCGCGATCGCCAGGCTGCACACCGAGTCGATGCAGACCGGCGTCCTCGTCGGGGACTTCAACGCCGACCCCGGCGCCCCGGAGCTGGCCCCGCTGACCGGGCGGTTCGCCGACGCCTGGGAGCTGGCCCCCGACCGCGAGGACCGGGCGGGATGGCGGTTCTGGCACGCCCGGCACGGCGAGACCCACCCGGCCCGTCGTCCGCACCGGCGGATCGACCAGGTGTGGGTCTCCCCCGGCGTCGGCGTGGCCCGCGCGCACGTGCTCGACGGGGCCGGCGCCTCTGACCACCTGCCCCTGGTCGTCGACCTCGAGGTCCAGTCCGGCGCCTGACGGCGCTTTCCGCGGAAACCGCCGCTGAGACCCCGGCGATCTCCGCGGAAAGCGCCGTCAGGCCGGTTCGGCCTCGCGCAGGCGCTGGCTGATGACGCCGGTGATGCCGTCGCCGCGCATGCTCACGCCGTAGAGCGCGTCGGCGATCTCCATCGTCCGCTTCTGGTGGGTGATGACGATCAGCTGCGAGGTCGCGCGCAGCTGCTCGACCAGGGTGAGCAGCCGGCCGAGGTTGACGTCGTCGAGGGCGGCCTCGACCTCGTCGAGCACGTAGAACGGCGAGGGCCGCGCCCGGAAGATCGCCACGAGCAGCGCGACGGCGGTCAGCGAGCGCTCGCCACCGGAGAGCAGCGAGAGTCTCTTGACCTTCTTGCCCGGCGGGCGGGCCTCGATGTCGACGCCGGTGGTGAGCATGTCCTCGGGGTCGGTGAGGGACAGCCGGCCCTGCCCGCCCGGGAAGAGGACGGCGAAGACCTGCTCGAACTCCCGCTGCACGTCGGCGAAGGCCGAGGCGAAGACGTCGTGGATGCGCCCGTCGACCTCGCGGACGACGGTGAGCAGGTCGCGGCGGGTGGCCCTGAGGTCCTCGAGCTGCGTGGCCAGGAAGCCGTGTCGCTCCTCCAGCGCCGCGAACTCCTCCAGGGCCAGCGGGTTGACCTTGCCCAGCGTGGCCAGGTCGCGCTCGGCCTTGGCCGCGCGGCGCTCCTGCGCGTCCCGGTCGTAGGGCACCGGGGCGGGCTCGGGCTCGCCGGCGTCCTGCGCGGCGGCCACCTGCGCCGGCGTGGGCGGCACCGGGGCGGCCGGACCGTACTCGGCGAGCAGGGTGGCCAGGTCGACGCCGTACTCCTCGGCGGCGCGGTCCTCCAGCGCCTCGATGCGGTAACGCTGCTCGGCTCGGGCCACCTCGTCGCGGTGCACCTCGTCGGTCAGCCGCTCCAGCTCCGCCGTGGCCGACCGGACGGCGACGCGCACCTCGAGCAGCTCGGCCTCGCGGGCAGTGCGCACCCGGGCGAGCTCGTCGCGCTCGGCGGCCGCCCGCGCCAGGGAGGACGCCAGCGCGATCAGCGCCGTCTCGGCGCCGGAGCGCACCCGGGCGGCGACGCGCGCACCGCGCTCGCGGGCGACCCGGGCGGCGGCGGCGCGCTCGCGGGCGGCGCGCTCCTGGCGGGCCTGCCGCCGCAGTGACTCCGCCCGCCCGGTCAGTGCCCGGGCCCGCTCCTCGGCGGTGCGGACGGCGAGCCGCGCCTCGGTCTCGGCCTGCCGCGCCGCGGCCGCCTCGAGCCGCAGCCGGTCGCGCTCGGCGGGGTCGGGCTCCTCCTCGACCGGCGCGGCCTCGGCCTGGGCCAGCCGCTCCTCCAGCCCGGCGAGGGCGGTCTGCGCCTGCTCGAGCGCGCCCTCGGCGCGGACCCGGGCGGCCGCGGAGCGCTCGGCCTCGGCGGTGGCCGACCGGGCGGCCGCGCCCAGCTCGGCCAGCTGCGCGGCGACGGCGGAGCGGCTGCGGTCGGCGGCCTGGCGGGCGGCGAGGGCCTCGTCGACGTCGGCGGAGCGGGCGCGGGCGGTCTCCCGTGCGGCGGCCAGCCGGTCGGCGAGCTCGGCGGCGCGCGCGGTCGCGGCGGCCAGTGCCCGCTCGGCGTCGTCCACCCGGGCGCGGACCTCGAGGCCCGACGGCGCGTCGGCCTGGCCGCCGACCGACCAGTCCGAGCCGACCAGGTCGCCGTCCGCGGTCACCGCCCGCACCCGCGGGTGCCGGCCGACCAGGGTGACGGCGGCGTCGAGCGAGGGGACGACGGCGACGCGGTCCAGCGCGCGGTCCAGCGCGGGGTGCAGCTCCTCGGGGGCCTCGACGAGGTCGCGGGCCCAACGCACGCCCTCGGGCAGCTGCGGCCAGCCCTCGCGGGGCAGCGCGGGCAGGCCGCCGGTGACCAGCAGGCCGGCCCGGCCGCCGTCGACGTCCTTGAGGTGGGCGAGCGCGGCCGCGGCGCCGGCGACGGAGTCGACGACGAGTGCGTCGGCCATGCCGGACAGGGCCGCGGACAACGCGACCTCGGCGCCGGGTGCGACAGCGACCCGCTCGGTGACCGGGCCGAGCACGCCCGGCAGTCCGGCGGCGAGCACCGCGGCGGCGCCGTCGGCCGGGGCCAGGCCCTGGGCGAGGGTGTCGCGCCGGGCCTGCGCGGAGGCCCGGTCGCGCTCGGCGGCCCGCTCGGCGGCGACCAGCTCGGTGACCGCCTTCGCGGCCGCGGCGTGCGCGGCGACGGCGTCCTGGTGGGCGGTGACGAGGGCGACGTCGCCGTCCTCCTGCTCGGCGACCGCCTCGCGGCGCTCGGCCAGCCGCTCGGCGGCGACCTCGGCGCGGTCGGCGGCCTCGCCGGCGGCCAGCGCCAGCCGCCCGATCTCCGACTCCCCCGCGGCGACGCGGGAGCGGGCCGCGGCGACCTGGCCGGAGAGCCGGGCGAGACCCTCGCGGCGGTCGGCCAGCGCGCGGGCTGCGGCGACCCAGGCCCGCTCGGCCTCGGCGAGCGCGGCCTCGAGCTCCGTGCGGGTGGCTACCGCGGTGGCCAGCCGGCTGCGCTCGGACTCCAGCCCGGCGGCGAGCTGCGCCTCGGTGGCGGCGACGCGGTCGGCCTCGGCCTCGAGCTGGTCGGGGTCCCGGCCGGCGGCGGCCGCGGGCGGCGCGGCGGAGAGGTGGCGGTGCCGTTCGGCGGCCAGTTGTGCGATGCCGCGGAAGCGCTCGGTGAGGGCGGAGAGGCGGTACCAGGTGTCCTGGGCCGCGGCCAGCAGCGGGGCGTTCGTGGCGAGGTCGGTCTCCAGCGCCGACTCGCGTGCCGACGTCCGCGCCAGCTCGGCCTCGACGACGCTGCGCCGCGCCCGGGCAGCGGTCTCGTCGGCGACGTCCTCGTCCAGCGCGTCGCGCAGCTGGACCAGGTCGTCGGCGAGCAGCCGCAGCCGCGCGTCGCGGAGGTCGGCCTGCACGCCGGCCGCACGGCGGGCGACCTCGGCCTGCCGGCCCAGCGGCTTGAGCTGGCGGCGCAGCTCGGCGGTGAGGTCGGCCAGCCGGTCGAGGTTGGCCTGCATCGCGTCGAGCTTGCGGAGCGCCTTCTCCTTGCGCTTGCGGTGCTTGAGGACGCCGGCGGCCTCCTCGATGAAGGCGCGGCGGTCCTCGGGGCGGCCGGAGAGGACGGCGTCGAGCTGGCCCTGGCCGACGATGACGTGCATCTCCCGGCCGATGCCGGAGTCGCTCAGCAGCTCCTGGACGTCGAGCAGCCGGACCTTGTCGCCGTTGATCTCGTACTCGCTCTCGCCGGAGCGGTACATGCGGCGGGTGATCGACACCTCGGTGTAGTCGATCGGCAGGGCGCCGTCGGCGTTGTCGATGGTGAGGGTCACCTCGGCCCGGCCGAGGGCGGGGCGGCCGGCGGTGCCGGCGAAGATGACGTCCTCCATCTTGCCGCCGCGCAGGCTCTTGGCGCCCTGCTCGCCCAGGACCCAGGCGATGGCGTCGACGACGTTGGACTTCCCGGAGCCGTTGGGGCCGACGACGGCGGTGATCCCCGGCTCGAGGCGCAGGGTCGTCGCGGACGCGAAGGACTTGAAGCCCTTGAGCGTCAGGCTCGACAGGTGCACGGTGGAAGGACCCCGTCCCTCTCACCCCTCGCGAGCTCGGGGTGAGCCTCCGGATGGGGCCGGACGTTCTCGGTTACGCGAGGGCCGGCTCGGCGTTGTCGCCGGCCAGGCTGAGCAGCTCGTGGGCGATGGCGGCGTCGCGCTGCGCGCGCAGCTCCTCCAGTTCCTGCTCCAGCCGGCGCACCCTGGCCCGCAGGACGGCGTTCTCCTCGACTACTCGGAGCGCTGCGGGGGCGACGACGTGACCGAACAGGGCCTTGGCCATGGCGACAACGGCCTTTCCACTGCGTGAGGGGATGACCTGCGCCCCGTACGACGGTCGGCGCGGTCCGTGTGTTCCCAGGGTGACAGGCCCGGACACGCAGGTCAACGGGCACACTCCAACGCCCCCGTGTCGGGGAGGTGTCGCGTTCGTCACGCCGTCGTGAACCCGGTGCCCCCCTCGACCGGCACGTCCCGGACGTCGACACCCGTCACGGCGCCGGGCGCCCGGGGGCCCTGCAGATCGGCCAGGACGGCGGTCACCGCGGCGTCCGGGCCCTCGAGCACGACCTCGACGCGCCCGTCGGGCAGGTTGGTCGCCGACCCGGCCAGACCCGCCGCCGCGGCCCGCCCGCGGACGAACCAGCGGTAACCGACGCCCTGCACCGAGCCCGAGACCAGGGCGACGACGCGACGTCGGCCCTCCTGCCCGGTCACGGGCGGCGGGCTCGCGGGCGCGGCTGACAGCGCGGGCAGCTATAGCTGGAGCGGTTCATGAACGACTCGCGCACGATCGGCGTCCCGCAGCGCGGGCAGGGCCGGTCGACCTGCCCGTAGACGGCCAGGTGCCGGGAGAAGTAGCCGCTCCGCCCGTTGACGTCGACGTAGAGGGAGTCGAAGGAGGTGCCGCCCTGGGCCAGGCTCTCGGTGAGCACGTCCCGCACCCCCTCGAGCAGGTCGGCGACCTGGGCCCGGGTGAGCCGGTCGGTGGGACGGTTGCCGTGCAGCCGGGCCCGCCACAGCGACTCGTCGGCGTAGATGTTGCCGACCCCGCCGATCAGCGTCTGGTCCAGCAGCGCCCGCTTGACCTCGGTGCGCCGCCGGCGCAGCGCCACGCTGAAGCCGTCGACGTCGAAGGTGTCCGCGAGCGGGTCGATGGCGATGTGCGCCAGCCGGCTCGGGATCTGCTCCGCGGTCGTTCCGCCCGCCCCATCGCCCCTGGCCGTGTCCTCGACCGCCAGCCCGCCGAACGTGCGCTGGTCGACGAAGCGCAGCTCGCGGCCGCCGTCGATGAAGGTGAACCGGGCACGCAGGTGCGTCTCGTCGGGCTGGGAGGGCTTCTCGACCAGCAGCTGGCCGCTCATCCCGAGGTGCGCGACCAGGGCCTGCCCGGCGGGGGTGCCGTCGGCCTCGGCCAGCGGCAGCCACAGGTACTTGCCCCGGCGGTGGGCGGCAGTCAGCGTGCGCCCGGTCAGCGCGGCGACGAAGTGCTCGACGCCCTCGAGGTGACGGCGGACGGCACGCGGGTGACGCACCTCGACGGCGGCGACGGTGCGCCCGACGACCCAGCGCTCCAGACCGCGCCGGACCACCTCGACCTCGGGCAGCTCGGGCACGGCGGCTCAGCTCGCGCCGGACTCGGCCGGGACGGCCGCGCCGTCCGACACCGCACCGTCCGACGTCTCGCCGTCCGGGCCGGCGCCGTCGGACAGCGCGCGCCAGGCGGCCTCGGCGGCTTCCTGCTCGGCGGCCTTCTTGGTGCGCCCGGAGCCGCGGCCGTGGACGGTGCCGGAGAGGACGACGGCGGCGGTGAAGGTCTTGGCGTGGTCGGGGCCGGTGTCCTCGACCACGTAGGTCGGCGCACCGAGCCCGAGGCGGGCGCCCAGCTCCTGGAGGCTGGTCTTCCAGTCCAGGCCCGCGCCCCGCGTGGCGGCCTGGTCGAGCAGCGGGTCGAACAGCTGGTGGACGAACGCCGAGGCGGCCTCCAGACCCAGCCCGACGTGCACGGCGCCGATGAGCGCCTCCACGGCGTCGGCGAGGATCGAGTCCTTCTCCCGGCCGCCGGTGGTCTCCTCGCCGCGGCCCAGCAGCAGGTGCGGGCCCAGGCCGCCGTCCCCCAGCCGACGGGCGACGCCGGCCAGCGAGGTCATGTTGACCACCGAGGCGCGCAACTTGGCCAGCCGGCCCTCGGGCAGGTCGGGGTGGCGCCGGTAGAGCTCGTCGGTGACGACCAGCCCGAGCACGGAGTCGCCGAGGAACTCCAGCCGCTCGTTGGTCGGCAGCCCGCCGTGCTCGTAGGCGTAGGAGCGGTGGGTCAGCGCCAACGCCAGCAGGCCGCCGGGCAGCTCGACACCGAGGGCGTCGAGGAGCCAGGCGGCCGCGCGGTCGGCGTGCACCGCACCCGCCGGGGAGCGGCCGGCGGCCCCACCCGGAGCGGGCTGGGTGCCGGTGGCCGTCGTCCCCACGGATGGTCCTGCCGGGGTCAGACCGAGAGGACCTGACGGCCCGCGTACTGCCCGCAGTTCGGGCAGGCCTGGTGCGGCGGCTTGAGCTGGCCGCAGGCCCGGTTCGGGCACGGCGTCAGGGTGGGCGCGGAGGCCTTCCACTGCGAACGCCGGGCACGGGTGTTGGAGCGGGACATCTTCCGCTTCGGGACGGCCACGTCAGTTCTCCTCTGGGTTGTCCGCACCGGGGGTGCCCGGTGCGGAGGCGGGACGGTCGGATTGCGAGGCACCGAAGCGTTGAGCCAGCCCGGCCCAGCGCGGGTCCAGCTGCTCGTGCGTGTGGTCCGCGGGCAGGTCGTCGAGCCGCTGCCCGCAGTCGACGCACAGCCCGGCGCAGTCCTCGGTGCAGGTCGGCGCCAGCGGGAGGCTCAGGACGACGAGGTCGCGGAGCATCGGCTCGAGGTCGATGTGCTCGCCCTCGACGCGGCGGACCTCGTCCTCCTCGCTGGTGGCCTCGGTGGTGCTGCCCTCGTAGGCGAACAGCTCCTGGACGTCGAGCTCGAGGGAGTCCTCGATCGGCTCCAGGCAGCGCGCACACGAGCCGACGAGGGGGACGTCGACCTCACCGGAGACCAGCACACCCTCCATGACCGATTCCAGCCGCAGCCGCAGCCGGACCTCCGCGCCCTCGGGGACGCCGATGAGCTCGACCCGCCAGTCCGCGGGCGCGGGCAGGGTGCGCTCCATCTCGTGCATCGAGCCGGCGCGGCGGCCGAGTTCCCGCAGGTCCACGAACCAGGGGTTGGCGGCGGGACGCCGGGCGTCCGGGGACGCGGCGCCTGGGCGGGGCGGCGGTGCGGCAGGCATGTCGGTACTCGCGGTAGGCAACGGGGAGGTGGCCGGCCGGGGTGCGGGGCCTCCGGCGGTCGGACCAGGGACCCAGACTACCCGATGCCCAGCAGGGCCCGTCCGGCCCGGAGGTGGCCCCCTCCCCGGCAC
>NZ_NVPT01000011.1 GCF_002802985.1 Geodermatophilus chilensis | reverse complement strand
GACGGGCCGGGACGGCATCCGCGACGAGCACCGACGTCCCGCACCTACCCCGGCTCGGCGCCGGCCCGGGCGGTGTCACGGAACTGTCATGGGCCCGGCACCGAGACCGGGGAACACCGCGAGGCGACGACGGACGACCGGAACCAGCCGTGGCACCTGTCCGGATCTCCGACGATCGTCATCTGAGCCTCCATCGGCTGAGCGCGGGGTGGTCGTGTCTCCACCGACCTGCTCCGCTCCAGGCTCACCGCTGCTCCGCCCCGGCTCGACGGTGGGGAAGCGTCACGACCCTGTCGCATCCGACTGCCCACGGCCGCGGTCCCGCGCCCGCGTCGTGGTCGTGCGAGCCGGGCCCTCTGCTGCGGGGTGTTTACAGCTACGCGACGAGGGAGCTACATCCCACGTGCTCCTCGCCGGCCCGGGCATCCGTTGTCCGGGCCGCTCTCGACATGCCGCGGCCCGTCACCCAGCGAGGAGCGACCATGGCCGTGACCACCCTCTCGGGGACTGTGGACGTCGGTTCGCGAGCCGACCCCCGCGGTTCCACCACCGACGAGCAGGACGTCCCACGGGGGGTGCGTTCACGGATCGCCGTGGCGGGATCGCCGGCGGACCCGTCCGGCGACCTCCTGCGGGAGGCCTGGCGGCCGGGCACCGCTGAGCCGGTCGCCATCCACGTGCGCCCGGAACTGTGCGCCCGGCTCCTGCGATCGCGTCGCACCCGCCCGTGGAGCTGCCCGGCGCCGGTCCCCTTCCCGTCCAGGCGCATCCCCCTCGTCGTCGACGACCGGATCCCCACCGCGCCCGGGTTCGAGGTCCACCGCGTTCCCCCCGGCGCCGCGGGTGCCGGCCTCGAACCGCTCGAGCGACGGACCGACGCCACAGGTGTCGCCCTCGAGCCGCTCCTCGTCCTGGACCCGTCCGGGACCTGCAGCTCCACGGTGGGTCCGTTCGACCGTGCCGGAGTGGCGGGCGACCCGGACGTGGGCCGCCCGGTGCCGCGAGCGGCACGCGGCGGAGAGCGGGGTCACCGGTGACCGGCAGCACCGGTCCCGCACCTCAGGACCACAGCGCCGGACCACGCAGGCCGAGCCGGTGGCCGGCGGGCGGGGCCCTGGTCCTGGGTCTGGCCATCGGCGGTGTGCTGGGTGCAGGCATCGGTGCCGTCACGGACGACGATGCCGCTGGGACCGTCGCTGCGCCCTCGGTCGCATCGGACACACCCGGGCAGGCCTCGTCTCCAGGTCCCCAAGCGGAGGTGAGCACCTCCGACGCCTGCCTGCGCGCCGTGGCGGCCGCGGAGCAGACCCACGACCTGATCGACGACCTGGGCGGTGCACTGCTCGACCTCGACGCGCGCCGACTGGACGAGGTGGTGCACGAGCTGCAGCCCCTGCAGGAGCAGCTCGAACGAGGCACCGCCGCCTGCCGGGTCGAGGTCCGGCGTCCCGGGAGCCCGACCAGCTCGGGCCGGCTGCCGTCGGCGCTGCCCACGCCGTCGTCCCCTCGCACGTCGCCCGCCGGGTGACACCGGTGGGCGGGGCCGGCCCCGGCCCCGCCTGGAGCTGCCACCCGTCCCCGTGAACCTCCCGGCCCGTCGGGGCCCTCCTCCTGGGGGTCGAGATGTCGCACCAGCGCGCTGCCGCGCTGTCGGGCAGCCGACTGCGCAGGCTCGTGCGCCTGCCCGGTCGCGCGCTGCGGGCCGCGGTGGTCTCCGGGCGCTGGCTGGTGGTCGCTGCGTGGATCGCGGCGGCGCTGGTCACCACCGTGGCCCTCCCCGGGGACGGCGGCGGGGGCGGGGGTGACATCGGCAGCCTGCTGCCCGCGGACAGCGAGGCCGTCGCGGTCCTGGAGCGGTCCCTGGCGGAGTTCCGCGTCCCCGCGCTGTCCGAGACCTCCGTGGTCGTGCACGACCCGGAGGGTCTGGGCGTCCTCACCCGCGCCGACGTCGTCCTCTGGGCCCTGGCCACGACGCAGGCCTCGATGGCGGATCCGGGCGGCTCCGGCGCCGGCCGGGTCGAGGCCGCCGTCCCCGTGCCGACGACCACTCCCACGACCGCGGTCACCTACCTCTACACGACCGAGTGGATCGCGTTGGAGGACCGGGTCGCGCTGGCCGAGGAGTACGCCGAGCACTTCCGTGACGACCCGTCGGTGCAGACCTACGTCACCGGTGTCGTCCCGGCCCAGGTCCGTCAGGTCCACCACCTGGAGTCGCGACTGCACCTCTTCGAGACCGCGACCCTCGTCCTGATCGCGCTGGTCGTGGCCCTGACCTTCCGGTCCGTCGTCGCCCCGGTCGTCGTCCTGCTCGTGGCCGGGATCGGCTATCTGGTGACGGTCCGGGTGCTGGAGTTCCTGGCCGGGGTCCTCGGTTTCGCGCTCCCCGGTCAACTGCGTCCGCTGACGGCGGCGCTGCTCATCGGC
The DNA here is from genome assembly GCF_002802985.1 of Geodermatophilus chilensis. Classification (GTDB taxonomy): domain Bacteria; phylum Actinomycetota; class Actinomycetes; order Mycobacteriales; family Geodermatophilaceae; genus Geodermatophilus; species Geodermatophilus chilensis. The sequence goes on along the minus strand of NZ_NVPT01000011.1, from coordinate 53,032 downwards.
GTGGTGACCGACTACTGCGTGCTGTTCTTCTCGGGGTTCCGGCACCACCTGGAGCGCGGCCTGCACCGCCACGAGGCGGCTCGGTGCACCCTCGCGACGGAGGGACCGATCGTCGCCGTCGCCGGGATCACCGTCGCCGGGGGGACGGCGGCGCTGCTGGTGGCGGACTTCCAGCTGTTCCAGGCGTTCGGACCGGCGCTGGCACTGACGGTCGTCGTCGGCCTCCTGATCTCGCTGACCCTGGTGCCCGCTCTGCTGGCGGTGCTCGGCAGGGCCCTCTTCGCCCCTCGGCGGCTGCGGACCGGCGGTGGATCGTCCCCTGGGACGTCCTCCGGCGCAGCCGGCCGGCTGGTCCGTGTGGTCGTCGACCGGCGGGGTGCCGCCGTGGCGACCCTCCTCTGCGCAACGCTGCTCACCCTGGCCGCGCTGCCGGTCCTGCACATGCGGCTCGACGTCTCGTTCGCCTCCGGTCTGCCCTCCGGCGATCCGGTGCGGCAGGGGGCCGAGGTGCTGGAGGAGGCCGGGATCCGTGGGGTGGTCGCACCGACCGAGGTCCTCGTCGAGGGGATCGGCCTCACCGGGCAGCGCGATGCGCTGGAGCGGCTGCAGGAGGCCATCAGCGCGCAGCCCGGAGTGGCTGCGGTGCTGGGCCCGGCGCAGAACCCGCTGGCCGACGAACTCGACGTCTTCCTGGCGGAGGACGGGGACGCAGCGAGGTTCGTCGTCGTCCTCGACGGGGATCCCCTCGCCGCGCCCGCCCTCGCGGACCTGGAGCGGCTGCGGGACCGGCTCCCCACCCTGCTGCTCGAGGCCGGCGTCGAGGACGCGACCGCGGCCGTGACCGGTCAGACGGCGATCGCCGCCGAGCTGGTCGAGCTGACCCGCGAGAACCTGTGGCGGATCCTGCTGGCGGCCCTCGCCGTGGAACTCGTCGTCCTCGCGGTGTTCCTGCGTGCTCTGGTGGCACCGGTGGTGCTGCTGGCCTGCAGCGCCCTCAGCGTCGCGGCCGCCGTGGGCCTCACGGTGCTGGTCTTCCAGGACGTGCGCGGCGATCCGGGGCTGACCTTCTACGTCCCCTTCACCACCGCGGTCCTGTTGCTGGCGCTCGGCTCCGACTACAACGTGTTCGCGGTCGGGGCGATCTGGGAGCGGGCCGCCCGCCATCCCCTGCGGCAGGCCATCGCGCTGGCGCTGCCGGCCACGGGCCGGGCCATCAGCGCCGCCGGGCTCATCCTCGCCGCCACGTTCGCGATGGTGGCCGTCATCCCGCTGGTCTCCTTCCGCCAGGTGGCGTTCACGATGGCGGCGGGCCTCCTGCTCGACACCTTCCTCATCCGGCCCGTCCTCACCCCCGCCGTGCTCACCCTCCTCGGCCGGACCGCAGGCTGGCCCAGCCGGCGCATCCGCACCACGGCTCCGACGCGCGAGGCGATCCCGTCCATCGCCCCGATGGGGCCGGTGACGCCCGACCGCGGGCCCGGCGCCGGCGACCGGTCCGACGGCCTGGTGACGGCGACCGGCGAGCGCGACCCCGGTGTTGCCGATCGATGACGGTCCGCCGTCGATCCCACGACCTTCCGGTGCGCCGCGAGTCGACGGCGCCCCAGCGGCAACACGGACGGGGTGCGCCCGCTCCCGTCCGCCGACCGCGAGGGTGTCCCTCCCCGCCGCGACAGCTCGTCCGTCGTGTGGCTCGACGACGTCGCTGCCGCCGATCCGGCGATCACCGGAGCGAAGGCGGCAGCCCTGGCGAGGGCGTCCCGGCACGGGCTACCGGTGGTGCCCGGCTTCGTGGTCACCACGTCGGCGATCGAGGACCTCGCGGCCGGGACCCCGCTCCCCGACGCCGTGCTCGACGCCTGGCGCCGGCTCTCCCACGACGACGCGGTGCCGCTGGTCGTGCGCAGCAGCTCGACCGTCGAGGACCTCGCCGGCTCGTCGATGGCCGGCCGGTTCGAGTCCGTCGTGGGCGTCCGCGGGCGGGAGGGCTTCGGCCGGGCCGTCGAGCGGGTGGCCGCCTCCCGCCGGCAGGCGGCGGCCGGCTCGCAGTCCCTGACCGGGCGCGAACCGATGGCCGTGCTCGTCCAGCCGCTGCTGGCCGCGCGCTGCGGCGGCGTGCTCTTCGGGATCGACCCGGTCACCGGTCGGGAGGACCGCGTCGTGGTGGCCGCCGTCCACGGCGGCCCCGACCGCCTCGTGAGCGGCCGGGTCGACGGCACCCGGTACGAGCTCGACCGCGACGGGCGGCCGGTCCGGGTCGTGCACGGGGACGGGGGCTCGCGGCTCCGTCGGCGTCAACGGCGCGAGCTGCTGCGACTGGCGGCGCGGACGGCGGAGGTGTTCGGCGGTCCGCAGGACGTCGAGTGGGCCTACGAGCGGCACGGTCGACTGCGACTGCTGCAGAGCCGCCCCGTCACCGTGGAGCCCCGGGGGCGACCGACCGGACCGGCACTGGGGCCCGGGCCGGTGGCCGAGACGTTCCCCGAGCCCCTGCAGCCGCTGGAGGTCGACCTGTGGGTGGATCCGCTCCGCACGGCGCTGCGGCAGGCGCTGCTGCTCGCCGGATCGGCGTCCGAGGCGGAGGTGGAGGCCTCGCCACTGGTGACGGTCGTGGGCGGCTGGGCCGCCGTCGATCTCGAGCTCCTCGAGCCCCGTCCCCGCCGGGCCGGGATACGGGAGGTGCTCGACCCCCGGCCCCGGCTGCGTCGGCTGCGGGTCTCGTGGCGGGTCGGGCGGTTGCGTGCGGCGCTGCCCGCACTGGTCCGTGACGTCCTGGACCGCGCCGACACCGCCCTGGCCGACGTGCCGCCGCTCGGCGACCTCGGTGACCGCCGGCTCGTCGGGCTGCTGCACCGGACGCGGCGGGCGCTGGTGTCCGTGCACGCCCACGAGGTGCTCGTCGGCCTGCTCATCGACCCGCAGGAGTCCCGCACCACCGGCGTCGGCGTCGCCCTCGGCGTCCTCGCGCGTGCCCGGCAGGCCGGCCTCGCCGAGAACCGGGTCGTGGCCGAGCACCCGGTGGTCCTCGCCCTCAGCCCGCCCCGGGTGGGGGCGGCCCCCGCCCTGCCGTCGGACGTCCGGCCTCCCGACGAGCGCGCACCCGTGGACCCGGGTGACGCCGGCCTGCTGCGGGAGGCGCTGCGCCTGCGCACCCGGTGGCTGCAGGAGCTGGGCGCCCGGGCGGCCTGGACGCTGGGTGAGCGGCTCACCGCAGCGGGGCGGCTGAGCAGCCCGGACGAGGTCCGCGCGTTGCGGCTGACCGACCTCGCCGCGCTGGTCGAGGACCCGGCCGCACGGGCGGTCTCACGCCCGGTTCTCCCGGGCGATCCCCTCCCCGCCCGGTTCCGGCTCAGCGACACCGGCGAGCCGGTGCCCGAAGGAGGCGGGACGGACGCGGCCGGAGCGGGTGGCGGGCGCGCCACCGGCGCCGTCCACCACGGGGACGACCCACCCGAGGGGGCGGTGCTCGTCGTCCGCACGCTCGACCCCGCACTCGCGCCGCTGCTGCCGAGACTGTCCGGCCTGGTCGCCGAGACCGGCAGCGTGCTGGCGCACCTCGCCATCCTCGCCCGGGAGGCCGGTGTCCCGACCGTCGTGGGCCTCGACCGGGCGCTGGAGCGCTTCCCGCCGGGCACCGTCGTCCGGGTGGACGGGGCCACCGGGGAGGTCGAGGAGGTGACGTCGTGAGAGCCGTGAGCTGGGCGGTGGCGACGCTGACGCTGGTCGCCTCCGGCGGCTACGCGCTCGTCTACGTGTACCGCTGGGAGTGGCACCGGGCCCTGCTGGTCGGGCTGATCTTCCTCGCCGCGCTGATCGGGTCGGGCACCGCCCTCGTGCTGCGCCGGCTCGGCCGGCTGGAGCGCCGGGTGGCCCAGGGAGCCGACCGTGCGCCGCCGACGGTCCTGCACCGGCTGCGGAGCGCGCCGGTCGAGTCCCCGCCGTTCCGCTGGCTGCGCCCGCCGGACCCCGACCGCAGTTCCGTCTTCATCCCGTTCCTGATCGGCGGCGGCGTCCTCCTGTCCGCGGTGGCGTGGCTGGTCGAGCGGGTGGCCGGTGCGGCGGCCCGGACCGGGATCGAGGAGGAGCTGGCCGACCGGCTCCGCGAGGTCGCGTTCCCGGCCGCACCCCTCGTGCCCTCCGCCGGGGAGGTGCTGGCCGGCTGCGCGGGACCGGAGGACGCGGGGCTGCGGGTGCTGCTCGGCCCGTCGGCAGGCACGCCGGGATGAGGCGGCTCCTCGTCGGGCTGATCGTCGCCGTGCTGACGGTCACCGGCCTGCTGGCGCTGCGCGCGGAGCTGATGACCGTCGAGGTGGAGCAGCCGGAGGGCTCGTACACCGAGGTGCTCGTCGCCGCGGACGTCGTGCGGGAGAACGCGGACGTGCGGGCCGAGATGACGCACGGCCTGGTGAGCACCTGCCGGCTGCTGGTCAACGCCGACGTGGTGGAGCAGTCGTTCCGCGCCGTCGGCGACGGCGTGTTCGCCTTCCGGCTGCGCCCCGGGCTCGACGAGTTCGACCGGCGGGAGCTGCGCGGCTGCCTGTCGGACCTGCGCGTGCAGCACCTGCGGGTGCACGTCCGGCACCTGCAGACGGTCACGCCGGCCGACGACGACCGGCGGCGCGACGGAACACCTGCGGCCGGCCGGCGTTGACCCCGGGGACGGCTCGATCCCCGCCCGCTCCCCCAGCTCCCGGAGGTCGCCTCCCCCGTGCCGCAGCTCACCCGCAGACAGTTGCTCGCCGCCGGCCTGGGCGCGGCCGGCTCCCTCGCCGCCGGTGGCGGGCTCGCCGGCCGGCTGTGGCCGCTGCTCGGCCGGGAGGACCTCGTCCCCGGCGCCGCCCCGGACCTCGCGCTCCCGGCCACGGCGTGGTCGACGACCGCCGACCGGCTGACCTTCGCCGCGGTGGGCGACACCGGCAGCGGCGGCCGGCAGGCGATGGCCGTCGCCGACCGCATGGCCCGCGGCTACCAGGCGTCGCCGTACGGGCTGGTCACCCACCTCGGGGACCTGTGCTACTACGGCCGGGTCGAGGACCGCTTCGACGACGTCTTCGTCCGGCCGATGCGCCCGCTCATCGACGCCGGGGTGCGGTTCGAGCTGGCCATCGGCAACCACGACGGGGACCTGCACCACAGCGACGAGAGCCTGGCCGAGATCGACGCGGAGCTCCGGCTGCTCGGCACCCCCGCCCGCACCTACACGACCAGCCACGGCCCGGTGGACTTCTTCTACCTCGACTCCAGCGCGCCCGGCCTGTTCGGGGCCGACGCCACGGCGCAGGTCGAGTGGCTCGACGACGCCCTGGCCAGCTCGGCCAACCAGTGGAAGGTCGTCTGCCTGCACCACCCGCTGTTCTCCTCCGGGTCGCACGGCTCCACGCCCGGAGCTCGGAACGTGCTGGGACCGGTGTTCGCCCGCCGCTCCGTCGACCTGGTCCTGAGCGGGCACGACCACCACTACGAGCGCACCCGGCCGGTGGACGGCGTCACGTACGTGGTCAGCGGCGGCGGCTGCAAGACGACCCCTGTCGGCCGCAGCCGGTTCACCGCGGCCGCCGCGTCGGCCCTGCAGTACCTGCACGTGGACGTCGCCGGGGACCGGCTCACCGGACGATCGGTCCGGGCCGACGGGGTGGTGCTCGACCGCTTCGAGCTCCGCGCCCGGGAGGGGCGGTGAGCCTCGGCCGGACGGCGGCCGCCGCGTACGCCGTGCTGGTGCTCGTGGTGGTGCTGGCCCCGGCCGTGGTCGTGCGGGCGGCCGGGGACCGGGGCGCCGGTGCCGGTGTGGTCGGCAGCGCCGACCTCCTCGGCGCCGGTGCGGTGGTGGGGGTGGTCGCTGCGGTCGTCGCCTGGCGCCGGGTGAGCGCGCCCGGCGCCGCCGGCCCCGCCAGCCGGTGGATCGCCGCCCTCGGGGCCCTCGGCGTGCTCGCGACGGGCGCGACCGCGGTCCCCACGATCGCCCTCCACGCGGTCACCGGCGTCCCCGACGGGCCCACGCTGGCCCCCGTCCTCTGGGCCGGAGCACTCGCCGTCGCGGTCCTGTGCGCCGAGACCGTCCGCCGGCGCCTGCTGAGGTGGCTGACCGACGAGGAGACGCACGGTCGCTGACCGGGGGACGGCCCGGCCCCCGGTGCTGCTCCCGTCGCACCGGTCGGGGCTCGCCGGCTGCACCCCGTCAGCTCGACGGCGAACCCGCCGCACCCGGGATGGGGGCGGAGGCCGAGGGCCGGGTGGACGTGCGGTCACCGGGCCGGGTGCCGCCCGGCAGGAAGAGGCGGTCACGTCGCGCGCCCCCGATGGCTCACCGGTCGAGGTCCCCTTCGTCGTCTCCCTGCCCGACGGCTGCCCCCTCGCCGTCCTCACCGCATCCGACGGCAGAGACCCGGCGCCTCGGCACCGTCGTCATGAGTTCGTCACACGGACCCGGTCCCTCCGCCGGCCAGGTTGACGATCTCGCGACATCGAGGGCTCGGACGTGCCCGTTCCACCGGAGCGGGTCACGGTGGCCGACGGGTGCCGACGATCCGGACCGACCTGTTCCGGGAAGGGCTGGTGGAGGGGAGGTGCGGGTGGGCAGACTCTCCGACGTGCCCCGGTCCGTGCTCATCATCGAGGACGACCCGCGGATCCGTCGGATCCTCCAGATGACGCTGCAGCGCGAGGGCCTCGATGCCGTCGAGGCCGACAGCGGGGAGACGGGGCTCGAGCGCCTGGCCGAGCGGGACTTCGACGTGATCCTGTTGGACCTCATGCTGCCGGGCAAGGACGGTTTCGAGGTGTGCCGGGAGATCCGCCGCACCTCGAACGTCCCGATCATCATGGTGACCGCCCGGGGGGACAGTCACGACGTCGTCGCCGGTCTGGAGGCCGGGGCCGACGACTACGTGTCCAAGCCGTTCGTGGCCAAGGAGCTGTCCGCGCGGATCCGCGCCCTGGCCCGCCGCACCCGTGCCCCCCAGCCGCGGGTGCGGATCGAGGTCGGCGACCTGGAGATCGCTCCGCAGGACGGCACGGTGACCCGCGCCGGGGAACCGGTCAACCTCACGCGCACCGAGTTCAAGCTGCTGTGCGAGCTGGCCACGGAACCCGGTCGCGTGCTGAGCCGGGAAGAGCTCCTGGAGCGGGTGTGGGGCTACGACTACTTCGGCGACTCCCGGCTGGTCGACGTGCACGTGCGGCGGTTGCGCAAGAAGGTCGAGGAGGATCCCGGCCACCCGACCGTGGTGACCACCGTGCGGGGCATGGGATACCGCGTCCCCGGGTGACCGCCACGCGGTCCCGTCCGGCAGCGCCCCTCCCCGCCGACGTCGAGCCCATCGCCGCGGAACCGCCTGCCGAGCGCAGGGACCGGACCGGCCCCCTGAGCACTCTCCGAGGTCGGGCCACCCTCGCCTTCACCGTGGTGACCCTCGTGCTCTCCGCCGCGCTCGCGGTGGCCGTGTGGGTCGCCGTCTCCCAGTACCTGCTCCTGCAGCGGGAGCGGAGCACGTTGATCCAGACCTCGAACAACGCCGCGCAGGTGCAGCGCGCCCTGGGCACGGAGGGGCTGACCGTCCCCCAGCTGCTGGCGCAGCTGCCGCGCGAGACGGGCTCGATCTCGCTGTACGTCGACGACGGCCAGTGGGGCACGACGTCGCTGCTCGTCGGGCGCGACGACATCCCCACCGGGCTCGCCGAGACGGTCGTGGAAGGCACCCCGGCACGACAGCGGATCGGGGTCCAGGGCACCACGATGATGGCGGTCGGCATCCCGCTCGCCGGGTTGGACCAGGCCTACTTCGAGGTGTTCCCCCTCGACGAGCTGGACCGCACCTACCGCGTGCTCGCCACGGTGCTCACCCTGGCGGTCGTCGGGATGGGGCCGCTCTCGTTCACGGTGGGCTGGTGGGTCACCGGCCCCGCGTTGCGGCCGCTGCAGCGCATCGCCACGGCGGCCGAGGCGATCGCCGGCGGCGACCTGTCGGCCCGCATCGACCCCCGCGGAGACCCGTCGCTGGTCCCCATCGCCTCGTCGTTCAACCGGACGGTGACCGACCTGGAGGCGCGGGTCCGCGCCGACGCCCGCTTCGCGGCGGACGTCAGTCACGAGTTGCGCAGCCCGCTGACCGCGATGCTCGGTGCTGTGGACCTGGTCGAGGCCACCGCCGACCGGTTGCCGCCCGACGGGCGTGAGGGTCTGGCCCTGCTGCGTTCGGAGGTGCACCGGTTCGAGCGCCTGGTCGCCGACCTGCTGGAGATCTCCCGCGCGGACGCCGGGAACGCCGACCTCGTCGTCGAGGAGATCCGCCTGGCGGCCCTCGTGGAGGAGACGCTGGCCCGGCGCCGGCTCGCGGGTCGGCCCACCGCCCGGCTCGAGGTACGCGCGACGGCCGCCGAGGTGGTCATCCACGCCGACAAGCGGCGACTGGAGCGTGTGCTCAGCAACCTGATGGACAACGCCGACAAGCACGGCGGCGGCCTGACCGCCGTCACGGTCGCGCGCGGCGAGGACAGCGCCTGCGTCCTGGTCGACGACGACGGCCCGGGGATCCCGCCGGAGGAGCGGGCCCGGATCTTCGACCGGTTCGCCCGCGGCGGCGGCAGCATCCGCACCCGGACGGAAGGGGCCGGCCTCGGCCTGGCGCTCGTGGCCCGACACGTGCAGGCGATGGGAGGGACCGTGACCGTGGGCGAGAGCCCCTCGGGAGGCGCCCGGTTCGTGGTCGAGCTCCCGCTGCAGGCGCTGTCATGAGGCACCCGTCCGACGTCGTGCTGCGGGTCGTGGGCCTGCTCGTCGCTGCCCTGCTGCTGACGGGTTGCGGGGTCCGCCCGGAGGACCGGCCCGAACCGGTGACGACCGCGGCCGCACCGTCGTTGAACACCGGCAACGGCTCGCCGGCGGCAGGTCCGCGGCTGACCGTCTTCTTCGTCCGCGGCGCCGTCCTCGCTCCGGTCGAGCGGCGAACCGACGCGACGACGACCGCGGCCGCCCTCGATCACCTGGTGGAGGGGCCGACCCGGGCCGAGGTGCGCACCGGGATCCGCACCGCCCTGCCCCCTGAGGTGGTCGGGGTCGACGAGGTGCTCCCGGACGGGGCGGCGGTCGTCTCCGTGACCCGCGGCTTCACCGGGATCACCGGCGGCAACCAGCTGCTCGCCGTCGCGCAGATCGTGTGGACGCTCACCGACCTCCCGACGGTGACCACGGTCCGCTTCGTCGTGGAAGGCGCGCCGGTCGAGGTGCCGACCGACGGGGGCCTGGCCGACCGGGCCGTGGGCCGCGACGACTACCGCTCGGTCGCGCCCGCCGAGCCGACGCCGACGGCCACACCCACCCCTGCGGGCGCCACGCCCACCGGCAGCCCACCACCGCGCTGACCCCGCCGGACTCCGGTCGTCACACCGGCGTCATGCACCGGCCGTGCCGTCGCAGGTGCCGGCCCGTCGAACCCGACAGCTGCGTGACGGTCGCCCGGACGGACCGAGCCGGGGGCCCCGACGTGCCACGGTGGACCGGGCGCGGCAGCCGCCCGCCCGGCAGGACCGCTCCTGCGTCGCCACGCCACGGCCAGCAGTCCGGTCCGCCTCGCCGACACATCGGAGGACCGCCGTGGAACAGCCCCCTCAGGTCGACGCTCGGCGCACCTGCCCGCTCCCCGACCACCACCACGCCGGCGCGCCGGCGTTCCGTCAGGTCGTCGACGGCCGCCGCGGCTGCGTCGGCGCCGCGGGCGACCTGAACCCCCGCACCGCGGACCAGCTGCGGGGGACGGTCGAGGCCCTCCGGCGCGGTGGTCACCGGCGCATCCTCGTGGACCTGCAGGGTCTGCACTCCGCCGACGAGCCCGGTCTGCGGGCGCTGGACACGCTGCGAGCCGTCGTCGAGGCCGATGGCGGCCGGCTGACCCTGCTGCACCTGCCCGAGGCCGACGGGGCCTCGGAGCAGCGGCCCGCATGACGGCCGGATGACGCCCACGGGAGACGGTCGGCAGGGCACACCCGCCTCACCCGCACGGATCCGAGCGCGCTGGGCGCCTCCGTGATGAACAGATGACATCTCGCCGCCGGAGGTGAGAGCGGGCCGCGAGCCGAGCACGTCCCTGTCGACGACCCGCCCCGACCACGGACGGAGGCACCTCATGTCAGCCGGCGCACCCCGGACGTCGTCGTCGACCTGCGGCCTCGGGCGCGGCGTGGTCGCTGCGCTCCGCTCGGCCGGTGTCGTCGCCCTCGGAGTCCTCGCCGCGCTCGGTGCACTGACCGCCCCGCAGGCAGCACTCCTCCTGGGCGCGGTGTTCGCCGCGCTGGGCTGGGGGTTCGTGCGAGCCCTGCACCACGGTCGAGCGAGCGACCTGGTGTCGTTGCCCCATCCGTCGTCGGCTGCCGCGTGCACGGCGTTGCTGCCGGCCGGTGCAGCGGGGACGGCGGCCCTCGGCCTGGGCCCCCTGGGGGTCGCCGGCGCCACGATCGCGGTAGCGGTGGCCATCGGATGGTGGGGTGGCTCCTGTGGCGACCCGCAGCCACGACAGGCCGAGCGGGACGCCGGTCCGGAACCCGACGACGGATCCCTGCGCGACCTGCTGGGTGTGGTGCCCGTCGAGGTCCTGTTCGAGGAGTGGCGCGGCACCGCGGAGCCGGTCGTCCTCGGCGGCGTGGATGCCGGAACCCGGTCCCGGCTGCGCTGCCTGCTGATCGCGGAGTTGCGTCGGCGCGACCCCGTGGGCACCCAGCGCTGGCTCACCCAGGCTCCGGAGGCGCCGCCGGACGGCTACGTCCAGGACGCGCCGGACCGGACCGCCTGAGGATCCACCGCGCCCCGGGATCCCCCGTCCACGATCCCCGCCCCTTCGGCGGACAGGGTGAGCTCCAGGTGGGCGACCTCGTCGCCACCGTGACCGGCGGGCCGGCGGGTGGACACGACCCACGGGCGTCGGGCACATCTCGTCTGCGCCGTGACCGATCACCGCTCCCGGTTCCCGCAGGTCGACCGGGTCTGCTCCAGCCTGGACGGTGCCTTCGTTGAAGTGCCGACGGGCACGGGCCTCTCCGATGAGCCGGTGAGCCGGGCGGACCCCCCAGTGACGTCAGGAGAGACACGGATGCTCACGACCGGCGATCCCGTACGGACCCGCAGCGAGGCGCGGGAGCCGGTAGCGCGTCGCCGGGCCCTCGAGGCCCTCCTCGGGGTGCCTTTCACCGAGGGGAACCGGGTCGACGTGCTCCGGAACGGCGACGAGACCTTCCCGGCGCTGCTGGCCGCGATCTCGGGCGCGACCCGCAGCATCGACCTGCTGTGGTTCGCCTGGCGCAGCGGCACCGTCGACGCGGAGATCACCGAGGCTCTCGCCGACCGGGCGGACGCCGGCGTCCGGATCCGCGTGCTGCTCGACGGATACGGCGCCAGGCACATCGACCGGGGCCGCCTCGGGTACCTGCGCGGCGCCGGCTGCGAGGTGCGCTTCTACCGCCCGCTACCGAGTTGGCGGCCCACCGTGTGGAACCTGCGGACGCATCGCCGGGTCCTCGTGTGCGACGAGACGCTGGCGTTCACGGGTGGTACCGGCATCGCCGATGCCTGGGCCGGCGACGGCCGGCGACCGGGGCACTGGCGGGACACCGCCTTCCGGGTGTCCGGCCCGGCCGTCGCGGGTCTCCGGGCAGCATTCGCCGTCCCGTGGACGCAGGTACAGGCCCGCTCGGGGGACGCGGGCCCCGTGTCCGACGCCGACCGTTTCCCGCCGCTCAGCCAGGCGGGCGGCAGCGCCGTGCAGGTACTGCGTCCATCGTCCGGACCGGGCTGGAACGACGCGGCAGTGGCCGTCGCGACGCTCCTCCCCACGGCGTGTACGCGGGTACGGATCACGACCCCGTACCTGCGGCTCCCGGGATGGCTCAGCTCCCTCGTGTGCGACACCGCGAGGCGCGGGGTCGCGGTACAGCTGCTGGTCTCCGGCCTGCACGTGGAGCGCCCCGCGGTCCACCTGCAGGGGCAGCGGGAGTACCAGCCGCTGCTGGACGCGGGGGTGGAGATCTGGCGCTACCGGCCGAGTCTGCTGCACGCGAAGGTCCTCACCGTGGACGGCACCGCGATGGTGGGCACCGCCAACCTGGACGCCCGCTCCCTGGCCCTGAACGAGCAGGTGTGCGTGCTGGTGGACGACCGCGTGGTCACGGGAGTGCTGGACGCCCAGTTCGAGGAAGACCTGGCCGTGAGTGCCCGGGTGACGAGCACCGGGTGGCGGATGCGACCGGTGACGCACCGGGTCCTGGAGACGGCTGCCGACGTGGTGGGACGGCCGCTGCGGGGCTGGGGCGACGCAGGTCTGACCGGACGGCGCCCTGGCTGGTGACCGGCACCCCGCACGAGGCGCCGGTCACCCCCGCAACGGCGTCCTGGTGTCACGGGCACGTCACGACCGACGCCCGGGGATGACGATGCACTGACGGCTGACCCGAGGGGCGGTGGCGCCCACACCACGCCGGGCACCGACTCGCACACGAGGGGGCGGACACCCGTAGCGCCGGCTCGACTCGACCGCCGGTGGGTCCGTCCCCGTCCACGGTCAGCACACGACTGACCCGGCCAGGGGTGGAGATCATGAGCCGTCACACCGTCGAGGCCGTCCTGTGCGAGCGGTCCCCATCGCGCCCGGCCACGCCGCCCTGGGCGCTCCGGGTCCTGACCACGAGCGGCGCCGTGCTGGCCCTGGCCGCCACCGGCTGGTTGCTCTTCTGGTTCCTGCTCCGGGTGCCACTGCTGACCGTGACGATCGCCGTGGCACTGCTGCTCACCGCGCTGCTGGAGCCCGTGGCGCGGTGGTTGCGCCGATGCAGGCTCCCCCCGGCGCTCGCGGCCGTGCTCTCCGTCCTGCTCCTGGTCGGCACCCTGAGCGGCGTCGGCTTCCTCCTGGGTTTCCGCGCGGCCGCGAAGCTGCGGGACCTCACCCGGCCGCTGGCCGCCGGCATCGACCGCATCCGGGTGTGGCTGGTCGAGGGTCCACTCCACGTGGACCCGCAGCAGGTCACCGACGTCCGCAACGCGGTGGTGAACCAGGTCTACGAGGTGGCCCCCGACCCCACGGCGGCGGCGCGGATGGCCCTCCACCTGCTGGCCGCGGTGGTCCTCGTAATCTTCCTGCTGTTCTTCCTGCTCAAGGACGGCGCCGGGATGTGGACCTGGCTGCTGGAGCGGGTGCCGCACCGGCGGCGCGGACAGGTCGACGGGGCCGGCCGGTGCGCCTGGACGGCGCTGGCGCGCTACGTCCGCGGCGCCGTCGTGGTGGCGCTCATCGACGCGGTGGGCATCGGGGCGGCCCTGTTCGTCCTGGACGTACCGCTGTGGGTGTCCCTGACCCTGCTGACGTTCCTCAGCGCGTTCGTCCCGTTGTTCGGGGCCACGGTCAGCGGCGCCGTGGCGGTGCTCGTCACCCTCGTCACCAACGGGCCCAGCGACGCGGTCATCGTGCTCGTCGTCGTCCTCGTGGTGCAGCAGGTCGAGGGCAACGTCCTGCAGCCGCTCATCGTCGGCCACGCAGTGCGGGTACACCCGGCCGCCGTCCTCGTCGCGGTCACCGCCGGGACGCTGCTGTGGGGGCTCGCCGGGGCTCTGCTGGCCGTCCCCCTCATGGCGGTCACCTACCGGATCGCCGAGTACGTGCGGCAACACCCCGCTCCACCGGCCGGGCAGCCCCGCCCATGGCCGCCCATGTCTCCCGATGGACCCGGTGCAGCGCCGGCGGGCGGAGCTCGACCCGCTCCCGGAACGCGATGACGGGCTCCGGCGATGACGCTCCCCGGGGCTCGTCCGAGGCGGACAGCGGAGCGCCCCGCGACCGGCGGCCGGGCGAGGCCCGGTGTCCGGCCGCGGGGCGCCGCGGGACGTGCTGTCAGCCCTCGGTCTGTTCCTGGAGCACCTCCATGCGGTCGGCCGCGATGGCGACCTCACCCTCGAACGCGGAGAAGAACGCCTCCGGGTCGTCGAAGAGCTCGTCGGACGCGATGCCGAAGTCCTGCTCGAAGGTGTCGCGCTGGACCTTCACCACCGTGCCGGAGACGCGGACGACGTCGTCGACCTCCAGCTGCGCCGGCGGACTCGCCATCACGACCGCGATGGGCTCCCCCGTCTCGTTGCCGATGCGGAAGGCGCTGCCCACGTCGGTGGTGGTGATCACCTCGGACACGCCCGCGCTCACCGTGACCTCCTGACCGATAAGCGCCTCCGCGTCCTCGAAGACCCCGGCCTCGTCCTCGATCACCGGGTCCACCGGCGCCTCGGCGTCCGCCGGGGCATCCTCCAGGGCGCCGACCCGCTCCTCGAGCGCGCTCAGGTCGTCCTCGATGCCCTGGAGGTCCTCCGTGGTGACGCCCCCGGCCTCCGGGCCGGCCGAGTCGCCGCAGGCGGCCAGGCCGCCCATGCCGATGGCCGCCGCCACCAGGGCCGCGGCAGTGCGTCCTGCCGGCCCCCTACCGAGTGGGGTCGAGCGCCCGCTCGTGATCATGATCGCTCCTCTGCTCCGTCGTGGGCTGCCTCGGGCAGCACCGCTGTGTCGGACACGGCATGCGTGCCCGACCCGGTGGCGCGGACCCGGGCTGCGGTGCTTCTGACACCCACCCGCAAGCCAGGCGCAACATCCGCGGCGGTCCGGTTCAGGGCAGCCGGTAGCCGGTAGCCGACCGTGCCACCTCGAGCTCGCCGCTCGCCGGGTCGGTCGAGAAGACCAACGCCCCGCCGCGGGAGCTGTGCGGAGGGAGGTAGGCGATCGAGCTGGACGCCTGGTCGGCCGGGTGTCCGTCGCGGAGCACGGCACCCTCGATCTGGACGGCCTCGGCGGTGTGCCTCCGGAGTCGACCGCCTCGAAGTGGACCGTCCAGCCGGCTCCGGCCTCCTCCACGCCGGTGACGACGACGGCCAGCTCAGGCGCGGTCTCCCGGGCGCCGAGGGCCTGGTAGGCCAGGAAGGCGAGGAGAGCGAGGACCAGTAGACCGCCCAGCGCCCCTGCGAGGTACTCGGCGGCGCCGGGACCCCTGCCCGCCGACCGGGTGCCGTTCCGCGATGCGCTCACGTGCTCCTCACAGGATCAGCCAGGCGGCTGCGGCGCCGAGGGACGCCGGCAGTGCGAGGACCACCGATTCCATGACCAGCGTGGTCCAGCCCGCCTGGTCGAATCGGCCCAGCGTCCACAACAGGTACGCGGCGACGGCGACGGCGAGCGCGTAGCCGACGACGGTCAGGCTGGCGAAGGCTGTGCAGCGGGCCGTGGTGCGCCTGCTCCTGCCCCCTGAACCCGACCCGGTAGACGAAGGTGTGCATGAGCAGGAGGCTGAGCGCCACGAGGGCCAGCCCGTGCCAGGGGGTCGCCTCGGCGGCCAGGAGGACGATCTCCTCGGTCGGCGCCACGTTGGCGGCGAAGACGACCGCGCCGGCGGCCATGAGGAACACCTCGTGCCCGTAGCCCCCACGCTGCGGCTGGGGACTCGTCTGGCCCAGCTGGCTGCGCGCGTACGAGGCACCCACCGCCGCCGGCAGCGTCTCCAGCGCCACGACTGACAGCGCGTCCCGCCAGTCCTGCTACCAGGAGACGGCGCCGAGGACGGTCAGGACGACGGTGGCGGCCAGCGCGGCCATGACGAAGGCCACCCCGGAGTCGACCAGGCAGCCCCGCCATCCCGGCTGCTCCGACGCCCCACCGAGCTCGCGGGCCAGACCCACGACCAGGAGCACGGTACTGAGCAGCAGCAGGGCGAGCCGGTAGCGGTCCACCGCCAGGCCGAGGCGCCACAGCTCCATGGTCATGAACAGCGGCATGGAGAACAGCAGTGCTCCGGCGAACGCCCGTCCCATGCCCGCCACGGCCACCGCGTCGTCCTGCTCCATGGCGTCCCGTCAGGTCGTGCGGGCGCCGGCGGCTGCCCGACCACGGCGTCTCCCCGGGTCCGGTGGAGACGAGGCACCCGGCTCCAGCCGGCCGGGTGCCTCCGTGCTGTGGAGGGCGGGGCCGTGTCCGGGCCCGGCCCGGCGACTCAACGGCGGCGCGGGGCGTCCTCCGTGGTCACCGTGACCTCGTCCGACCGGTCGATCGGCTCCCGGTCGACGACCCGGTTCTCGGTCATGGTGACCCCCGTGGCCGGCGCCGGTACGGGTGCGACGGCCCTCGGCTCGGTGTCCCGGCTCGAACGCTTCGACTCCACGACGGGGCGGCGCATCTTGCCGCCGAGCATGCCCCCGAGCGCGGCCAGCACCACACCGGCCAACAGGGACCAGAAACTGACCCACAGCGCCGATTCCACGGTGAACCCGCCCCCGGCGGTCCCCAGGGGCCCGCCCGCGGTCGTCTGGTCGTCCTGCAGACCGGCGCCCAGCAGGTCGGTGAGGTTCAGCGCGCCAGGGACGATGGCCGTCAGGGACAGGACGAACAGCAGACCCCAGGCGGTGAGACCGTTGGTCGCCCCGGCCGCGACACCTCGCGGGCCGGCGAAGAAGCCGGCGAGGAAGCCCGCCAGCGTCAGCGCCACGGCCGCCGTCACCCCGATGAACCAGCCGAGGTTGCCGCTGATCCAGCCGTTCCCGTCGGCACCGCCGACGCTGTGGGCCAGCGCCAGCCACAGGACGTTCATCAAGGCGAAGAAGCCCAGTGCGATGACCACCCCGGCGACCACCGGCCCCCAGCGGACCAGGTCGGTGATCCGTCCGGGCGTCCGGACGTCGTCCACGATGCTCGTGGCCATGTTCCTCACTCCTCGGGAGATGGATCGGCAGGGCCGGCGGGACCACCCGTCCCGGCCCTCGATGGGTGGGTGCGTGCCGGCCGTCGCCGGCCCGCGAACGGATCGGTGACACCCCTCCCCCTGCCCCCTCCCGGGACCGTCATCCCGGCGTCCGGGGGACCGTCACGGAGGCGTAACCACCATGGGGTTCCGGCCCGATCAGCCGTCTCGGGACCGTCATGAACTCGGCCCTACCGGCGCCTGCTGTGGTCCGCGGCGGGCACCGGCCGCGGCCGACCGTCCGCACGCCCCCGCATCGCTCCGGAGGCTGACGGACCTCGGCTTCACCGGACGCTGGCGAGGTCGGAGCGCCCGGCATCCGAGAAGGCCGGGAGCCGCTCTGCGGCCCCGGGGTCGGCTCGCAGCCGTTCGTCGAGCACGTCGTCGATGCGCCGGGAGCGCAACTCGACGGCCACGACGAGTTCGGCCTCCAGGTCGGCGAGTTCGCTCTGACGGCGCCTCACCTCTGCGAGCTCGCGCAGTGCGTCTCTCCTGATGGCCTGGAGCGCACGCAGATCGGCATCGATGGCCGCCACGGATCGAGGCGCAGACTCACGCATGGTGTCTCCTCTGGGGCTGGGGTGGAGACGGCCGCCGGCGGTGCGCGGGACCGCCCACCGTCAGTGCCCCGGCACCGCCGTGGTGGCGCCGGTGACCCGCTCCTGACACCTGAACGCAAGGCGGGCGCCACACGGCTGGAGAAGACACCACCAGGAGCCACGTCCCCTCCGCTCCGCGCCGCAGGCCGGCCTCGGCCACGAGGGAGTACCAGGGCAGGTGTCCTCCCGGATGACGGAGACCGCCCCTCGACGAAGGAGAACAGCCGCACCGAGACGGTTCTTGCGGCGCCTTTGCGGCTCCGTGTCGATAGGACTGCGATGCGGATCCTCCACACGCGGCCGGGCACCGATCCGTCATGGAGAGGAACCCGCTCGGGCCTGCGGCCCGCGGTCCAGCGGCGGGAGGAGACGTGCGCACCGGCGCCGGTCAGCCGGGGTGCGCGGGCAGTGCCGCGAGGTCGAGCGGATCTCCCCCTGCCTGGGCTGCCCCGCTGACCGGGTTCCTGACCGAACTGACCTGGGCGGGCGCTCACGCGCTGACGTACGTCTCAGGGATCCGCGCCGAGCGGTTAGACCCCGGCGCCGGCCACACTGCCGGGACCCCGGTCCTGCTCGTGCACGGGCTGAACGACAACCGCTCGGTGTTCATGGTGATGCGGCGCAAGCTCCGTCGAAGCGGGTTCGCCTCGGCCTGCTGCTGGAACTACAGCCCGCTCAGCGGTGACATCCCCCGCCTCGCCGTCGACCTCGGACGACACATCGGCCGCATCCGCGCACAGACCGGGCACGAACGCGTGCACGTCGTCGGACACAGTCTCGGCGGACTCATCGCCCGCTACCACGTCCAGCGACAGGGCGGCGACCGCACCATCGAGTCGCTGGTGACCCTGGGGACACCACACCAGGGCACGGCCCTGGCCCTCATGATGCCGACCCGGCTGGGCCGCCAGCTACGACCGGGCTCGTCGATCATGCGGGAGTTGAGCGAGCCGGCCCCCGGATGTCGGACAGCGATCACTGCCGTCTACAGCGACGCCGACCAGGTGGTACTGCCGACCGCCTCGGGGCGCTGCGACCACCCCGACCTCGCCACCCGCAACGTGCTCGTCCGCGGCGTCGGACATCTGTCCCTGCCTGTCCATCCGGCCGTACATGGCGCCGTCACTGCAGCACTGCGCGCCTACCCAGCGGCCATCCACCGCTACGACGCGGACGCGGCATGCTCGCCGTCGGCCCTCCCCCGACGAGCGGGAGAGCGACGCCACCACACCGCTGGGATGGCCGCCTGACAGTGACTCGCGATCGGCGGTCGAGGCCCGGACCTGGGGGAAGCCGTACGGGCAGCCCTCCGGGGATGGCCGTGTGACCGGGACCGGACGACCCCGCGGTCGACGCGAGTGGATCGCCCATCGAGGTCGGCCGACCGCCGACCGTGCCGACGTGGGTGGCGAGCACGGGGCTCCACCAGCCAGTCGGTGACGAGGCGCGACCGTGGTCCCCTCCCTCGGTCTGCTGCCGGTGGGCGATGCGCTCCGTGGCGGCGCTGCCCCGCGGCCACCGGGCTCGTGGACGTCTTCATGAAGCGGGAGCGACGTCTCTGTGACGAGTCGGTCAAGGCGGCGGCAGCGCTCCGGGTCGGTCCAGAGACTGGGGGAACAGGGCTGACTGCCACGACGAGGAGTGGAGAAGAAGATGATCGGCACCGACAGCATCGGCCGCGTGACCGGCAAGGACGTCTACGACCCGAGCGGCGAGAAGATCGGATCGGCCTCCGAGGTCTACCTCGACGACCAGACCGCTCAGCCGGAGTGGATCACCGTCCGCACCGGTCTGTTCGGCACCAAGGAGTCCTTCGTCCCGATCCGCGACGCCGCCCTGGCCGACGACGGCGTGTACGTGTCAGTGAGCAAGAACGCGGTGAAGGACGCACCGAGGATCGACAGTGACGGCCACCTGTCCCCGCGAGAGGAGCAGGAGCTCTACCGCTACTACGGGCTGGACGTCGGCACGGCGCTCGAGAGCCCGACCACCACGGACGACGCCATGACGCGGTCCGAGGAGCGCCTGGTCACGGGCACCCGCTCCGAGGAGGTCGGCCGGGCCCGGCTGCGGAAGTACGTCGTCACCGACCACGTGACCGAGACGGTGCCCGTCTCCCGGGAGGAGATCCGGATCCAGCGGGAGCCGGTCACCGCCGCCGACGACGCCGGGTCCGGTCACGCCTTCAGCGAGGACGAACTCGAGGTCCCCCTCCACGCCGAGCGCCCGGTCGTGGCGAAGGAAGCCGTGCCGGTCGAGCGCGTGCGCGTGGAGAAGGAGACCGCCACGGAGGAGGAGCAGGTCGGCGCGGACCTGCGCAGGGAGGAGGTCGAGATCGAGGACCCCCGGAGCACGGACCGGCGCAGCTGACCCCCTTCGCCGGTCCGCCGCGCGGCCCCGACTCGTGGCCCCGACTCGTGGACCCCGTGACGGCCGGCCCTCGGGGAGGTGAGGGCGCCGCCTCCCCCGGCGACGCGCCGCTGAGTGCCGGCGTCCGCGGTCACGCGACGGTCATGAACCGGCGGGAGCAGGTGACGACCCCGTGGCGGACGCCGAGCGAGGATCGCCCGGTGACGACGCGCGGAGCATGCTGAGGGTCCGGGCCGGCCCCCTCCGGACCGGACCCTCGGAGACGACGGGAGGCGAACGCGGTGGGTCCACGTCGCCAGGAGGTCGACCGCGGGAGGTGTCGCCCGCCCCGATCGGAGGCGCTCCCGGTCCCCCGGTCCATCAGGGCCCTCGCGCAGAACCGGCACGGGCGGCGGTACCGGTCGTGCTGATCGACAGGAGCAACGTCGTCCAGACCCTCCGCGCCGGTGGCAGGACCGAGGAGGCACGCAGGGCCGAGCAGGTGCTGGACGTGCAGGTCGACACCGTCAGGGACGCCGAGATCCTCCGGGACCTCGGGGTCGATCCCGACCACCGCGCCATGGGCGGCGGCCTGGCCCTCAGCTGAGGTCTCCCCCGGCCTCCTCGGCCCGGAGCACACGCAGACGACGCAACCCGTCCGGCCGGAGCTCGCCGTGGCGACCGATCGTTGCCGCCTCCTGCCACCACGCGACCGGAGTCCCCATGAGAGCCCTCACCGTCATCCCGGGGTCACCCGGCTCGGCCGCCGTCCGCGACGTGCCCGACCCCGTCCCCGGGCCGGGCGACCTCCTGGTGGACGGCCTGGCAGTCGGCGTCTGCGGCACGGACCGCGAGATCGCGGCCGGCGAGTACGGCTGGGCCCCACCCGGGCAGGAACACCTGGTCATCGGGCACGAGTCCCTGGGCCGGGTCCAGGAGGCGCCGCAGGGCAGCGGGTTGGCGCCCGGCGACCTGGTCGTCGGGGTGGTCCGCCGCCCCGACCCGGTCCCCTGCGGAGCCTGCGCGCACGGCGCCTTCGACATGTGCCGCAACGGGCGCTACACCGAGCGCGGCATCAAGGAGCTGCCCGGCTACGCCGGCGAGCGCTGGTGCGTCGAGGCCGACTACGCCGTCCGGCTCGACCCGGCGCTGGCGGACGTCGGCGTGCTGCTCGAACCCACCAGCGTGGTCGCCAAGGCCTGGCAGCAGATCGAGCTGATCGGCGGGCGGTCGTGGTTCGAGCCGCGCACCGTGCTGGTGACCGGCGCCGGGCCGATCGGCCTGCTGGCCGCTCTGCTCGGCGTCCAGCGCGGCCTGGAGGTGCACGTCCTCGACCGGGTGACCGACGGCGTGAAACCCGGCCTGGTGCGCGACCTCGGCGCGACCTACCACTCCAACGGCTTCGACGACGCCGTTGCCGCCGGCCGGCCGGACGTCGTCGTCGAAGCCACCGGAGCGGCGCCGCTGGTGATGGCGGCGATGGGCGCGACCAGCCCCTACGGGCTCACCTGCCTGACCGGCGTCTCCCCTCGGGGACGGCGGATCGAGTGGGACGCCGGCGGGCTCAACCGCTCGATGGTGCTGGAGAACGACGCGGTGTTCGGCTCGGTCAACGCCAACCTCGACCACTACCGGGCCGCCGCCGACGCGCTGGCCGGGGCCGACCGTGACTGGCTGGACCGGCTGCTCACCCGGCGGGTGCCGCTGGCCTCGGCGACCGACGCCCTGCGCCCGGACCCCGACGGCGTGAAGACCGTGATCACGCTGGAGACCTGACGGCGATCTCCGCGGAAATCGACAGGAACGACCGGGAGGAGGAGCGGCATGGCCGGGCGGATCGAGGACTACGGGCTCATCGGCGACCTGCAGACCGCGGCGCTGGTCGACCGCACCGGGTCGATCGACTGGTTGTGCTTTCCGCGGTTCGACTCACCGGCCTGCTTCGCCGCCCTGCTCGGCGACGAACGGGCCGGCCGCTGGCTGCTCGCCCCACGGGGTGCCGGCGCCTGCACCCGCCGCCGTTACCGCGGCGACTCCCTGGTGCTGGAGACCGAGTGGGAGACCCCCGACGGCACCGTTCGCGTGGTCGACCTCATGCCACCCCGCGGACAGGCACCCGACGTGGTGCGGATCGTCGAAGGCGTGTCCGGCCGGGTGCCGATGCACACCGAGCTGGCGCTGCGCTTCGACTACGGCCACGTGCCGCCCTGGACCCGCACGGTGGACGGCGAGCTGGCCGGGGTGGCCGGCCCGGACGCCGTCTGGCTGCGCAGCGACGTCCCGGTCGAGCAGCGCGACGGCCTGGTGCGGGGCGAGTTCGAGGTCTCCGCCGGCGAGTCGGTGGCCTTCGTGCTCACCCACGCGGCCTCGCACCTGCCCCGACCCCGCGCGGCGGACCCGCACCGGGCGCTCGCCGAGACCGAGGACTTCTGGGCGGACTGGATCGGCCGATGCCGGTACACCGGCGACTGGGCCGGCGCCGTCCGCCGTTCGCTGCTCACGCTCAAGGCGCTGACCTACGCCCCCACCGGCGGGATCCTCGCCGCCGCCACGACCTCGCTGCCCGAGCAGCTGGGCGGGTCGCGCAACTGGGACTACCGGTTCTGCTGGCTGCGGGACGCCACCTTCACCCTCCAGGCGCTGCTCGGCACCGGCTACCTCGCGGAGGCGCAGGCCTGGCGCGACTGGCTGCTCCGCGCGGCCGCCGGCGACCCGTCCGAGCTGCGGATCATGTACGCCCTCGACGGGTCCCGGCGGATCCCGGAGGTGGAGATCCCGTGGCTGCCCGGCTACGAGGGCGCGTCGCCGGTGCGGGTCGGCAACGCCGCCGCCGGCCAGTTCCAGCTCGACGTCTGGGGCGAGGTGCTCGACGGGCTGCACCTGGCGCGGCGGTCCGGTCTGGCCGGCACCGCCGACGGCTGGGACCTGCAGCACGCGCTGCTGGACTTCCTCGAGGGCGCCTGGGACGAGCCCGACAACAGCCTCTGGGAGGTCCGCGGCCCGCGGCGGCACTTCGTCCACTCCAAGGTCATGGCCTGGGCCGGGGTCGACCGCGCCGTCTCCGCGGTGGAGGACTTCGGGCTGGACGGGCCGGTCGACCGCTGGCGACGGCTGCGCCAGGAGATCCACGACGACGTGTGCCGCCACGGCTACGACGCCGACCGCGGGACCTTCACCCAGTTCTACGGCTCCCAGGGTCTGGACGCCGCCCTGCTGCTCATCCCCCGGGTCGGCTTCCTCCCGTGGGACGACCCGCGGGTGGTGGGCACCGTGACCGCCGTCCAGCGCGAGCTGGACCAGGACGGTTTCCTGCTGCGCTACCGGACCGACGTCGACGGCGGGGTCGACGGCCTCCCCGGCGACGAGGGAGCCTTCCTCGCCTGCAGCTTCTGGCTGGCCGACGCACTCACCGGCATCGGCCGGCGGGCCGAGGCCGAGGCCCTCTTCACCCGGCTGCTGGACCTGAGCAACGACCTCGGCCTGCTCAGCGAGGAGTACGACGTCGCCGCCGGCCGGCAGGTAGGCAACACGCCGCAGGCCTTCAGCCACGTCGGCCTGGTCAACACCGCCCGCCACCTCTCCGGCACCCGGCCCGCCTCCGACACCGGCGCCCCCGCCCGCGGCGGGGACCCCGAGGCGCCCGCCGACCCGGGCCCGGCAGCGTCCGATCAGCCGGGCGCCGCCCCGCCGAGGTCATCCGCACGTCAGCGGACCTGAGCGGCGGAGATCGCGGTGCTGCAGGGGGCGGTGGAGCAGCGCGGCCGGAGGGTCTTCCGCCTGCGGACAGGGGCGTGACGCTCCAGCCCCCGTGCTGTCCCCGCTCGCCCTCGACCGAGCCCCCGCCGAGGGCGCTACAGCACCCGGCTTCTGCAGGTGAGGGTGACCTGACGGTGGTCGAACCGCCCGGAGAAGCGCTCAGGGGCCGTGTCGAATGTCTCCGACACGGCCCCTGAGCTGCGGTTTCCCGCTGTCGGGCTGACAGGATTTGAACCTGCGACCCCTTGACCCCCAGCCGTGGGGCGGAGGTCCGCGCATGTCCGCCTGAGTTCATCTGCGCAAGTCAACCGGCCTACGGAACGGCGGCGAACGCAGGGGGACTGCCCCGAACGGACGCCAATGGTGGTCAGAATGGTGGTCGAGAATCGCCGTCCCGGCCTGTGGGCATGCTTCTGCTTGCCGCATCATCGATCGTGGCCGAGCGTGACGACGTTCGGGGGTCATGCCGGCCCCCAACGACAGCAGGCGCACAGTCGCGCGGCGGTCGCCCGCCATCTCGCGCGCCCGGCCATGGCACGTCACTGAGCCTTCGTTGAGTTGCCGGCCCCGCGAGATCAACCATCCTCCTGCCGCTCGTCCGTGTCCTCCTTCCGTAGACGGCGGAGGACACGCTCCATGACCGCGGTCATGTCTCGATGCTCAACCGGAGCGACGAGTCGACCCTCGTAGAAGGCATGGTGGCCCCCAGCGGTGACCTTCCAGGTGCCGCTCAGTGCTGCGCCGGTGCGGTACCTCTCGCCGCGCTCGGATGCCGTACCGCCCGACGCCCGACGCCCGACGACTGTCGCGAGCCGTCAGAACGGCGGTCATCGACTAGCGCCGGATTTCCGCTGTCGACGCGAGTGTGTCCGCCATCACAGAGGGGACCGTGCGGTCGTCCTACGTTCGATCCGTAGGCGTCCCCAGGTGTACGCAAGGGTCAGCGCCGGGGGCCGCACTACGGCCGGATGTTCCGTCATCCCCCGAGGAGCGCGCCATGAAGGTTCTGAGCCGTGTTCGCACTCACAGCGCGGGGCAGCTCTGCGAGCCCTCCCCAGCCCCCGACCACGGAGCCGCCTCGGACTCTGTATCGGGCCCCGCGGCTGACCAGCCGATCGTCGCTGAACGTGTTTGCGCCGTTCACCGGCTGGGCGCTGTGATCGTCGGGCTGATGCTGTTGGTCTTCGGCGTCCTGGGCTTCGTGAGGGGGGTGCCGTTCCTCTCCACCGTCGGCCGGCCCATCCTCGGACTCTCCTCCAACGGCCTTCTGGCGGGCCTCTCGATGGTTGTCGCCGCCGTCCTCGTCGGCGCCGCCCTGCGTAGCCCTCGGTTGGCCTCGACCGTGATGATCGTCCTCGGGGTGCTGTTCCTACTATCAGGGCTCGTCAACCTGGCGCTGTTGCGGACCAGCTTCAACATCCTCGCCTTCAGGATGAGCAACGTCATCTTCTCGATCGTCGTGGGGCTGTTGCTGCTCGTGCTGGGCGCCTACGGCCGGATCAGCGGCAACCTCCCGCCGGACAGCCCCTACGCCCATCCGCATCCCGAGGTCCACGAGCCGCCGGATCTTCCGACCACCCCCGAGGAGCTCGCCGCCGAGGCGGGGATGCGCGAGGCCGAGATCGCGGTGGCCCAGCATCACGCGACCGACGACCAGCGACGCCGCGTGCAGGCGATGGCCCGGGCCCGCAGCCGCGAAGACCGGCGCCGCATATGGATGGAGTTCGACCAGGGCCAGCGGCTCGACTGACGCAGGCGGGGATGCCGCTTCGGACGTGAGCGCTGCCGCGAAGGAACACCTTTCCTTCGTCTCACTCCCCTGCCCGAGCCGGCCGTTGAGGAGACCCGAGCCCGAGATCAGAGTGCTCGGCGACGGCCCGCAGTCCATCCAGGTCCAGGACGACGATTCCGCCCCGGCGGAGCGTGACGAGACCGGCCCCCCGTAGCTCACCCAGGAGCTTCGTTGCTGTCTCCCGGGTGGTGCCCACCAGTTCGGCCAATTGCTCGTGCGTGAGCCGGATGTGAGAGCCCCGCGGCGCGAAGAGGCCGGACTCCGGGGCCGCAGTGGCCAGCCGGCAGAGGACGGCGGCCACCCGCTGGGGCGCGGTCTTCAGGACGGTGTCGGCGAGCCGTTGCTCGACCTCGGCGAGGCGTCGGCCCAGCCCGGTGATGATGCGGGTCGCGATGCGGGTGTCGGACAGCAGCATCGTGCGGACGTCGTGTTCGCTCATCAGGCACAGCACGCTCGGCTCCAAAGCCTCAGCGAACCCCTCCCCCATGTGCTGGCCGATGAGTTCCATCTCGCCGAACAGCGCTCCGGGGCCGAGCACGGCCAACGTCACACGCCTTCCCTCCGGTGAGATTTGGTAGATCCGCACCGATCCGGCCTTGACGATGAACAGCACCCGGTGCGGCTCGTGGGGCGACCAGAGCACGGTTCCCGCCGCAGCCGTCCGCATCGGAGCACGCGCGGCGAGATCAGCCATCTCCTGCTGGCTGAGGTCCTGGAAGACCTCGACCTCGGACAGGCAGAAGACCGGGACCGTGGAGGACGGCGTGGACCCGCTGCCGGCGTCGGCCGTCACAATCCGATCCCCCTCCTGTCACCGCTGTCCGGGCGATGCCGGGCGCCGGCCCCGGCGCTCGCCGGCCCAGCGTGGCACAGGGCGGGTGCCCGAAGTGTGCTCTGGCACACAGACGGGCGACGCTGCTCCGCCCTAGCGTCCGGCGCAGCGGGCGACCCGCCCGCCAGGAAAGAGGAGGACCACGATGCGCACGACGACGCATGCAGCAGCCGGGACGACGACGGGCGCCGGGCGCGCGGGGCTCGTCCAACGACTGACCGCGGGGGTGGCCGGCGGCCTGGCCGGCGGCCTGGTGTTCGGCATGATGATGCAGGTCATGGGGATGATCGGCATGGTCGCCCAGCTCGTGGGCAGCACGTCGGTGGCAGTGGGATGGGTCGTCCACCTGGCGATCTCCGCCCTCTTCGGTGCCGCGTTCACCGTGCTGCTGGGCGGTCTGCTCCGGGGTGCCGGCAAGGCGCTGCTGCTCGGCGCGGTGTACGGGGTGGTCCTCTGGGTGATCGGCCCGCTGCTGCTGATGCCCGCCTTCATGGGGATGCCGGTGTTCGTCGTCAACCAGATGGCCTTGATGAGCTTGCTCGGTCACGTGATCTTCGGCCTGGTCCTCGGCGTGGTGGCGTGGGCGCTGCTGCGGCGGCGGTCGGCCTAACGTCGACCGTGGCGGCGTCCGAGGAGGTCCGGCGAGCTGCGGGCCGCCACGTCCCGCCGACGCCGTCCCGGGCGTCGCGGCTGCAGGTCTACGTCAGCGCAGCGTGCACGAGCTGCCGGCGGGCCGGGGAGCTGGTCAGCGAGCTGCGCCGGCTGCGGCCCGGCGCGGCGGTCGAACTGGTCGACCTGGACCGTCTGCATCCCGGCGCGCGGCCGGCCAGCCTCGTCGGCACGCCGACGTACGTGCTCCGCGGCCGGGTCCGCTGGCTGGGCAACCCCTCGCCCGAGGACCTGCTCGCGGGCTGGGACGAGGAGGAGGAGACCGACCCGGAGCCGGAGGGGACGCGCCATGGACGGTGAGGGAGGGCCCGGCCGGACGGCCGCCCGAAGCACCCTGTCGCGGGGGGCGGCGTCCTGGTGGGCGGCGTCGGCCGCGGCAGCGCTGGCGTTGACCGCGTGTGCTCCCTCCGCCGGACTCGGTGACACGACTGCCGGGGCTCCCCCTGCCGCGTCGAGCGTCCCGGCCGCCGAGCCGTCGGGGGGTGGGACCGCGGCCCTGAACCTGCGCGGTTCCACCCTCGACGGGGGCAGCTTCGACTCGAGCCGGCTGGCCGGCCGCCCGGTGGTGCTGTGGTTCTGGGCGCCGTGGTGCACCATCTGCCGCGCCGAGGCCCCGGACGTCGCCGAGGTCGCCGCCGAGTACGCCGGGCGGGTCGAGGTGATCGGCGTGGCCGGTCGCGGTGACCTGGCGTCGATGCGGTCCTTCGTCGCGGACACCGGTACGGGCTCTCTGGTGCATCTGGTCGACGAGGACGGCGCGGTGTGGAACCGCTTCGGCGTCGTCTCACAGCCGACGTTCGTCTTCGTGGACGCGGCGGGAACCACCGAGTCCTTCGCCGGGTCGCTCGCCGGCGGACAGCTCGACGCCTTCGTCGAAGACCTGCTGTGAGGCCGCGATGGACGTGGGAGTGTTCGGGCTGGCCCTCGTCGCCGGAGCGGTCGCGGCGTTCAACCCGTGCGGCTTCGCCCTGCTGCCGGCCTACCTGGGCCTGATCGTCGCCGACGCCCGGTCCGCCAGGAGAGCGGCAGTGGCACGCGCGGTCGGCTTCGCCCTCGGCATGACCACCGGCTTCGTCGTCGTCTTCGGGCTCGCCGGTCTCGCGCTGGGGTCGGTGACGGCGTCGGTCCAGCGGTACCTGCCGGTGCTGACCGTGCTCATCGGTGCGGTCCTGGTCGGCGTCGGGCTGTGGCTGCTGACCGGTCGGCGCCTGGGGCTATCGGGCATGGCCGGCCACGGGCAGGCGCCCACCGCGCGGTGGGCGTCGCAGGTCGGGTTCGGCGTCTCGTTCGCGCTGGCGTCGCTGTCGTGCACGCTGGCGCCCTTCCTCGCCGTGACCGCGGGGGCACTGCGGACCGGCGGACCCGTCGAGGTCGCCGCCACCTTCCTGGTCTACGCCCTCGGCATGGGGACGATCGTCACGGTGCTGTCGGTCGCCGTCGCGCTCGCGCGCACCTCGATCGTCGGTTCGCTGCGCCGCGCCGGCGCGCTGATCAGCCGCGGCAGCGGCGCGCTCCTGCTCGTCGCCGGCGGCTACGTGGCCTGGTACGGCTGGTTCGAGATCCGGGTGCTCGCCGGCGCGGCGAGCGGCGACCCGGTCATCGAGGCGGCCAGCTCTGTGCAAGGAGCGCTCACGCGCTGGGTCGCGGCCCTGGGTCCGGGCGGGCTCGTCGCGATCGGGCTGATCGCCGCAGTCGGGGTCGCCGGTGCGATACGCCCCGGCCGTCGTCGGGCGCGGGAGCGGCAGCGATGAGCGCCCGACGTGCGGCGCTGGGCGTGGCGGCTCTTCTGCTGCTCGGTGCCTGCGGCGGCCCGACGGCGGAGCGCACCGGTGTCGACAGCACCGGGGCCGGTCCCACCACGGGTGACTCGGTGCTGCTGGAGGAGGTCGACGGGTCGCCGAGCGAGGACCTCCCCTCGGCGCTGGAGCGCATCGACGACCCCGCCCTGCCCGCGCCGCTGGTCGACCCGGACGAGGTGATCAGCGGCGGTCCGCCGCCGGACGGCATCCCACCGATCGAGGAACCTCGCTTCCAGCGCGCGGCCGAGGTCGATTGGCTGACCGACGACGAACCCGTGCTGGCCCCCGCCATCGGGGAGACCGCGCGTGCCTACCC
Source organism: Geodermatophilus chilensis (assembly GCF_002802985.1). Taxonomy (GTDB): domain Bacteria; phylum Actinomycetota; class Actinomycetes; order Mycobacteriales; family Geodermatophilaceae; genus Geodermatophilus; species Geodermatophilus chilensis. The sequence goes on along the minus strand of NZ_NVPT01000011.1, from coordinate 24,177 downwards.
GGTGCGGATCCTGATCTGGCACGAGATCGTCAACGACACGATCGACGGCCGTCCTGTCGCCGTGACCTACTGCCCGTTGTGCAACTCGGCACTGGCCTTCGACCGGCAGCTGGGCGACCGGCTGCTCACCTTCGGCACCTCCGGGCTGCTGTACCGCTCCGACCTGGTGATGTACGACCGGCAGACCGAGTCCCTGTTCTCGCAGATCGAGGGCCGGGCGATCGCAGGAGTGCTCGCCGGGCAGGAGCTGGACCGGGTGCCGGTGCAGACCGTGACGTGGGCGCAGTGGCGGGAGGCCAACCCCGACGGGTGGGTGCTCAGCCGGGACACCGGAGCGAGGCGTGACTACGGCGCCAACCCCTACGGCGGCTACGACCGGCCCGGCGGCAACCCGTTCCTCTTCCAGGGTGAGCCCGACCCGCGGCGGCCCGCCATGGAGCGGGTGGCCGGGCTCGGTGCGTCCGGGGATCCGGTCGCGGTGCCGCTGGTCGATCTGGTCGAGACGGGTGTGGTCGAGCTGACCGTCGACGGCGCACCGGTCGTCGTGTGGGCCGTCGAGGGCCTGCGCTCACCCCTGGACGATCGCCGGGTCGATGAGGGTCGGCCGGTCGGCGCCACCGGTGCCTTCGACCCGGTCGTGGACGGACAGCGGCTGGCCTTCACCCGGCAGGGGGAGCGGTTCATCGACGACGCGACCGGCTCCCGATGGAACGTCTTGGGCGAGGCCGTCGACGGACCGATGGCTGGGAAGCGACTCGAACCGGTCGAGCACCTGGACACCTTCTGGTTCGCCTGGGCGGCCTTCCATCCGACGACCCGGATCGCCGACCTCGGCTGACCCGGACCGTGAGCCCGCTGCATCGGCATCAGGCATATGCACCTCGGTTACCGTCAGCGCCCGGCAAGCATCCATACCCGTTCACGACGGGTATGTCCGCCGCCGAATGGCGATCGAGCCAGGAGAGATGCCCCGTGGCCTTCGTCTTGGACGGCGCTGTTCTGCCGGTGCCGGATGGCCTTCGCGAGGAACTCCGTTCCCAATGGCAGCGGCTGGCCATGCCGGGCACCTGGCTCTCCGGCGAGGAGCGGGTCTCCGTGGCCAGGGAGGCCCGGGCCGCCCGCACGTTCGCCGACGCGTACACCGGACTCGACCCGCTGCTGACCGAGGCAGCGCAGTCGGTCTCCGCCGCCGCGGACCTCATCACGCGGGAGTGGGTCAGCGACCTTCTCGCGCGCGGCCTCACGGTCGAGCGGTTCGTGGAGGTGGTGGGCATCGTCAGCCGACTGGCGGCGATCGACGCCTACGTCCGGGGCATCGGCTCGGCAGAGGAGCCGCTGCCCCAGCCCGTCGCGGGGGAACCGACCCGCAGCCGGAACCCCGACGTGCGGCTGCGCCAGGCCTTCGTGCCAACCCATCCGGAGGACGGCGCGCGTTACGCACTCTCGGCGGTGCCGGCGGAGGAGGACGATCGCGACCGGCTGCACGCGCAGCTCTACCTGAGCATGGAGCAGATGGGCGACCTCACCTACCAGGGCCTGCTGTCCCGCGCGCAGATGGAACTGCTGGCCGCCAGGGTGTCACTCCTGAACAACTGCTTCTACTAGCTGATCGCCCACGCCAACATGCTCCGGGTGAGCGTGGAGAAGACGACGGGTGGTTCGGCCGACCTTCGGGCGATCGCGGACGAGAGCATCGAGCCCGGACTGCCCTGGGGCGAGCAGCTCCGCGACCTCGCCACCGCCATGGCGACGGGGCGGCGCCTCGACGTGGCGCGCGACGCCCTGGTGCATTCGGCGAGCCGCGAGGTGGCGGCGGCGGCGGTCGGGGTCTGTGCGAACTTCCAGATGATGAACCTCATCCTGGACGCGACCGGATGCCCCGTCCCCGAGCGACTCCGGTTCGTGGAAGACCTGCTCGGGATCAGCCGCCGGTCCTGAGCCTGCGCGCGCACCGGCACGTGGCGATGGCATCTTCCGCCGACCTTGCCCCGTTCACAGGTCTGTCATCGGGCTGACAGTCCGTTCCGTGGCGCGGGTCGTCCACGGTTCCCGGAAGGGCGCGGGCTTGAGCCCGCTGCGCTGGTCGTGTAATCGCCAGATCGTCCTGAGGCAGCCCTCAGGAAACCGTCGACGTGAAGCGTGGCCTACTCCGGCGTCGTCACCGGGCGGCTCTGCAACACCGTTGCCGTGCTGCTCGGTCCACACGCCGTACTGTGCTGGCGGCGGACGGGTCGGGTCGGCGTACGACGGTGAGATTCCGGCTCGTCGTCCGGCCGCCAGACTCGTGCTCGTGACTGACCCGGAGGTCCGGGCGTCCCTGCTGATGATTGTCGTCCGTTAGCGGTGCAGCAGATGGTGCCGGCCGGGCGGGCAGTGACCCTCATCGGAGCGACGCCGATAATCGGTTCAGCGGCACGCCCGACCGCAAGGCGCTGTTCCGGGCGTCCCGCGCCTGCCGCCGACCGTCATCGGGACGGTCATACGAACCTGGGGTAGGTCGACATGCCGCCGTCCACCACGATGGTGGATCCCGTGATGTAGCCCGCCTCGTCGCTGGCGGCCCAGGCGACCGCTCCGGCGATGTCTTCCGGCTTCCCCATCCGACCGAGCGGAATCTCCTCCTCCACCGCACGCTTGGCCTCGGGATCGTCGAGGACGAACGTGTTGATCGGCGTCTCGATAGCGCCCGGAGCGATGTTCACCAGCCGGATTCCCTTTCCCGCGAGTTCGCGCGCGGCGGTCTGCATGAGGAGCTTGAGCGCCGCCTTACTGGCGCAGTACGGCGCGAACTGCGGCCACGGAATGAACTCATGCACGCTCGACATGTTGACGACCACGCCTTGCCCTGCCTCTGCCATCACCTTGCCGGCCTCACGCAGGCACAGAAAGGCTCCGGTGAGGTTGGTCCGCAGGATCCGATCCCAGTCCTCGACGGACGTCTCGAGCAAGGGGATCTGCTTCTCGATGCCCGCGTTGTTGACCAACAGGTCGATCCCGCCAAGCGCGTCGACGGTCTCCCACACCATGCGCTGCACGTCCGCTTCATCGCCGACATCGGCCTGGACCGCGATCGCCGTCTGACCGGCCTGCTCGATGGCACGGACCACCTCGTGCGCGGCCTCCTGCTCCTTCTCCGAGAAGAAGTTCACGCATACGCCGGCGCCCTCCCTGCCCAGCCGCTCGGCGGTGGCCTTACCGATCCCACTGGCGGCGCCGGTGACGATTGCCTTACGGCCTGCTAGCAGCATGGCTCTTCCTGTTCGTCGAGGGACCGAACCGCTCGGTGTCGCGGTGGTCGGTCGCTGTTGATTCGTTGCGGGCGGTAGGCGGGTACACGTTCCAGGGCAATCAGCCCCGGTGCGCCGGCGGGATGGTGTGGCTGCTCGCGGGTGGCGCTTCGGGGTTCGCCGGCGCCGCTCGGGCGCGCGCCGTGCCGGTCACCGCAGGGCCACGACGTCGTCTCGGGCGAAGATGTCGGCGACGCGCAGTCCGATGCGGTCGTAGACCACAGCAGGCACCGATATGTCAGCCAGGAACAACTCACCGACCGCAGCCATCGCCGAACGCTGCAGCAACCCGATCTTGGGCAGCGCCAGGGTCAGCGTGCTCGCAGCCGAGATGCACGGGTCCTGGCGCACCCTGCGATCGCCGTCGAGGCCGGACGGCATGTCCAGGGCGAGTATCGGAACACCGGCCGCGTTGGCGGCATCGATGAGTCTCGAGATCGGTTGTCGGGGGGCGCCTGTGAGGCTGTAGCCGATGAGGGCGTCGATGAGCAGGTCGGCAGGCGGCAGGTGCGACTCCGGGCCCAGGGCCGACAACCCCATCCGGCTCAGAATCGACAGCTGGTGGGCGGGTACGCCGACCAACTCCTCGTGCGGCTGCCCCAGGATGCCGGTTACCTCGGCCCCCAGATGGACAGCCGACGCGCCCCGACCATCCCCCCCGAACCGGCGAGGACGGTCACGCGCTGGGCGGCCGCGTCGCCACCAAGCATCACTCGAGCCCGGCGGTCGAGCGCACGACCTGCGTTCTCCATCGTCTGCTGTAGCTCGATGCCGAGTTCCTCCACCATCACCCGGTCGACCTCGCGCATCTGCTCGACGCTGACGGCGGGGACGTCCTTGGCACGCAGAACGACGGTCATCGGAGCAGACTCCGATCGTGGTCCCTGCCGGGCACCGACCGGATATCGATCTTCCCTGGGAGCAGCTCGGGTTGCCGTCGGCTCGGCGAGATCGCAGCGCGCCCGGGGTCCCTGTGTCTCGGCGGGGGCGGTTGACGACGGGGCGGCGAGCCACCTCGTGCCGCAGCCCTGGGTGCCGGTCGGTCGCGGATGCAGACAAGCGCATCACGATCCTTCGGCGACGACGTGCGCGTCTGAGGGGACGGCCTGCTGGGGGCTCAGGGGCTGGGGCTCCGGCGTGCTCTCATCCTCGGCTTCGCTGATGGCCCAGGCGGCGTTCACCAGCCCGATGTGGCTGAACGCCTGCGGATAGTTGCCGAGCAGCTCGTCACTGTCGGGGATTACTTCCTCGGCGAGTAAGCCGAGGTCGTTGACGAACGAGACGGCCCGCTCGAACACCGTGCGGGCCCGCGTGGTTCGTCCGGCCAAGGCCAAGGCGTGTGCCAGCCAGAAGGTGCACAGCAGGAACGTCCCCTCCTCTCCGGGCAGCCCGTCATGGCTTCGATACCGGTAGACCAGTCCTCGCTCGTCGGTGAGCTGCTGGTCGATGGCGTCGATCGTCGCGAGCATCCTGGGGTGGTGACCGGGCAGGAAGCCGACGATCGACAGCATCAGCGCGGAGGCGTCGAGGTCGTCTGAGCCGAACGCCTGGGTGAACGCCCCGACCTGCTCGTTCCACCCGTCGCTGTGGATCGCCTCGGCGATCTGCTCACGTACCTGGCGCCAGCGCTCCACCCGATCGGACGCTTGCAGCGTGTCGGCCAGGGCGATGGCCCGGTCCATCGCGACCCAGCACATGAGTTTCGAGTACAAGAAGTGCTGGGGATCGCCTCGGACCTCCCAGATGCCCTGGTCGGTCTCGTGCCAGCGAGCGGCGGCCGCATCGGCCACGCCGGCCAGGAACCGCCGGGTGTCGCTGTCGAGGTTTTCGAGGACCTCGGGAAGTCGGGCAGCGGCATCGAGCAGTTCCCCGTACACGTCGAGCTGGCGCTGCTGCCACGCGCCGTTGCCGACGCGAACCGGAGCGCTGCCGCGCCACCCCGGCAGGTGCGGCAACTGCCGCTCGGACAGGTCACGTTCTCCCCCGATCCCGAACATGATCTGCAGCTCCATGTCCCGCTCGACCTGGCTGGCTGCGGCGCCGGCCAGGAACTGGAAGAAGGTGCTGGCCTCGTGTGGGCACGCGGCCACCCACAGCGCCTGCAACGTCATGCTCGCGTCGCGCACCCACGTGTAGCGGTAGTCCCAGTTGCGGGTCCCGCCCACGGACTCCGGAAGTGAGGTCGTCGCCGCGGCCACGATCGCGCCGGTCGGGAAGTATGTCAGCCCTTGCAGCACCCGGCCGCTGAGATCGACCAGCTCTCTCCACGGCCCTTCGTAGCTCTGGTGCAGTTGCGACCAGGTCTCCCACCCCTGCCGTGTGTCGGCCAGCCGCTGGGCGATGTCCGCCTGACTCCACAGGTCCGGGGCGTCCTGCCAGCTCGACTGGTGATGCAGGGCGAAACCGACTGTGTCGCCGTCCGACAGCGCGACGCGAGCACGGGCCGTCCCGTCCTCCATCGACAACGGGACCGGACTCGACAGTGCCAGCAGGTCCGCGCCCCCACGCGCCAGCACGCCGCCTGGAACCTCGCGCAGCAACGGGTGGACCAGTCCGTACTCCGGTCGCGGCGCGAACACCATCTCGACGTCGACGTTTCCTTGCGTGCACGTCACCTCCCGCAGGAGGACTCCGGGCGCGCGGGCCCCCAGCTCATGGCCGCGGGTGCGGGCGCCGAGCGCCATGGCATCCTTCACCGTCACGACGCCGTCGCCGGTGTGGTGCGTCGTCTCCGACACGAGGGTCCGGGGCACGTAACGGCGGCTGGTGCGGGCTTCCGCCACCGGTCGGACCGACCAGAACCCGGCTTGCTCGCCCAGCAGACGGCTGAAGACGGCGGGGCTGTCGAAGCGCGGAAAGCACAGCCAGTCCACCGAACCGTCAATGCTGACCAACGCCGCCGACCGGGAGTCCGACAGCATCGCGTAATCACCGATCGGCTTGTCACTCAAGGTTGCCTCCACGGGTTCATCGGCTGTCTCCGGGGCCGCGGCGAGCAGGGTTGCCGCCCTTCCGCTCCGGCCGTCGACAGGTCGTCGCGTTGGTTCACCATTGACCGCACCGCGATCGCGGTCCTGCTTCACCGGACCACTGCGATGCACCCGCTCGGCGCCTCACAGTTCCAGCTCCTCCATGGCCTTGAGGTAGCCCTCCGTGTACGTGGGGAACTGGGCGACCTGGTCGAGCAGCCGGTCGACCGGGATCTGCTCGCGCACGGCCAGCGCCGCTTGGTGGATCCATTCGCTGGCCTGTGGTGCGATCGCCCATGCGCCGAGCAGGACCCGCCGCTCAGGGTCGGCCAGCAGCCCGAGGTAGCCCCGGGGCTCTCGCTCGTACGTCCAGGGCCGGGCGATCGTGTGCGACAGGTCGATCTCGGCGGAGACAACGGGTAGACCTTGCTGCCCGGCTTCCTCGGTGGTCAGCCCCACCGCGGCGACCTCGGGATCGGAGAAGATCACCCGCGGGATGCCGTCATAGCGAGCACGGCGAGGCTTCCCGAGGATGGTGTCGGCGACGATCCGCGCCTGGTACATGGCGACGTGGGTGAACTGCATCGTGCCGGTGACGTCTCCGATCGCCCACAGCCCCTCTGCAGCGCGACAGTGCTCGTCGACCGGAACGGCGCCCTTCGCGCCGAGCTCCACCCCGGCGGCCTCCAGACCGAGACCCTCTGTACGCGGTCGACGTCCGGTGCCGGCGATAAGGACGTCGCCGCGTAGCTCCGCGCCGTCCTCGAGCTCGAGCACCGTCTCCTGGCCGGCGCGGCGGACCCGCTTCGGAGTGACGGCGGTGTGCACGTGCACGCCATCGCGGGCCAGGTGGTCACCGACAAGCTCGCCCAGGCGTGGGTCCTCACGCCCGAGCAGCCGGGGCGCCACCTCCACGATGGTGACGTCCGCCCCGTAGCGCCGCAGGAACTGACCGAGCTCGATCCCGACCGCACTTCCCCCCAGCATGAGCACACGCCGGGGGATCTCCCGCAGCGTCGTCGCCTCCCGGTTGGTCCACGCCCCCACCTCCTCGACGCCGTCGATCGGCGGCAGCACCGGCTCGGAACCAGTCGCCACGACGACGTGCTCGGCCGACAGCTCCCGTCCCTCGACGTCCACGGTTCCCGGGCCGGTGAGGCGCGCCGCACCTTTGACCACAGTGGCGCCCTGCTTCTCGTAACCGGCCACCTGAGCGGTGTCATCGAGGTGGCGGATCATGTAGTCGCGGTAGTCGCAGGTGTCCGCCCAGTCGAGTTCCGCGCCGCCGACGCCAGCCGCCCGCTCAACCCCGCCACGCGCCTCCGGTGGACGCAGCAGCGTCTTGGAGGGGATGCATCCCCAGTAGGCGCACTCTCCGCCGATCAGTTCCCGCTCGACGACGGCGACCCGCTTCCCGGCCTTCAGCAGCCGGCTGGCGGCGACCTCCCCGCCGGGCCCCATGCCGATCACGATCACGTCGAACTGCTCAGCCATCGAAGGTCCTCCTGGAGGTGTAGGTCGATGCGCCGGACCACGTGCGGTGTCACGCGGGCCGTCCATCGCTGCTCGGTTCCCGTCGTTGATCGACCGGGGCGCAGGCCCCCGGCGGCAATGCTGACCCGTGTCGCAGGGGGCGACGTCCCGGTTTCCTACTCCGTCCGGCTCTCAACACCACCCCAGAAGGCGATACGGCCCTTCACCCGCCGCGCCAGCGGTAGCGGATGGGGATAGGACCAGGCCGCGTCGCGGAGCTCGGTCCCGCCGAGGGTCACCGTGTAGTACCGGGCGATCCCCTTCCAGGGACAGACCGTCCGCGTAGACGTCGGGACCAGCGCTCCCGGCCGGACAGCGGACGCCGGGAAGTAGGCATTGCCCTCCACCATCACGACGTCGTCGGAGCGGGCCAGCATGTGCTCACCGACCCATGCGGACCGTGTCGCTGGCGGCCTTCGCAGCGCCCTGCGCGCGCCGACGAGTGCGGCGAGAACGGCCCCTGCCGTGGCGAAGACCACCGATTCGGGGAGCGGATCGGCGAAGCCGGGCAGCGTCGGCCCCCGCAGGAGTCCGGTCGCCGCCAACCCCCCGCCGACCAGGAGGGAGACGAGCAGTCCTGCGACGGCAGCAGCCGCGAGGCGGGGCAGAGCGCGCCGGTCGCCGGCGCGCAGGTCCTGCGCGACAACCCACGGCGCGGCCGCGGCGAGCAGCGCCGGGCCGAGATGCCACGTGGTCGTCGGCCGCCACGCCGCCAGCGCCACCCACACCAGCCCCCCGGCGAGCGTCCACAACGCCGGGCTCCACACCGCCGAGGGGAACCGCGGCACTTCCGGAGCCACCCCCACGAGATCCTCGGCCTCATCCGGGAACTCCGCGCGGACGGCGGCCACGACGGCTGCCACGGAGGGATTTACCAACGTCCGGCTGCCGACGACGACGGTCGGGACGGTCTCGTCGCCGCCCGTGGCGGCACGAACCCGCTCTGCCGCCGCAGGATCGGCCCAAATGTTGTGCTCACGGGTGCTGATGCCGGCCCGCCGCAGGCCGGCATGGAGTAGGGAGCAGTAGGGGCAGCCCGGCCGCCAGAGCACCTCGACCCGGGCCGTCGTCGCGTCAGGTCGGTCCACCATCGCCCCTCCGAGATCCTGCGTGTCGGCGGTCTGATGCAGGGAACCCGCCGAGACGGCCCATGACTTCCATCCCCACTTCCCTCGCCCCCGGGCGTCCACGTTGAGCGTGCCGAGCCGGGCCGGCTGCATCCCTGCTCCAGGTCGGTGTCTCGGATGATCGCTCGATCTGACCGGCTCCCTTGCCCGCGGACGGGTGCCCGGTCGCACGGAGCCTCAAGGGCGCGATCGAGATCACCAACCAACTCGGCTGACTTAGGGCGACCTGGCTGGTCCCCCGGAGCCTGGGGGGCATGCCTCCGGGCGGGAGCGGACCACGACGACTCGCGTGCCCAACGGGCGAGGTGACGGTGCGGGACCATGGTGGCGCGGCGCCGCCAGCCATCGACGTGCCGGCCACCGGGGCGCGCCTCGATGGACCGTCCTATAACCGCGGCTGGCGCCGGATAGGCACCCCCGGTCCGCCCAGCCGCTGGTAACGACCACACCGGCGGAGGCGCAGTCCGACAGCGATCCGTAGCCGGCGACGATCGCCCCCTCGGTGTCGTTGGCCATGACGGGTCTCATGGGCGGCTCGACCCCCGCCGGGCGCCCGTGTGGTTGGGTGCCCCCCAACCGGCAGCACATCGCTCGCCCAGTGCGGACAGCGGCGACGTCCCGCGAGTCAGGCGACACGGTACGGCTGGGCATCGAGCGTCTTGAGTTGCAGGCCGAGCCCGGGGCATCCATCATCCAGCCGGATGACCCCGGACGCGGCCGTGAGCGCGCCGTCGAAGAGCAGTTCCTCGACGCGGACGTGGTCGTGGAAGTACTCGAGGTGCCGCAGGTGCCAGACACCCGCGCACGCGTGGGCGCTGACGGATGGGGCGGTGTGCGCGGACAGGTCGGTCGTGTGGGCGTCACAGAGCGCCCCGACGGCGAGGAAGCCGGTGATGCCGCCGCACCGGGTGACGTCGGCCTGCAGGCAGTCGACGGCACCGGCTTCGAGCATCCGGCGGAAGTACGGCAGGTCGTAGCCGTACTCGCCGGCCGTGATGTCCATCCCCGCGGGCGACCGGTCACGCAGCAGGCGGAGGCCGTCGAGGTCGTCGGAGGTGACCGGCTCCTCGAGCCAGGTCACGCCGTACTGGGCGAAGCGGTCGGCGGAGGCCAGTGCCTGCTTCCGCGTCCACGCGCCGTTCGCGTCGACGAACAGATCCGCGTCACCGATGGCGGAGCGGGCCGCCCGCACCCGGGCCTCGTCGCGGTCGGGCTCGCGGCCCACCTTCATCTTGACGCTGCCAATGCCCTGGTCCACCCAGCCGACGAGTTGCTCCTGCAGCTCGGCGTCGGAGTAGGAGGTGAACCCGCCGCTGCCGTAGACGGGGACGGCGTCGTGGAAGGCGGGCGTCAGGGCCGCGACGGAGGTCTCCAGAAGACATGCCTTGAGGTCCCAGAGCGCGATGTCGACGGCGGACAGCGCCGCTGAGCCGAGGCCCGGCCGACCGATGTTGCGCAACGCATCGACCATGGCCGCCCACGAGCGACCCGTGTCCACGATCGGTCGTCCGGTGACCACAGGGGCGAGGACCCGGTCGACGAGCTCGGCGGCCGCCGCGTCGGTGTAGGAGTAACCGAGGCCGGTCGCGCCGCCTCCGCGGACCTCGACGACGACGATGGTGGTGGAGTCCCAGCGCAGCGTCCCGTCGGACTCCGGCCGATCGGTGGGGAGGGTGTAGGCCGAGCAGACGACGCTGTCGACCCGGCCGGGGTCGATGTCCCCGTCGGTCATGACGTGAACTCGGCGAGCTTCCCCTTGATGCCCTGCTTGACCATGTCGATCCGGTTGGTGTCGCCGTGCAGGACCGATGTCGTGTACGCCTTGACCTGCGACAGGTCGATGTGCGGCGGGATGGGCGGCACGTTGGCGTCGGCGATGACCTCGAGCACCACCGGGCGGTCGGCGGAAAGCGCCTGCTCCCAGGCGTCGCCCAGCTGGTCCGGCTGGTCGACGCGGATGCCGTGCAGGCCCAGCATCTCGGCGTATTGCGCGTACGGGAAGGACGGGATGTCCTGGGACGCGTCGTACTTGGGGTCGCCCTCCATTCCGCGCATCTCCCAGGTCACCTGCGCCAGGTCCTGGTTGTGCAGCACCATGACGACCAGTCGGGGGTCTGCCCACTCCCGCCAGTACTTGCCGATGGTGATGAGCTCGTTGATGCCGTTCATCTGCATCGCCCCGTCGCCGACCAGGGCGATCGCGGGCCGGTCGGGACGGGCGAACTTCGCACCGATCGCGTAGGGCACGCCCGGCCCCATGGTGGCGAGCGTCCCGGACAGCGAGGCGCGCATCCCCTCGCGCAGCTTCACGTCCCGCGCGTACCAGTTGGTGCCCGACCCCGAATCCGCGGCGAGCATTGCGTCGTCGGGCAGGCGGGAGGAGAGCTCCCAGAAGACCCGTTGCGGGTTGACCGGGTCGGCGTCGTTCATGGCGCGCGTCTCCACCACGCGCCACCAGTCAGCGACGTTGCTCTCGACGGTCTGCCGCCAGGACCGGTCGGTCTTGCGATCCAGCAGGGGCAGCAGCGCTTCGAGGGTGGCCGTGGCGTCGCCGGCGAGGTTCACCTCGGTGGGGTAGCGCAGGCCGAGCATCTTGGGGTCGATGTCGATCTGTACCGCCCGGGCCTGGTCGAACTCGGGCAGGAAGCGGGGGTAAGGGAAACCGGTGCCGACCATGATCAGCGTGTCGCAGTCCATCATCAGGTCGTAGCTGGGCTTGGTGCCGAGCAGCCCGATCGCGCCGGTGACGTAGGGCAGGTCGTCGGCCAGGACGTCCTTGCCGAGCAGGGCCTTGGCGACGCCGCCGCCGGTGACCTCGGCCAGCTCGGCGACCTGCTGGCGGGCCCCGCGCGCTCCTGCACCGACGAGGATCGCCACCCGCTCGCCGGCGTTGATGACCTCGGCCGCCCGAGCGATGTCCTCTTCCCGGGGCAGGATGCGGGGCGGTCGGTAGTCCGACGAGGTGGGCAGCGACTTCAGCGCGTGCGGCGGCGGGCTGTAGTCGGCCTCCTGCAGATCGGCCGGGACGATGACGCACGTGGGCGTGCGCTCGGCGAGGGCGATGCGGATAGCCCGGTCGACCAGCCCCGGGAACTGTTCCGGCGCCATGGCGGTGTGGACGTACTCGTGGGCGACGTCCTTGAACAGCGACTGCAGGTCGACCTCCTGCTGGGCGTGCCCCCCGAGGGCGTGGCGGGGCTGCTGTCCCACGATCGCGACGACGGGCACGTGGTCGAGCTTGGCGTCGTAGAGGCCGTTGAGCAGGTGCACGGCTCCGGGACCGGAGGTCGCGAGGCACACCGCGACCCGGTCGCCGTACTTGGCGTATCCCACGGCCTCGAAGGCGGACATCTCCTCGTGTCGGGACTGGATGAAGCGCGGCTTGTCGCCGGCGCGGTTGAGCGCGCCGAGGATCCCGTTGATGCCGTCCCCGGCGTACCCGAAGACCTGCTCGACCCCCCAGTGCTGAAGCCGCTTCACCAGGACGTCTGCGACAGTGCTGCTGCTCATGATGTGCCTCTCGGTTGGATAGGTGCGGCCTACAGCTCGTGACGCCGGCCGGCGGCGATCAGCTGGTCGGCCGTACGGGCGGCAATGGCCTGGATGGTCAGGCTGGGGTTGGCGGCGCCGGAGGTGACGAAGACGCTGCCGTCGCAGATGTAGAGGCCTCGGACGTCCCAGGCCCGGCAGTTCCGGTCGACGACCGAGGTCACCGGGTCGTTCCCCATCCGGCATGCGCCCATGAGGTGCGCGGTGTCGCTGACCCGGAACGTGACCTCCGCACCGGCCGCCTCCAGGATCCGGCGCTGCGTGTCGGCGCCGGCGTCCAGAAGGCGTCTGTCGTCGTCGGCGTAGGAGAAAGTGACGACCGGGATGGGCAACCCGAAGGTGTCGGTCTCGTCCGGCGACAGCCGTACGCCGTTGCCGTCCTGTGCCTGCGTCTCACCGACCAGTCCCAGCCCGGCGTAGTGGCTGTAGTCGTACATGAACTCGCGCAGCGACTCCCCCCACAGGCCCAGGGTCGACGCCGCCAGCTGCGCGAACTTGCCGGGCAGCGGCCCGACGGTCTCGATGCTGTAGCCGCGGACGAAGTCGTTGGCGGCGTCCGTCTCGTAGAAGTCCTGGGTGATCGTGTTGGGGGGCGGTGCCTTGAACTGGGAGACCGGCTCCGGGAACCGTCCGAAGACGATGTCGGAGCCGTGGATCATCAGTCCCTTCCCGACCAGGCCGCTGCTGTTGGCCAGCCCGTCCGGGTATCGGGAAGACGCCGACATGAGCAGCAGGCGCGGTGTCTCGATCGAGTAGGCGCTGACGATGACGACGCGGGCGCGCTGCCGCTCCTCGTGCACGGTGCCGTCCGCGGAGCGCCGGAAGTAGGTGACCCCGATGGCGCGGCCGGTCGCGTCGGTGTCGACGCGGTGCACCATGCAGTGCGGGCGGATGTCGGCGCCGGCGTGCACGGCCTCCTCCGCGTAGGTGACCAGCGTGCTGGACTTGGCGTTCGTGGTGCAGCCCGACAGGCACCAGCCGCGGTAGACGCACGGCGGACGGTCGCCCTTCGGTGCGGACAGCGTCGCAATGGCGCCCGGACGCCAGGTGATGCCCAGGGCGTCGCATCCCCGCGCCATAACCTCGCCCACCCCGTTGAGCTGGTGCGGGCGGTAGGGGTAGCGGTGGCGGCGGGGCGCGTCCCAGGGCCAGTCGACGGGGCCGGCGATGCCGAGTTCGCGCTCCACCTCGTCGTAGTAGGGCTCCAGGTCCTCGTAGCTCAGCGGCCAGTCCGAGCCGACGCCGTCACGGGTCCGGGTCTCGAAGTCCGACCGGTGCAGCCGGAGCGCGTACATGGAGTAGTGCACGGTGCTGCCACCGACGCCCTTGCCGGTGACGTTGCCTGCGAGCTCGATGGGATCGTCCCCACCGGTGACTCGGCGGTCGCGCCAGAACAGCTTGGACATGGCGCGTTCGTCGGACAGGAAGTCCGTCTGCGGGTCCCAGTGCGGCCCGGCGTCCAGGCCGACGACGCGCCAGCCGGCGTCGGCGAGCTTGCGCACCAGGACGGCACCGGCGGCTCCGACGCCGACGACGACCGCGTCGACCTCGTCATGGCTGGTCAATGCGTGCCCCCTACCGAGCCGGAGGGGCCCCCGACGCTCTCGCTGATCTCCACCAGCTGGACCGAGGACGCCGATCCGATCTCGCGGGGCCGCCACGGGTCGAGCTGGCCGTATCCGGTGCGCATGTAGCCGCGCCGGCTGGCGGGACCGGGCCAACCGATCTCCGCCCACGCCGAGGGGTGCGCGTAGTAGACGGACACCACTTGCTCGATCACCTTCGTGAACACCGCGGCCGACGGCAGGTGCCGCCATACCGCTCCCTCGGCCTCGCCGCTCTGGAACGCTGAGAGGACGTCGTCCTGCTGCGTGGCGTCCAGCTCGACGAACCGCCGTCCGTAGCGGGCGTTACTCGTCTGGTCGATGCCGATCAGTGCCTGCCGCCACACCTCCTGGTCCCACGGCATGCCGTCCTTGCGGAATCCGTCGGTGTCGTCGTCGAAAAGCATCTGATCGAGGAACGGCGTGACGACGACCCGGTCGTCAGGGGCACGGTCGGGCTGCGGGATGAGACGGTCGACGACGGCGTCCAGCAGTTGCGCCTCCTCCGGCGAGAAGAAGCGCAGCGCCGGGATGTCGTGGAGGCGGGACAGCACGAGGGCACGGTCGCGGTCCTCCCACGCCTCCGACTCGCGCATCGGATCGAAGCCTGGGTACGGAGACGGCTTCATCCTCGGCTCACCGCCCGTTCGGCGGCCAGGCCGGCCAGGCCGAGGCCGACCATCTGCAGCGGGGCGGGCGCCGGCGGCCCGTTGAGCCAGTTGAACAGGAAGGAGCCGCGTCGGTAGCCGCCGTAGCGCCGGTGCAGTCCGTACAAGTGGAAGCCGGTGCCTAGCACACCCAGCAGGGCGGTCCAGCCTGATGCGGCCGTGGCGGCCTTGTGTGCGGTATCGGCCTCCGATATCGCGGCCAGCGCGGACATCGCTCCGGCGACCGGGAGGGTGAGGACGGGCAGCCACTGCGCCGGGTTCTGGAAGGCGCCACGGGCGTGCAGGTAGCCGATCTCGCCCCACAGCGGCGGGATGTTTAGCGCGCTGAAAGCCCGCATCAGCCGATGGATGGGGATGCGCGCCAGGACGGGGGCGGCGGCGGACGGGGGCACCGTGGCCATCAGGCCCATCAATCCGAGGCCGAGGTACTGCAGCGGCGCCGCGGACGGGGGGCCGTACCAGGCGTTGAACAGCAGCTGTCGGGGTTGGTGGTGTCCGGGCCTGTTGAGGATGCCCCGCTGGTGCTCGATGAAGCCGACCGTCGCGATGAGTGTCTGTGCGCCGGACAGCAGGCCGAACAGCCGAGCGCCGCGTCGGCCGCCCGTCACGGCCGTGACTGCGCCGGCCGCGGCGACGACGGGGTTGGCGACGACCGGGACGTACATCAGCTTGCGCTGGAATCCGCCGCGGTAGTGCTCGCTGAGGTTGTCGACCCACAACAGCGCCGTCGACGCCGTCGTGATGACGGCCATCTGGGTCCGCAGTCGCCGCATCGTCGGCGACCAGCCGCCCGAGAACTCGGTTGCCCGTCTCGGTCGGCGCTGCGACGGCTTCATGAACATCAGCGACGTCCCGTCAGTTTCCAGCCGGCTTCGACGATGGCAGCGACGGCGAATCCGTAGACGAGGTGTCCGGCCAGTCCGCGCAGATGGCTGACCAGTGGATACTTCTGGGGTGGTGGCGTGAACCCGAGGAGCGGGTTGCCGATCTCGTCGACGAGCACTGCCATGGACAGACCCGATGCCGCACCGGCGCCGAACGGCGTCATACCGAAGCGGCGTCGGGCGACCATGTACACGGGCACCCAGCCGAGGGCAAGTGCGTAGTGGATCGCCATGCCGGCCCTGCTTGCCTGGTCCTGCGAGAGCTCCTTACCAACGAGGGCGGCGGTCTTCTTCGCCGCCACGTTGTACGCGACGCCGTAGCTCGCCTCCTTCTCCTCCTGCTTGGCCTCGTCGGTCTGCTGCTCGTACATGAACGTCGTCGCCTTGCCCATGACCTTGGCTGCCCCGTATCCGGCGACTCCGACCAACGCAGCATCGGTGACCAGATCCCTCGTCTCCATCACCCCTCCTCGATCCAGCAGATGGCACCGGGCCGGGCGACCCCGTCCGCCCGGCCGGCTCAGGAGGGTGGTGCTCGACACATCTACAGGGAAACGGGGACTGCACTCCAGGTGACAGTTCCGAGGTATCGATCGCCGCTGAATGTGCAGCGGTTCCCGGAGGTTGCCCCGCACGTAGCGCGGCGACCAGCGGGCACGTGCACGATCAGGTCGCCGCAGACGTAAGGAGAACTCATGCCGGTTGGTCCGCCGGGCCGCTGGATCAGCGGAGTGTCCGCGCGCCACGACCTGACGCTCCTCGAAGGGGAGATGCTCGCCCATCTCCGCCGCGCCGGTGCCCCGCGCGGGGTTCCCGCCGGGCAACTCGTCGCCGCGGCTGGCCAGGAGGCCCACCGTGTCCTGGTGGTCCTCGACGGTGAGCTGGAGCTGCTGGCCCGCCTGCCCCGCGGCGGGCGGGTGGTCATGGCACTGGTGCGCCGAGGCGGCGTTGTCGCAGACATTCCGGTGTTGCTGGGATCGCCGATGCCCTTCGACGCCGTCGCGTCCCGCGGGACGTGGGTGATCGAGATAACCGACGAGGAGTGGATGCAGCTGCTGCAGCAGTTCCCCGCGCTCTGCCTGCGCTGGATGGCGTCCATCGCCCGCCGCCTGGATGCCGACCGCCGTCGGCTCGCCGTGATGACGACTCGCCGGCTCGAAGCGCAGGTGGCGTTCGTCCTGTTGGAGCAGCAGGAGCAGGAGTCCAGCAGAGTCGTCGTGCGGCTCACCCACGAGGTCATCGCCGACCTGATCGGAGCGCGGCGGCAGTCGGTGAGCCGAGTCATGCGCACCCTGACCAACACGGGGCTGATCAAGAGCGGCTACGGGCAGGTCGAGTTGCTCGACGTCCCGGGGCTCCAAGCGCTGCTCGGCGGAGACCTCCTCCCCGAGCCACCCCGATGATTGTCACCTAGCGTGCATTTCCGGTTCCAGTGGGCGGACCAGGGGCACGCCGACACGGAGGGCCGCGTTGCCGTCGTTCGCTGGGAGTGACGGGGCCGCGCCCCAGGAGGTGGCGTGATGGCGAAGATCGACAAGAGCATCGAGATCGACGTATCCCGGGAACAGGTGTTCGAGGCGCTCACCGACCTCGACCTGCTGCCCATCTGGTCCACGATCACTGTGGAGACACACGGGACCCCCCGCAAGCCGATCGAGCAGGGCGACCGGTTCGTCCAGACGCTGCGCGTGCTCGGGCGGAACCTGGAGAGCAACTGGGAGGTCACCCAGCTCGAGCGGCCGCAGCGGGTGGCGTACTCCTCGGAAGCGCCCGGCGGCGGGATGCTGCGCATGGTGCAGACCGTCGAGCAGGCCGACGAGGGGAGCCGGGTGGCAGTCGAGCTGGACTACGAACTGCCCGGCGGCCTCGTCGGGGAGCTGTTCGACTCCGCCTACGCCGAGCGGCGCAACGAGCGCGAGTTGGAGCACTCGCTGCACAACCTCAAGGAGCTTGTCGAGGCGCGCGCCGCACGCTGACCGCTGCCACATCGCATTCGAGGAGGAACGATGGACTTCGAGTTCTGGCCGGCAGTGCTCGCCGGCCTCGCGGGCGGCGTGGTCATGACCGCGATGATGACCATGATGCGCAAGGCCGGAAAGACCGAGATGGACATGGCTCTGCTGCAGGGGACGATGCTCACCGGTGACAGCGCCAAGGCCGCCCAATCGGCCTGATGGTGCACCTCGTGGTGATGAGCGCCCTCGTCTTCGGCTCGATCTACGCCCTGCTGTTCGCCTGGTTCGACGTGGGCTCCGGAAACGCGTGGTGGATAGGTGCGCTGATCGGGCTCGTCCACGGCCTCATGGCCGGCGTGGTCATGGCGATGATGCCGGCCATGCATCCGCGCATGACCGCCACGGCGACCGCCGGAAGCCCGTCCGGACCCGCCGTCGAGCTGAAGCCGCCAGGCCCCTTCGCCAAGAACTATGGGGCCGCCACTCCGCCTGGAGTCGTCATGGCGCACGTGATCTACGGGCTGGTCGTGGGCCTGGTCTACGCGCTGCTCGCCTCCTGACCCGGCTGCACGTGCAGCCTTCCCGTCAACACCCCCGTCCGGAGAGAGGTGCTTGATGTCCCGCCCCATCCGAGACCAGGTGGTCGTGGTCACCGGCGCCTCCTCTGGCGTCGGCCGGGAGACGGCGCTCCTCCTCGCGGAGAAGGGCGCCAGGATCGCCCTCGCGGCGCGCAACGAGGAGGCGCTCCACACGCTCGAGACCGAGGTGACCCGACTCGGTGGGACGGCCCTGAGCCAGCCCACCGATGTCGCCGAATGGGAGCAGGTCCAGGGGCTGGCACGGGACACGGTCGAGCGGTTCGGGCGCATCGACACCTGGGTGAACTGCGCGGCCACCGCGGTGTACGGCGAGGTCCACCAGCTGAGCGCCGAGGAAATCACCCAGGCCATCCGGGTGATCCTCTTGGGCCAGATCTACGGGATGAAGGCCGCCCTCGAGCAGATGCGGCCCCAGAGTCAGGGCGGCATCGTCAACGTCGCCAGCGCACTGGCCGTCCAAGCGGTGCCGCTGCAGGCGCCCTACGTCGCGGCCAAGCACGGGATCCTGGGGTTCGCCGAGTCGCTGCGGATGGAACTCGAGCACGAGGGCAGCCCGATCACGGTCAGCACGTTGCTGCCCTCGTCGATCAACACGCCGTTGTTCGAGCACGCCCGCTCCAAGCTCGGGGTCCTCCCCCAGCCGGTCCCGCCGATCTACCAGCCCCGCGTCGTCGCGGACGCCGTGCTGAGGGCCATCTCCCATCCGCAGCCGCGGATGGTGGTCGGCGGGGGCGGGAAGATGCTGGAACTGGTGCACCGCTTGGCCCCCCGGTCGGCCGCGACACTGCTGCTACGGGTCGGCAAGACCGTGGAGAAGCAGCGCACCGACCGGCCCGACGACGGCAGCGACAACCTCTTCACCGCCAGCACCGGGCCGGGCGCCGTCGAGGGCAGCTTCGGGCAGCGCGCCAAGTCCACCAGCCTCTACACCACCGCTCTCGAACAGCACCCCGGCCGGATCCGGGCTCTCCTCACCGCCGGAGGGCTCCTCGGCATCACCGCCCTGCGCCGCGGGAGGCGGTGACCGATGGAGCTGCGCACCCGACCCCACCAGCGGTTCGCCTACCGGCACCGCTCCCTGCTGGTCACCAGCCCGCTCGGCCTGTGTACCGGAGAAGGCGCGGAAGGCTTCTACTTCCACAACACCCGGATGCTCTCCCGGCTGGGCTGGACCATCGACGGCCAGCAGGTGACCCCCTTCGCCTGGAGTGAGGTCGGCCACGAGGCGCTGCTCGGCTACGCCGAAGTGCCTGAGTCACAGAAGCTGCACGAGGCCGAGGTGTTCAGCGAGGTCGCCGGCGCCCACCTGGAGCTCGCGGCCTTCGTCAGCGACGGACTGCGCCTGCGCGCCGAGATCGCCAACTACACCCATCAGGATCGCCAACTCGTCCTCGGCCTGGACCTGGCCGCCGACTTCAGCGGTACCGCGGAGGCCGACGCGGGCCAGCCCGACCCCACCGGTCCCGTGCTCACCTCGTGGGACCCCGACCAGCGCCGGCTGGAGCTCCGGCTCGACAGCGACCAGCTCGACCGGGCCGTGCGCATCCAGGTCCTCCACGACCTGGACGCCGACTGGGACGAGGGCCGCCTGACGATCCCGCTGTCCGTGCCCGCCCGCGGCAGGCGGCGGATCGAGGTGGTGGTCTGTCCCATCGTCGACGGGCGAGAACACCGACCGGCGCCGGGCACCTTCACCGTCGGCTCCACCGCCGCCGTGGTCGCCCAGCGCCTCGGCGAGGAACCTCCGCTGCTGGAGGCATCCAACGCCACGGTGCAGCGCACCTGGGACACCGCACTGGCCGACCTGGCCAGCCTGCCACTCGGTATCCAGGAGGGACCGCACGCGCTGATCGCCGGCGTTCCGCTCTACGACCAGTTCTTCGGACGCGACACCCTCACCACCGGCTGGCAGGCGCTGCTGGCCCTGCGGACCCCGCTGCGCGACGCGCTGCAGGTCAACGCCGCCATGCAGAGCCAGCGCATCGACGACTGGCGCGACGAGGGACCCGGCGCCATGATCCACCAGGCCGGGGACGCCCCCGCCTCCGCGCGAGGCGACAACCCCTTCGACCGCTACTACGGCGACTACGCCACCCCCGTCGACTACGTCGCGATGCTCGGCCAGTACTACGCCTGGACCGGCGACCGCGACACCGCCCTCCAGCTGCTCCCGGCCGCCCGCCGGGCCCTCACCTGGCTCGACCGCTACGGCGACCTCGACCGCGACGGCCTGCTCGAGTACCGCCGCCGCTCGCAGAAGGGCGTGCGCAACCAGGGCTGGAAGGACGCGAAGAACGCCATCGTCGACGCCGAGGGCCAGGTGCAGGCCGACCCGCTCGTCACCTGCGAGCTCCAGGGCTACTGGTACTCCGCGCTCCGCAACATCGCTGCCGTCTTCGTGGCGGCCGGGGACCGGTTGTACGCCCGGCGGCTGCTGGGGCTGGCCGCCCGGCTACGCCGACGGATCAACGCACGGCTCTGGCTGGAGGACGTCGGCATCTACGCGCTGGGCCTCGACTCCGAGGGCCGGCCGCTCACGCCGGTGACCAGCAATGCCGGCCACATGCTCCTCACCGGCGTCGCCACGCCGGAGCAGGGCCAGCGGGTGGCTGCCCGGCTCATGCAGCCCGACATGTTCTCCGGCTGGGGCATCCGCACCTTGTCGACCGACAATCCCGCCTACAACCCGTTCAGCTACCACCTCGGCAGTGTCTGGGCCGTCGAACAGGGCACCATCGCCGCCGGTTTCGGTCGCTACGGCTGCTGGGAAGAGCTCCACGGGCTGGCGCGAGGACTGTTCGACATGGCCGAGCTCTTCACCGCCAACCGGATCCCCGAGGCAGTCGGTGGGCTTCCCCGGGACGACGAGCATCCCCACCCGGGCGTCTACCCCCAGGCCAACGCTCCCCAGTCCTGGTCAGCCAGCGGAACGGTGCTGATGATCCAGGCGCTGCTCGGGATCCGCCCGTTCGCCCCGGGACACCTCCTGCTGCTCGACCCCCGACTGCCGGACTGGCTGCCGGAACTCAAGCTGCGAGGGCTGCGCGTCGGCAACGCCACGGTCGACCTGCACGTCTGGCGCCACGGTAGCCGCACGCGGTGGCGCGCACAGGTCCCGTCGGGCCGGCTACTGATCCGACAGCGCCCGTCCCTGCGCACGCCGCAGGCACGCACGGCGCGGGCCGTGGAAAGCCTGGTGTCCCGATGAGCCAGCCGCCCCACCCCCGGCCAGCTCCGGCAGGGCCGTGGCAGCCATGGTCCTGACAGCCACGGTCGCCGGACTCGTCGCCGGCGCTGTCATGAGCGTCGAGAAGATGCTCGAAGCAACCCTCAAGGCCAGGGCTTCTGGCGACCCCCGAACCTCATCGCCTCCATCTTCCTCGGGCAGCGAGCCGACACCGGGCGGTTCTTGCTCGACGGCTTCGTCATCGGAATGGCCCTGCACGCGCTGGCCTCGGCCTTCATGGGGTGGCTGTACGGCGTGGCCATCGCCGAGTACGTCGACCAGTGGCCCGCGCTACTCGAAACCCTGCTGATCCTGGGCTACGCCCTCGTCCACTGGGCCTCCTACCAGTACCTGATCATGCCGTGGTTGGCGCCGGTCATGAACCGCAACAGCTCCGCGGTATCGCTGGCGGCGGCCCACCTGGTCTGGGGTGGCGCATTCGCCTGGTGGTACCTGTCCGTCGGGAGTGGATGACTACCGCCGCGGCCGGTAGACGGTGCCGACAAGCCGGGCGACACTCGTGTCCGGATCCAGCTCGCCGCCGAACTCCTCGGCTGCACCAGGGCCAGCGGCTGCGGCGGATCGTCGGCGCTGGCCGCCCGGGTCAAGCAGGCCGGCGACGCGCGCGCTGATGCTGGCGCTGGCCAACTGCTCGCCGATAGGAGAGTCCACCGACCGCTCCGAGTGGCGCATGGCCCCCCCAACGGTGCGATAGCTGGGAGTCCTGCGGCTACACCCCGGCCCCAGTCGAGCAACGCGCCTGCGTCAGCAGCCGCTCCCGCACGCGCCGTCGGGCGAAGGACAGCACACCGACGCACTGGACGACCCCGGCACGACTGACCGACCCTGATGCCCGGCTAGCCGCCCCGTCCCCCCGTGCGGGCGGCCAGCCCACACCACCTTGCATCCCCGAAGTACCGGCGCCCCACCGCCCGCGGACCCCAGCAAGGTCAGCAGGGTCTGTCATAGGGCGAATGCCCCGCGGTCCCACCGACCAGCCGCAGCGACTCCTCCCGGCGGATCAAGATCACGAGCCGTCACACGTCTTGCACTTCGGGTCTCGCAATTCGTGGTGACGGGTTACTGCAGGATCGTCTGCACAGTCGTGGGCATGGGAACCAGCGGAAGCCCCGAACACCGAGCTCGACGGCGGGAGCGCGAGCGGCAACGACGTCAGCAGGTTCAGCGGGCACGGGCTACGGAAGACCGCTCGGACCCGCCCGGCGCCGGAGTGGACGGTCGTGCACGGCGGATCGCCGCGACGACCTGTGGGTGGTGCGGTGGGCCGATCACGCCGCGAAGCCGCGGACCGATCCCGAAGTGGTGCTCGGCCACCTGCCGGCACCGAGCCTGGGAACAGGCCCGAGCCGCGGCCTCTGACCGAGCCGCCGTTCGCGTGGTCGAAAGGCAGGTGAAAATTCGTGTGCCCCTCGAACCGACCCGGCGGGACTGGGCGAAGCTGCTCGGCGAGCTCGCCGGTCAGCTGAACGACGGCCGCGTCTACGACCGCGACCTCCCCGGCCTCGCCCGGGCACTGGAGCCCGTACTGCGGGCCTATCGGCGGCGCGCACACATGACCGGTGCTCCCTACTTGCAGTGATCCTCGATCTCCCGCACTTCTGTCGTGATTGGAGGCGGACCTCGAGGTCCCAGTCAGCTCCTGACAGTGGGCGGTCCGCGCTACTGCCAGCGGAACTGGAGATCGTCCGGAGACCCCTCCCCCACCGTCAGACGGCAGACAGCAGCGCAGCGACCGCTCCAGCGCCACCTGCGAGGCGGTCGTTGAAGATCGGGACGGCCGGGAGTTGACGACATGGGTGAACCGCAGCCGCTTCGCGACGTGCTGGCCGCCGATCCCCTGTTGCTGACGCCCGAAGAGGCGGCCCGGGTGCTGCGCGTCGGCCGGACGACGATCTACGCGCTGATGAAGGCGGGTGATCTCCGACCGGTCCACATCGGCCGCAGCTGTCGTCTCGCCCGAGCCGAGCTCGAGCGCTACGTGAGCCGTCTGCAGGGTCCCACTTCGTCACCGGTCAGCAGAGAGCGACAGCGAAGCCCACGCACGACCACGAACCAGGGCGACCTCTTCGACCTTGTCCACAGCCCACCGAATGCTTCGTGACCTGTGGATTCCCGGTCACCGGCGTCGGACCGCCCCGCCAGACTCGTCGTCTCGTAGGCGGGGACGGAGGAACCGGCAGTGAGCCCGCGGACGTCACAGACGCGATCGTCGTCGAGAAGACGCGGCAACAGCGAAGGATCGGCCCCGCGTCGCCGGCCGGACGGGCGGTGGCAGATCAACCTCCGCGTCACCGACGACTTCGGGCAGAGCAGCAGGCAAACGGTGTACGGCGACACCCCTCAGGAGGCCCGCGACAAGGCGGCGGAAATCCGCAAACGTGTCGAGGGAGGCCAGCCTGCCAGAGACCGGAGGAAGACCGTCGCGGCGTTCACGCAGCACTGGATCGACACCTCACTGGAGGCGTCCGAACGCAAGCGCAACACCAAGGTCATGTACGCGGGCGTCGCCCGGACCCACATCCTCAACAGCTCTCTTGGGCGGCTGACGCTGGACAAGGTCCGGCCCTCCCATATCGAGGGTTGGGTGGTCGAGCTCCGGCGCAAGGGCTTGGCAGAGTCCACGATCCGGTCGGCGTACACGATCCTCCGGGCCGTCCTAAAGATCATTAAGGGCGGTTGTTATAGGAACGATCCGAACTCCAAGCCGGTGCTGGCCAGGAAGCCGACCAGCAGTCCGGGGCGGTACTGCATCCGT
>NZ_NVPT01000109.1 GCF_002802985.1 Geodermatophilus chilensis | reverse complement strand
GTACGCAGGCGTCCCTGCAGTGGTCGGCCGGAGTGCCCGTCAGGTGCAGTCCAGCCGGTGAGCTCGGGTGACCACGCAGGAGCGCGGTTCGTAGCACGAACGAGACCGGCCGTGCCCGGAATCCGCCGCGGTGTTGTGGACAGCCGGCCCCCGTCCGGAGGCTCACCGCGGGTGTGCGCGCGGTGGGAGGGACGGGGGGCGTCCTCAGCGCTGGCCGAGCTCCCGGGCCATCTGCTCCAGCCGGGCGATCCGCTCGGGCATCGGCGGGTGGGTGGCGAACATCGACGCCAGACCCTGGCCCCGGAACGGGTTGGCGATCATCAGGTGGCTCTGGGTCACCAGCCGGTCCTCCTGGGGCAGCGGCCGGGCGGCCGCCCCGGAGGCGATCTTGCGCAGCGCCGAGGCCAGCGCCAGCGGGTCCTGCGACAGCAGCGCACCGGAGGCGTCGGCCTGGTACTCGCGGCTGCGGCTGACCGCCATCTGCACCAGGCCGGCGGCCAGCGGGCCGAGGAAGACCAGCAGGAGGCTGCCGAGGGCGTTGCCACCGCCGCGGTCGTCCTCCGACCGCCCGCCGAACAGCGAGGCGAACATCGCCATGTGCGCCAGGTAGGTGATGACGGTGGCCATGGCGCCGGCGACCGAGCTGATGAGGATGTCACGGTTGTAGACGTGCGAGAGCTCGTGGGCGAGCACGCCGCGCAGCTCCCGGCGGTCGAGCAGCTCGAGGATCCCCTGGGTCACGCAGACGGCCGCGTTGCGCGGGTTGCGGCCGGTCGCGAAGGCGTTGGGCTGGTCGGTGGGGCTGACGTAGAGCCGCGGCATCGGCTGCCGGGCCTCGGTGGCCAGGTCGCGCACCATCGCGTAGAGCTGCGGCGCCTGGGTCTCGGTCACCGGGAACGCCCGCATGGCCCGCAGGGCGAGCTTGTCGGAGTTGAAGTACGCGTAACCGTTGACCGCGAGGGCGACCAGCAGGGCGACGAACAGCCCACCCCGGCCGCCGACGAGGGCACCGGCGGCGAGGATCAGCCCGCCCATCAGGCCGAGGAGCACCGCGGTCTTGAGTCCGTTGCTCCAGCGCTGCACGTCCCGACCAACGCGGTGCCCGGGGACGCCGTTCCCCGGCCGCTCCCCCGCCCGGGTGCGACCGCGGTCACGGAATGGGTCCGCCCCGGTGTTGGTTGGGACCAGTCAGGTGCCGGGGTCCCCGGCCGTCCCGTCTGTCACCCGCATCACAGGTCCGCGCGATGTGACGGACACGTAACCTCGGCCGGTGGAGGTGCACCACTGATGACCACGACAGACCCGTCCGTCGCCGCCAGCACGGCGGGGGGCTCGACGCCCTTCGTCAAGAGCGTCGTCGAGCTCGACCGCGTCGTCATCCGGCTCGCCGGTGACTCCGGCGACGGCATGCAGCTCACCGGCAACCGCTTCACCAGCGAGACGGCGTCCTTCGGCAACGACCTGTCGACCCTGCCGAACTTCCCCGCCGAGATCCGCGCGCCGACGGGGACCCTGCCGGGTGTCAGCTCCTTCCAGCTGCACTTCGCCGACCACGACATCATGACGCCGGGCGACGCCCCGGACGTGCTGGTCGCCATGAACCCGGCCGCGCTCAAGGCCAACCTCTCCGACCTGCCCGGCGGCGGGCTGCTCATCGTCGACGCCGACGAGTTCACCCCGCGCAACCTGGCCAAGGTCGGCTACGCCGTGAACCCGCTCGAGGACGGTTCCCTCGACGGCTGGCAGCTGGTCAGCGTGCCGCTGACCACCCTCACCCTCGAGGCGCTCGCCGACTCCGGCCTCGGCAAGAAGGAGGCCGAGCGCTCGAAGAACATGTTCACCCTCGGCCTGCTGAGCTGGATGTACCACCGGCCCACCGAGGGCACCGTGCGCTTCCTGGAGCGCCAGTTCCGCCGCAAGCCCGAGATCGCCGCCGCCAACATCGCCGCCTTCCGGGCCGGCTACAACTACGGCGACACGACGGAGGCCTTCGCGGTCTCCTACGAGATCAAGCCCGCGCCGATGGCGCCGGGTCGCTACCGCAACATCTCCGGCAACCAGGCGCTGGCCCTGGGCATCGTCGCGGCCGGGCAGCGCTCGGGCCTGCCGGTGTTCCTCGGCGCCTACCCGATCACCCCGGCGTCGGACATCCTGCACGAGCTGTCCCGGCACAAGTCCTTCGGCGTCCGCACCTTCCAGGCCGAGGACGAGATCGCCGGCATCGCCTCGGCGATCGGCGCGTCCTTCGGCGGCGCCCTCGGCGTGACGACGACGTCCGGGCCGGGGGTCTCGCTGAAGTCCGAGGCGCTGGGCCTGGCGATCATGACCGAGCTGCCGCTGGTCGTCGTCGACGTGCAGCGCGGCGGCCCCTCCACCGGGCTGCCCACCAAGACCGAGCAGTCGGACCTGCTGCAGGCGATGTTCGGTCGCAACGGCGAGGCGCCCGTGCCGGTCGTCGCGCCGCGCTCCCCCGCCGACTGCTTCGACGCCGCGCTCGAGGCCGCACGGATCGCGCTGACCTACCGCACCCCGGTCATGCTGCTCTCCGACGGCTACCTGGCCAACGGCGCCGAGCCGTGGCAGATCCCGGACGTCGAGGAGCTGCCGGACCTCTCGGTCGAGTTCGCCACCGAGCCCAACGCCGCCACCCCCGACGGGACGCCGGAGTTCCAGCCCTACCTGCGCGACCCGGAGACGCTGGCCCGCCCGTGGGCCATCCCGGGCACGTCGGGGATGCAGCACCGCATCGGCGGTCTGGAGAAAGCCGACAAGACCGGCAACATCTCCTACGACCCGGCCAACCACGACCTGATGACCCGGCTGCGCCAGGCCAAGGTCGACGGCATCGCCGCGAGCATCGGGCCCACCGACGTCGACGACCCGGACGGGAACGCCAGCGTGGCCGTCATCGGATGGGGCTCGACCTACGGGCCGATCGGCGCCGCCTGCCGGCGGATCCGCCGCTCCGGCCGGTCGGTCGCCCAGATCCATCTGCGGCACCTCAACCCGTTCCCGGCCGACCTCGGCGAGGTGCTGCGCCGCTACGACCGGGTCATCTGCCCCGAGATGAACCTCGGGCAGCTGTCGATGCTGCTGCGCGCCAAGTACCTCGTCGACGTCGAGAGCCACACCCAGGTGCGCGGGCTGCCCTTCCGGGCCGCCGAGCTCGCCGCGGTCGTCCAGGACGTCATCGACTCCACCACCGGAGGCACCCAGTGACCACCATCGACCTCGGCATGCCAGCCGACGGCCCCATCGCCGACGCCATCGCCCGCTCCGTGGAGACCCAGGGTGAGAAGCAGACCACGCTCAAGGCCAAGGACCTCAAGACCGACCAGGAGGTGCGCTGGTGCCCGGGGTGCGGTGACTACGTCATCCTCAACGCGGTCCAGAGCTTCCTGCCCAGCCTCGGCATCGCGCGCGAGGACATGGTCATCGTCTCGGGCATCGGCTGCTCCTCGCGCTTCCCGTACTACATGAACACCTACGGGATGCACTCCATCCACGGCCGTGCGCCGGCGATCGCGACCGGCCTGGCGGCGTCCCGCCCGGACCTGTCGGTGTGGGTCGTGACCGGGGACGGCGACGCGCTGTCCATCGGCGGCAACCACCTGATCCACACGCTGCGCCGCAACGTGAACCTGAAGATCCTGCTGTTCAACAACCGGATCTACGGGCTCACCAAGGGCCAGTACTCGCCCACCAGCGAGGTCGGCAAGGTCACCAAGTCCACCCCGATGGGCTCGCTGGACCACCCGTTCAACCCGGTGTCGCTGGCACTGGGCGCGGACGCCGCCTTCGTGGGGCGGGCCATGGACTCCGACCGCAAGGGCCTCACCGAGGTGCTGCGGCAGGCGGCCGAGCACCAGGGCACCGCGCTGGTCGAGATCTACCAGAACTGCAACATCTTCAACGACGGCGCGTTCGACCTGCTCAAGGACCCGACGACCGGCGTGCAGTGGTCGATCCCGCTGGTCCACGGCGAGCCGCTGGTGTTCGGTCCGGACGGCGCCTCGTGCGTGGTCCGCGACGAGTTCGGCGGCCTGCGGATCGCCGAGACCAACCAGGTGGACGCGAGCGAGATCGTCGTGCACGACGCCACCCGCGAGGACCCGTCGTACGCGTTCGCGCTGTCGCGGCTGTCCAGCCAGGACCTGCGCTACACGCCGATGGGCGTCTTCCGGTCGGTGCAGAAGCCGACCTACGACCGTATGATGGCCGACCAGGTCGAGGAGGCCCGCACGTCCGCGCCGGCGGACCTCGGCGCGCTGCTCGCCGGCAACGACACCTGGACCGTCTCGGCCTGACAGCCGACCGGGCCGAACAGGTCGAGGGGCGCCCGGGGACTGAACGTCCCCGGGCGCCCCTCGATCTGTTGGCCGTCACATCGGGCTGCAGCCCCGTGGATCAGTGCCCGTTGTCCTTCTCGCCGTCGTGCTCCTTGCCGTCGTGCTCCTTGCCGTCGTCCTCTGCTCCCTCCACGGTGACGTCCTCGACCTTCTTGTCGAGCTTCTCGCCGTCCTTGTGGAACGCGACCTTGACCTTGGCATCGCCGTTTTCGGCCTCTTCGTCGCTCTTCTTCTCGAGCGTGACCTCCTTGGTCTGCTCCTCGCCGTCACACTCGAGATCTCCCTTGAACTTCGTCTCGTAGTAGGCCTCCGTCTCCTTCTGCCAGAGGGCCACGTGGGTCTTGATGTCGTCCCCGTCCTCGCACTTGTAGGTGAACTCGACCGTCAACTCGTCTCCGTCCTTCTCGACGGAGGCCTCATCCGCGATAGAGACGACCTCGGCGTAGGTCTTCTCGTCCTCGTGCCCGTCACCGCCGGCCCAGGCCGGCGACCCTCCGGCGAGAACGAGCACCGTGGCACCGGGGACGGCGAGCAGCAGACGTGAACGGTTCATGGAACTTCCCCCTTCCGGCGGCCGCATCCGTGCGGCCAAGAGTGCAACGACGGCCGCGACCCTTCCCCGGACCGACGGATGATCACAACCAGGTAACGGAGGACTGGACGCCGCGCCGTCCGGTTCACGGACGAGGCGTGACCGGGGGCAGTCGGCCGTGCGTCGCCGTGTGTCGCCGGTCAGCCCAGCGCGTCCCGCAGCGCCCCCGTGAGCACCGGTAGGGCCCGTGCCAGGTCGGCGCGGGCCGGTGCGGCGAACCCGACCACGAGCCCGGCCGCGGGCCGGTGCGGGCCGGGGGCGGTCCGGTGCCGCCCCAGCCCGTCCACCGCGACGCCGCGCCCGGCCGCTGCGGCGACGACCGACTCCTCGGCCACCGGCTCGGGCAGGGGCACGAACACGTGCGCGCCCGCCGGGTCGCCCTCGGCCTGTGCGCCGCCCGCGGCGACCGCCTTCAGCACCTCGGCACGCCGGGCGGCGAGCTCGCGGCGGAGACGGCGCAGGTGCCGGGCCAGGTCGCCGCTCTCGGCGAGCGCCGTGAACACCCGCTGTCCGGCCCGCGCCGGGCGGGTGCCGGTGGCCGTGCGCCGCGCGAGGATCGCCGCCCGCAGCTCCGGCGGGGCCACCAGCCAGCCCACGCCGAGCGTCGGGCTCACCGTCTTGCTCGTCGTCCCGAGGTGGACGACGACGTCGGGACCCAGCGCGCCCAGCAGGGGCAGCGGGGCGACGTCGTAGCGCAGCTCGCCGTCGTAGTCGTCCTCCAGCACCCACCAGCCCTCGGCGCGGGCCCGGGCCACCAGCGCCACCCGCCGGGCCGCGGAGAGCCGCCGGCCGAGCGGGAACTGGTGTGCCGGCGTGCAGTACACGGCCGCGAGCCCGGACGGCACGTCGTCCACGACCAGCCCGTCGCGGTCCACGGGCAGCGGCACCACCGTGGCCCCGGCGTCGCGCAGCGCGCCCACGACCCGCTGGTAGCCGGGGTCCTCGACGCCCACCCGGCTGCCCGGGGGCAGCAGCCGGGCCACCTCGGCGACCGCCGTCGAGGTGCCGCCGGTCGCGAGCACGTCACCCGGTCCGGCGGCCAGGACGCGGTGGCGCAGCAGGTGCTCGGTCACCGCCCGGGCGAACGCCGGGTCGGCCGCCGGCTCGGGACCCGCGTCCGGCGACGGGTCGCCCGCAGCACGCCACGCCCGCCGCCAGGCCGCCCGGTCCAGCACCTCCAGGCACGGCGCACCCGGCCGCAGGTCCAACCGGCCGGGCGCCGGCGGCCGGGCCACCGGAGGACGCGCCGGGGACCGGGCCGGGGACGCCGTCACCGCGCCGACCACGAAGGTGCCGACACCGCGGCGCCCGGCCGCCCACCCCTCGGCCAGCAGCTGGTCGTAGGCGGCGGCGGTGACGGTGCGGCTGACCCGGAGCGCGGCGGCCAGCTCGCGCGTGGAGGGGAGCCGGTCGCCGGGACGGAGCGTCCCGGCCGCCGCCGCCGACCGCAGCGCGTCGGCCAGCTGCACCGACAGCGCCGTCCCCGAGGTCCGGTCCAGCACCACCGGCGGGACGTCGACCACCGCGCACCTCCTCCCGCCACGAACAGTGGCCTGCTGAATCGGCAGCGTATTGGCCCTGGGAGGAGGCCACCCCAGCGAGCACGGTCAGCACCATGGATACCGCACCGCCGCTCTCCCCCACCGCCCGCAGCACCGTCCGCCGGGGCGCCAAGCGGGCCCGCACCGACCGCGCCGAGCTGTACGCCACGCTCGACGCCGGCCTGGTCGGCCACCTGGGGGTCGTGCTGGACGGCGCGCCGCTCGTGCTGCCCACCGGCTACGGGCGACAGGGAGACACCCTCTACCTGCACGGCTCCACCGGCGCGGCGTCACTGCGGGCCGCGTCCGCCGGCGTGCCGGTCTGCTTCACGGTCACCCTGGTCGACGGCGTCGTCTACGCCCGCTCGGCCTTCCACCACTCGATGAACTACCGCTGCGCCGTCGTCCACGGCGTCGCCCGACGGGTGACCGGCCCCGACGAGCTCCTGCACGGCCTCGAGGCGCTCACCGAGCACCTGGCCCCGGGCTCGTGGGACGCCACCCGGCGGCCCGACCGCAGGGAGCTCGCCGCCACCGCCCTGCTCGCCCTCGACCTGACCGAGGCCAGCCTCAAGGTGCGCACCGGTCCGCCGGGGGACGACGAGCAGGACCTGGCCACCCCGGTGTGGGCGGGGGTGCTGCCGCTGCGCACCGTGGTGGGCGAGCCGGAACCCTGCCCACTGCTCCCGGCGGGCACGCCCGTCCCCGCCCGGGTGCTCGACCGGGAGATCTGAGGAGCCTGGGCGATTTCCGCGGAACCGCCGAGGTCAGCGCGGGGTGACCCGCAGCAGCTGGTCCTCGCCGTCGCCGTTGTCGGTGGTGACGTAGAGCGCGCCGTCCCCGCCCTGCTGCACGGTCCGGATGCGGCCGTACGCACCCTCCAGCTCGGGCAGCCGGAACTGCTCGAGCAGGGTGCCGTCCTCGGCCACGCGCAGTGCGAGGACGCCCTGGTCCTTGAGGACGCCGAGCAGCAGCAGGCCCTCGTACGCCTGCCACTGCTCGCCGACGAGGAAGGTCGCGCCCGAGGAGGCGATCGTGGGCTCGCCGGACGCCCAGGTGGCCGGCATCGCGTCGGGCAGGGAGAGGTCGGTCATCGGCACGAACTCGCCGTAGCCGGGGCCCTGGGGCGCGAAGCCGCCGTTGCCGCCCGGCCGCAGCAGGGTCACCTCGTCGTCCCGGCGGGGGCCGTGCTCGGCGGCGTAGATCTGCCCCGACCCCGGTCGCACGGCCAGCCCCTGGACGTTGCGGTGGCCGTAGGTGAGCACCCGCGGGTCGGCGTCCGGGCGACCCAGGAACGGGTTGTCGGCGGCCGCCTCGCCGGTGGCCGGGTCGACCCGCAGCACCTTGCCCGCGAGGGTGCCCGGGTCCTGGGCGTTGGCGGCGACGGCGTTGTCGCCGGTGCCCACGAGCAGGGAGCCGGTCGCGTCGAAGCGCAGCCGGCAGCCGCCGTGCCGGCCGGTGCGCTCGTTGACCGGGATGTCGTCGACGAGCGGGTCGTCGACGCGGGTCGCCGTCGTCCAGCCGGGATCGACGGTCCAGGCGGTCACCTGGATCTCCGCACCGCCGCCCTCCTCGACGCCCTGGCAGGTGTAGAAGCGGCGGTCCTGCGCGAAGCCCGGGTCGAGCACCAGGCCCATCAGCCCGGTCTCCCCGGTGGCGAACAGGTCGCCGAAGTCGGCGTCCAGCGGCCGCACCGTCCCGTCGGGCAGCACGGCGGTCAGCCCGCCGCCCCGCTCGTCGAGGAGCAGGGTGCCGTCGGGGGCCTGGGCGACGTCCCACGGGTGGTCCAGCTCGTTGGCGACGACGGCCACGTCCTGCGCCGGGCGCGGCTCGGACGCCGGGTCGGGCCCGGGCGACGCGGGCGTCGTCGAGGCCGGCGCGGACTCCTCGGTCGGTGCGGCGTCGGGTTGCTCCCCGGCCGTGGCCGAGCACGCGGACAGCAGCAGGACGGCCCCCATGCAGGGTCCCGCCGGCCCCGTCCAGAGGCTCACCGTGAGCCTG
Source organism: Geodermatophilus chilensis (assembly GCF_002802985.1). Taxonomy (GTDB): domain Bacteria; phylum Actinomycetota; class Actinomycetes; order Mycobacteriales; family Geodermatophilaceae; genus Geodermatophilus; species Geodermatophilus chilensis. Next base: position 10,578 of record NZ_NVPT01000109.1, on the reverse strand, counting down.
CGAACGGTGAGGGGGACGGGGTCCTTCTCCGAGCGGTGGGGGGCATGGGGTCCTTGCTCAGCTGGTGCGCGTGACGACGTAGTCGCACAGCGCCGAGAGGGCCTCGCGGACCGGCCCCTCGGAAATGCCGGACAGCCGCGCCTGCGCCCGGTCGGCGTACTCGCGCAGCACCTCGGTGGCCCGCTGCAGCGCCGCCGACGAGCGCAGCAGCTCCAGCGCCTCGGCGTGCTCGCCGTCGTCGCTGATCGGCCGGGCGACCAGCTCGCGCAGCCGCTGCTCGGCCGGGTCGTCGCCGGCCAGGGCGAAGAGGGCCGGCAGCGTGGCGATGCCCTCCCGCAGGTCGGTGCCGGGTGACTTCCCGGAGGTGCCGCCCTCGCTGACGATGTCGAGCAGGTCGTCGGAGAGCTGGAAGGCGACGCCGACCTCCTCGCCGAAGGCGGTCAGCGCGGCGACCAGCTCGGCGTCCACCCCGGCGAAGGAGGCGCCGAAGCGGGCCGACGTCGCGACCAGGGAGCCCGTCTTGTCGGCCAGCACCTCGAGGTAGTGGGCCACCGGGTCGTCGCCGGCCTGCGCGCCGACGGTCTCGCGGATTTGCCCGGTGACCAGCCGCTCGAAGGTGCGCGCCTGGATGCGCACCGCCTCGGGACCGAGGTCGGCGAGCAGGTCGGAGGCGCGGGCGAAGAGGAAGTCGCCGGTGAGGATCGCGATGCTGTTGGACCACCGGCTGTTGGCGCTGGGCGCCCCGCGGCGGACGGCGGCCTCGTCCATGACGTCGTCGTGGTACAGCGTGGCCAGGTGGGTGAGCTCGCAGACCACCGCGGCCTCGGTGACGCCCGTGGCGCGGGGGTCGCCGAGCTCGGCGGCGAGCAGCGCCAGCAGCGGCCGGAACCGCTTGCCACCGGCGGCGACCAGATGCCCGGCCGCCTCCCGCACGAACGCGTGCTCGCTGCCGACGGCGGTGAGCAGCGCCTCCTCGACCCGGCCCAGACCCTCGGCGAGCCGGGCGCCGAGGTCGCCCTCGGGCAGCCACGGGCCGATCGTCGAGGCGGGGGTCGAGATCCGCTGCCAGGAGTCGGTCGGGGTCTCCCCGCCGACGGTGGCGCTGGCTCCGGTCATCAACCGACGAAGATAGCCGCCTGCTCAGCGAGATCGAGCACCGCCCCGGGGACGACGCCCAGCACCACCGTCGCGGTGACCGTCACGGCGAGCACCAGCGTCGTCGGCAGGCCCGGGACGCCGACCGTCGGACCGTCGGCCGCCGGCTCGGAGAAGTACATGAGCACGATGACGCGCAGGTAGAAGAACGCCGCCACCGCGCTGGCCAGCAGGGCCACCAGCACCAGCGGCCAGGCACCGTCGTCGATCGCGGCGCGGAAGACGGCGAACTTGCCGGTGAAGCCGCTGGTCAGCGGGATGCCCGCCAACGCGAGCAGGAACAGCGCCATGACCGCCGCGGTGAGCGGTGAGCGACGACCCAGGCCGGCCCACGTGGACAGGTGGGTGGCCTCGCCGTCGCCGTCGCGCACCAGCGTGAGCACCGCGAAGGCGCCGATCGTGGTCAGCCCGTAGGCCAGCAGGTAGAACATCGTCGCGCCGAGCCCGGAGCCGGTGCCGTCGGCGCCGCCGCCGTACCCGAGGACGCCGGTGAGCAGGAAGCCGGCGTGCGCGATCGAGGAGTAGGCGAGCATCCGCTTGAGATCGGTCTGGGTGAGGCCGAGGACGGCGCCGACGACCATCGAGACGATCGCGATGCCGTAGACCAGCGGCCGCCACGTCCACTCGCTGGTGCCGAACGCGACGTAGAGCAGCCGCAGGATCGCCCCGAAGGCCGCGACCTTGGTGCAGGCGGCCATGAACGCGGTGACCGGCGTCGGGGCGCCCTGGTAGACGTCCGGCGTCCAGGCGTGGAAGGGCGCCACGCTGGCCTTGAACATCAGCCCGACCACCAGCAGGGCCAGGCCGAGCACCAGCAGCACGCCGCCCCCGGCCTCGCCGGCCGACGCCTCGCGGATGGCCGACAGCCGGATGCTGCCGGTGGCGCCGTAGACCAGCGCTAGGCCGTAGAGGAAGAAGGCGGAGGCGAACGCGCCCAGCAGGAAGTACTTGACCGCCGCCTCCTGCGACAGCAGCCGCCGACGCCGGGCCATCCCGCTGATGAGGTACAGCGGCAGGCTGAGCACCTCGAGCGCGACGAACATGACCAGCAGGTCGTTGGCGGCGACGAACAGCATCATGCCGCCGATGGCGAAGGTGGCCAGCGGGTAGACCTCGGTCTGCACCCGCGGGGCGGTCATCAGCTCGCGGTCGCGCGGGCTGCCCGCGGGCACCGCGGCGGCGGCGACGAACGCCGAGCGGGCCGGGTCCAGCGAGCGCTCGGCGAACAGCAGCAGCGACAGCGCGCCGAGGCCGGCGATGGTGGCCTGCAGGAAGACCGCGGCGCCGTCGACGGCGAGCGCTCCGCCCGCGGTGACCTGCCGCTCGCCCACCAGCAGCAGGCTGGTGACCAGCCCGCCGAGGGTGCCGACCAGGGCGATGGCGACCTGTACCGGGTGCCGCACGTCGCGCGGCGCGAAGGCCTCGACGAGGACGCCGACGCACGCGGCGCCGAAGACGCACAGCAGGGGTGCCAGCGCGGCCAGGGAGAGGGCCGGGGCCTCGATCATCAGTCCGTCCCCTCGACGGGAGCCTCGGGCGAGACGCCGGCCGGGTCGGCCCCGACGTCGCTCATGGTGGCCGCGACCGCCGGCTCGATCAGGGCGATCAGCGGCTGCGGGTAGACCCCCAGCGCGATGATCAGCGCGACCATCGGCGCCGCGACGGCCAGCTCGCGGCGGGACAGGTCACGCACTCGCAGCCGGGCCGGCGCGGCCGCCGGGGCCTCGAGGGTGGCGGTGGCCGCGGTGGCCCCGCCCCCTCCGGTGGCGGGAGCGGTCGTCTCCGGCGCCGGCTCGAGCAGCACGCCGCGCGCCGGGCCGTGCATGGTGCGTTGGTAGACCAGCAGGACGTAGAGCGCGGCCAGCACGATGCCGACGGTGGCGAGCACGGTGGCCACCGGCCGGGTCGGGAACGAGCCGATCAGCACGAGGAACTCGCTGACGAAGCTGTTGGTGCCCGGCAGCGCGAGCGAGGCCAGCCCCGCGATCAGGAAGACCCCGGCCAGCAGGGGCGCCTGCGCGGCCACGCCGCCGTAGTCGCCGACCAGCCGGGAGCCGCCGCGGGCGATGAGCATGCCGACGACGAGGAACAGCAGGCCGGTCGCGATGCCGTGGTTGACCATGTAGAGCACCGCGCCCGTGGTGGCCTCGGTGGTGAAGGCGAAGATGCCCAGCGCGATGAAGCCGAAGTGCGCGATCGAGGTGTAGGACACCAGGCGCTTCATGTCGCTCTGCCCCATCGCCAGCAGCGCGGCGTAGAGGACGCCGGCCACGGCCAGCACCAGGACGTAGGGCGCGAGGTCACGGGAGGCGTCGGGGAACAGCGGCAGGCAGTAGCGGATGAAGCCGAACGTGCCGACCTTGTCCAGGACGCCGACCAGCAGCACCGCCCCGCCGATCGGCGCCTCGGCACCGGAGTCGGGCAGCCAGGTGTGGAACGGCACCAGCGGCGCCTTGATGGCGAAGGCGACGAAGAAGCCGAGGAACAGCAGCTTCTGCACGCCCGGGTCGATCTCGATCTGCCGCAGCGCGTCGAAGGCGAACGTCCCCTCGCCCAGCTCGTTGGCGCTGACCACGTACAGCCCGATCACGGCGGCCAGCATGACCAGCCCGCCGACCAGGCTGTAGAGGAAGAACTTGACCGCCGCGTACTGCCGCCGCGGCCCGCCGAAGCTGCCGATCAGGAAGTACATCGGGACGAGCATCGCCTCGAAGAACACGTAGAAGAGGAAGACGTCGGTCGCCGCGAAGACGCCGACCATCATCGACTCGAGCAGCAGCAGCCAGGCCCAGAACGCCCGCATCGAGCGCCGTCCGGTCGCCTCCTCCCGCCACGAGGCGACCACCACCACCGGCACGAGCACGCCGATGAGCAGCAGCATCACCAGTGCGATCCCGTCGACGCCGAGGGCGAAGTCGACGCCGAAGTCGGGGATCCAGGAGACCGACGTCGTCAGCTGGAACCGCTCGCCGCCGGCGTCGAAGGCGATCGTGGCCAGCACCGCGAGCAGCAGCACGAGCAGGCTCACACCCAGCGCGAGCTGCCGGGCCAGCGACTCCCGGCCGCGCGGCAGGGCGGCCACCGCAGCCGCACCGACCGCCGGGACGGCGATCATCGTGAGGAGCCAGGGGAATGTGGTCATCGCTGGACTCCGCAGGCTCCGTCTCGGCAGGTCACGTCGTCGCCTCTCGGTTTCTGGGGGAGCCCGCTCACCCGGCCGTCACCGCCAGCAGCGCACCGGCGACGACGACCGCGCCGCCGAGCATCGACAGCGCGTAGGAGCGGACGAACCCGGTCTGGGTGCGGCCCAGCCGGGACGACGAGCCGCCCAGCGTCGCGGCCAGGCCGTTGACCGCGCCGTCCACCCCGCGGTTGTCGACGAACACCAGGGCACGGGTCAGCCACTGCCCGGGCCGCATGAACAGCGACTCGTTCACCGCGTCGGCGTAGAGCGCGCGACGGGCGGCGCGGGTCACCGGCGACACCCGCACCGGCGCGGTCACCGGCACCTCGCGGCGGCCGACGAACAGCCAGGCGGTGAGCACGCCGAGCGCCATGACCACGGTGACCAGGACGCTCACCACGAGCGGCGCGACGACGTGCTCGGCCTCCTCGGGCTCACCGAACACCGGCGTCAGCCACGACTCCAGCGGGAAGGCGACGACCAGCAGGAAACCGGCGAGCACCGAGCCGACCGCGAGCAGCACCATCGGCGCGGTCATCACCGTCGGCGACTCGTGCGGGTGGACGCCGGGCTCCCACCGGGGCCGGCCGAAGAAGGTCATGAGCATCAGCCGGGTCATGTAGAAGGCGGTGAGCCCGGCGGCCAGGATCGCGACGCCGCCGAGCAGGTAGCCCCAGCCGTCGCCGCGGTCGAACGCCGCCTCGATGATCGCGTCCTTGGTGTAGAAGCCGGACAGGAACGGGAAGCCGATCAGCGCCAGGTAGCCCAGACCGAAGGTCACGAAGGTGACCTTCATCCGCGACGCGAGCCCGCCGAAGCGGCGCATGTCGACCGAGTCGCCCATCGCGTGCATCACCGAGCCGGCACCGAGGAACAGGCCGGCCTTGAAGAAGCCGTGGGTGAGCAGGTGCGCCAGCCCCGCGACGTAGCCGACCGGGCCGAGGCCGACGGCCAGGAACATGTAGCCGATCTGGCTGACCGTCGAGTAGGCCAGCACCTTCTTGATGTCGTCCTGGGCGCAGCCGGCGATCGCGCCGATCATCAGGGTGATCGCGCCGACAGCGAGGACGACGGCCCGCGCGGTCGGCGTCTCGTCGTAGATGGGTGCGCAGCGGGCGATGAGGTAGACGCCGGCGGTGACCATGGTGGCCGCGTGGATGAGGGCCGACACCGGGGTCGGACCCTCCATGGCGTCGGGCAGCCACGCCTGCAGCGGGAACTGGCCGGACTTGCCGCACGCGCCGAGCAGGAGCAGCAGCCCGATCGCGGTCACCGTGCCGCCGGCCAGGGTGCCGACCGCACCGAAGACGCCGTCGTAGGAGACGGTGCCCAGCTGGGCGAACATCAGGAAGATCGCCAGCGCCAGCCCGACGTCGCCGACCCGGTTCATGATGAACGCCTTCTTCGCGGCGGTCGCCGCCGACGGGCGCTCGTGCCAGAAGGCGATGAGCAGGTAGGACGCCAGGCCCACGCCCTCCCAGCCGACGTAGAGGGCCACGAAGTTGTCGCCGAGGACCAGCAGCAGCATCGCCGCGACGAACAGGTTGAGGTAGGCGAAGAACCGTCGGCGGCGCGGGTCGTGCGCCATGTAGCCGATCGAGTAGACGTGGATGAGCGCGCCCACGCCGGTGATCAGCAGCACGAAGACCGCCGAGAGCGGGTCGAACAGCAGGCCGGCCTGCACGTCCAGCGACCCGGTCGAGACGAAGGTGAAGAGGTCGACGTCCACCCGTCGACCGCCCAGCTGCAGCGTGCACAACAGGCCGAGCACGAAGGCCGCGACGACGGTGCCGGTGCCCAGCAGGTGTCCCCAGCGGTCGGTTCGTCGTCCCCCGAGCAGCAGGACGGCGGCGCCGGCCAGTGGCAGCGCGATGAGCAGCCAGGACGCGGCGATCAGCCCGTCGGCGGGCACGGTCTCCATCTACCGGCTCCTGTCAGTACTTGAGCAGGTTGGCGTCGTCGACCGACGCCGACCTGCGGGTCCGGTAGATCGACATGATGATCGCGAGGCCGACGACGACCTCGGCGGCCGCGACGACCATGACGAAGAACGCCATGACCTGGCCGTCGACGGTGCCGTTGGCGCGGGCGAAGGTGACCAGCGTCAGGTTCACCGAGTTGAGCATCAGCTCCACGCACATGAACACGACGATCGCGTTGCGCCGGACGAGGACGCCCACCGCGCCGATGGTGAACAGGATCGCCGCGAGCACCAGGTAGTGCGTGAGACTCACGACTCCTCCTCGCTGGCGCTCGTCGGCCGCGTTCGCGGCGCTGCTGTGCTCATCGGTGAGGTCGCAAGCTCCCTCACCTGTCCCGACCCCCCGGGATGTCGCTGGGCGCCGGGTCGAGGGTGCCCAGTGCCGCGTCGGGCGTGCCCAGCTCGGCCCGGCCGGTGGGACGCGGCATCTGCTCGACCTCCTGGGGTTCGATTCCGGTGGCGAAGCTGTCCTCGGTCAGCCGGCCGTCGGGCAGCAGCGCGGGTGCGGCGACGGAGTTGCCGCGGGCGTAGACACCGGGGCCGGGCAGCGTCTGCGGCCGGCCGGTGAGGAAGCGGGCCCGCGACAGCTCCTTCTGGGTGCGCCGCGTGCCGGCGTCCCGCTCGATGTGGGCCAGCACCATCGCGCCGACGGCCGCGGTGATCAGCAGCGCGCTGGTCACCTCAAAGGCCAGCAGGTAGCGGGTGAACAGCACCTCGGCGATCGCCTCGATGTTGCTGGTCTCCCCGCCCTGCACGCCCGCCAGGCCGGTGACCGGGAGGCCCTGGGTGGCCCGGGCGACGCCGGCGCCGATCAGCCCGGCGAAACCCAGGCCCAGCACGATCGCGGCCACCCGCTGGCCGCGCAGCGTCTCCACGACCGAGTCCGAGGAGTCGCGGCCGACCAGCATGAGCACGAACAGGAAGAGGATCATGATGGCGCCGGTGTAGACGATGATCTGCACCGCGCCGAGGAAGGGCGCCTCCTGGACGACGTAGAAGACGCCCAGCGCCAGCATCGTGTTGACCAGCCACAGCGCCGAGTGGACGGCGTTGCGCGAGAGCACCATGCCCAGGGCACCGGCCAGCGCGATCGGGCCGAGCACCCAGAAGACGACGGCCTCGCCGGTGCCGATGACGACGTCGTTCACGGGTGGTTCACCGGGACGGGCTGGTCGTCGCGGGCCCCGGCTGCGGGGTCGGCCGGCGGTGCCGCTCCGCCGGCCTCCCGGACGTAGTAGTCCTTCTCGTCGTCCCCCAGCCGCATGGCGTGCGGCGGGGCCTCCATGCCGGGCAGCAGCGGGGCCATGAGCTGCTCCTTGGTGTAGATCAGGTCGGCCCGGTTGTCGTCGGCCAGCTCGAAGTCGTTGCTCATGGTCAGCGAGCGGGTCGGGCAGGCCTCGATGCACAGGCCGCAGAAGATGCAGCGCAGGTAGTTGATCTGGTAGACGCGGCCGTAGCGCTCACCGGGCGAGTAGCGCTCGTCCTCGGTGTTGTCGCCACCCTCGACGTAGATGGCGTCGGCCGGGCAGGCCCAGGCGCACAGCTCGCAGCCGACGCACTTCTCCAGCCCGTCGGGGTGCCGGTTGAGCACGTGCCGCCCGTGGTAGCGCGGCTTGGTCACCTTGGGCACCTCGGGGTACTCCTCGGTGGTCACCTTCCGGAAGATCTGCGCGAAGGTGACCCCGAAGCCTTGCCCGGGTGCGGGCAGCCAGCTGGTGCGCTTCGCCGGTCCGGCGTCGCGGCCGCGGTGGGCGAGTTCGCGCGCGGTCTGCGCCACCATGTCGTGGCCGGGGTCGTGGGGCTCCGGCGAGCGGCGGTCCGCGTCGCGGTGCTCAGTCATCGACGTCCTCCTCGATCGTGGTGGTGCTGCGCCGTCCGGTGCCGACCACGGCGCCGTCCGGCGCGACCGTCTCGCGGCTGCGCAGCCGCGGGGACGGCGGGACGGCGAGGTCCATCGGCGGGACGGGGAAGCCGCCCTCGGCCCGGCTCGGAGCGGTGCGGCCGGCCGGGCGGCGCCGCGGCCCGGCCGGGGGCAGCACCTCCGGCTCGGCCTCGGTCGGGTGGATCGAGCCGGCCGCGGCCTTGGTCGCCGCGATGCGGGTGGCCCGGTTGCTGGCCCGGCTCGCGAGGAGCAGCACGGCGATGACCAGCAGCGCGATCGGGACGCCGACGAACAGCGCCACCTGGCCGGTGGAGAGGTCGGCCTCGCGGGCGACGGTGCGCATGGTGGCGACGGCGAGGATCCAGACCAGCGCGGTCGGGACCAGCACCTTCCAGCCGAAGCGCATGAACTGGTCGTAGCGCAGCCGGGGCAGCGTGCCGCGCAGCCAGATGAAGACGAACAGCGCGGCGACGACCTTGAGGAAGAACCACAGCAGCGGCCACCAGCCGGAGTTCGCGCCGTCCCAGATCGAGATCGGCCACGGTGCCCGCCAGCCGCCGAGGAAGAGCGTCGCGGCCAGCGCCGAGACGGTGACCATGTTGATGTACTCGGCGAGGAAGAACAGCGCGAACTTCAGCGACGAGTACTCGGTGTGGAAGCCGCCGACCAGCTCGCTCTCGGCCTCGGGCAGGTCGAACGGCGCCCGGTTGGTCTCGCCGACCACGGCGATGACGTAGATGACGAAGGAGACCGGCAGCAGGACGGCGAACCAGCCGGGGCCGGTGAACGTCAGGCCGAAGAAGGAGACCGGGTTGCCGTCGGCCTGCGCGGCGACGATCTCCGAGGTCGACATCGAGCCGGCGTAGAGGAACACCGCGACGATCGACAGGCCCATCGCGATCTCGTAGCTGACCATCTGCGCGGCGCTGCGCAGCCCGCCCAGCAGCGGGTAGGTCGAGCCCGACGCCCAGCCGGCCAGCACGATGCCGTAGACGCCCATCGCCGAGCAGGCCAGGACGACGAGGACGCCGATGGGGGCGTCGGTGAGCTGCAGCGGGGTCTGCTGGCCGAAGATGCTGACCACCGGGCCCAGCGGGATGACCGAGAAGGCCAGGAACGCCGGGATGGTGGCGATGACCGGGGCCAGGAAGTAGACCGGCTTGTCGGCGAGCGCCGGCATGATGTCTTCCTTGAACGCCAGCTTCAGCCCGTCGGCGAGGCTCTGCAGGTAGCCGCGGGGGCCGACCCTGTTGGGGCCGATGCGCTGCTGCATCCGCGCGACGACCTTGCGCTCGAAGACGATGGCGAACAGCGTCAGCAGCACCAGGACGGCGAAGACGCCGACGATCTTGATGAGGACGATCCACCAGACGTCGGTGCCGAAGTCCGCCAGAGTGGGCTGGTCGGCGGCGGCGATCGGGCTCACGCGGTGCCTCCCGTCGGGATGGCCGGGGTGGGTGAGGATGCGGTCGTCAGGCGGACGACGCCGCCGGGTGGGGTGCCCAGCCGGGTGCGCAGCTCGCTGCCCGGTGCGCGCATCGGCAGCCAGACCACCTGGTCGGGCATCTTGGTGACCAGCACCGGCAGGCTGATCTCCCCCATCGCGCCGCAGACGGTGACCCGGTCGCCGTCGACCAGGCCCAGCCGGCCGGCGGCGTCCTCGCCCAGACGGGCGACCGGCGGCCGGGCGGTGCCGGCGAGCTCGGGCTCGTCGCGCTGCAGCGTCCCGACGTCGAGCAGCTGCCGCCAGGAGGCGAGCACCGCCTGGTCGTCGGCGAGCTCCGGGTCACCGGGCGGGACGACGTCCAGGCCGGTCACCCGCGGGCGCTCGGCGACCACCCCCAGGGCGGCGAGCTCGGCGCGGGCGACCTCGGGGGCGGGCAGCCCCAGGTCGACGTCCAGCTCGTCGGCCAGCCCCTGCAGGACGCGGCCGTCGGGCAGCCGGCCGGTGCCGTGCAGCGTGGCGTCGAACGGTCGCAGCCGGCCCTCCCAGTCCAGGTAGGCGCCGGCCTTCTCCGGGGCGGCGGCCACCGGCAGGACGACGTCGGCGTGCTCGGTGACCGCGCTGGGCAGCATCTCCAGGCTGACCACGAAGTCGGCCCGGGCCAGGGCCGCCTCGGCCAGCGCGGGGTCGGGCAGGTCGGCCGGGTCGACGCCGCCGACGAGCAGGCCGGCGAGCTGCCCGTGCGCCGCGGCGGTGAGGATCCCTGTGGTGTCGCGGCCGGGGGTGGCCGGCAGATCGGCGACGCCCCAGGCGGCGGCGACCTGGGCGCGGGCCCCGGCGTCGGTGACCGGGCGGCCCCCGGGCAGCAGCGCCGGCAGCGCGCCGGCCTCCCCCTGTCGTTTATACAGATTCGGCGCTGCCGACGCCCCCTT
>NZ_NVPT01000108.1 GCF_002802985.1 Geodermatophilus chilensis | reverse complement strand
ACACCCCGCGTCTTCCAACGTTAGGTGTCTACGGGAGGGTCAGCTGTGTTTGCGTGACTGGCCCCCCGCCACTCGTGAGACGACCCCGTTCTCCCCACCCCTCGCAGGCTCGGGGCGGGACCCGGAACGGGGCCAGCGGGACCCTGCGGGGCCACGTCGGAGGGTCAGTACTCCTCCGGCACCTCGTCGGCGGTGCCGGTGACCAGGGCGAGCAGGCCGGCCTCGTCGAGCAGGTCGACCGGGCGCACGGTGACGCCGGCGGCGACGTGGTGGAAACCGGCGCTGACCCGCTCGACCGGGACGCCGGTCAGCCGGGACCAGCCCAGCCGGTAGGCGGCCAGCTGCACCCCGGCGGCGGCCAGCTCGGCACCGGACGGCGGCGGGCCGGTCTTCCAGTCGACGACCTCGAAGCCGCCGTCCCCGTCGTCGAAGACCGCGTCGATGCGCCCGCGCAGGGTGAGCGGGCCCAGGGGCGTCTCGAAGGGCACCTCGACCTCGACCGGTTGCCGGTCGGCCCAGGGGCTGGCGAGGAAGGCCTCCTGCAGCGCGGCCAGCGCGCCGTCGGGGGCCGCGGACTCGTCGCCGGAGCCGGGCAGCTCGTCCAGGTCGAGCAACCGGGCGGCGCCGAAGCGCTCCTCGAGCCAGGCGTGGAAGGCGGTGCCGCGGCGGGCCAGCGGAGCGGGCGCGGCGGGCATCGGCCGGCGCAGCCGCCGGGCGAGCTCGGCCGGGTCGCGGCGCAGGGTGACCAGCTCGGACACCGACAAGTGGCTGGGCAGCGGCACCTCGATGGTCGGGCGGGCCGTGCGCCGCCGCTCGCGCAGCAGCAGGTCGGCGTCGCGCACCCACCGCTCCACCTCCGGGTCGCCGGTGCCGAGGACGGCGTCGGCGTCGAGCGGGTGCGGGGCAGCGCCGGCCACCAGCTCGGCCGCGGCGGTGAGCGCCCGGCGGCGCGGCGGCGAGAGCGGGTCGACCGGCCAGACGCCGACCGGCCACTCCTCGAGCGCCGGGTTGGGAGCGCCCTCCCCCGGCCGCTCGGCCCACGCGACGACGACGCCGGCACCGGCGGTGCACGCCCGGCGCACGGTGTCGAGCAGCACCGACGGGCCGTTCGGCTTCACGCCCTCGCGCCACCAGCTGCCCGAGCACAGCAGCAGGTGCTTGGCACGGGTGACCGCGACGTAGCCGAGCCGGATCTCCTCGGACTCGCCGAAGCGCTTCCACTCCTCGACGTAGTCCTCGAGCGCGGCGCGCACCGCGGCCTGGTCGCCGGAGCCGGGCACCGGCAGGCGCAGCTGCGGCAGCTCCGCACGGTCGGTGGTGCGCAGGTCGACCGGGACCGCGCCGGGGTCCTTGACCCACGAGTCGCTGGTGTCGGTGCGGGCCGGGAACTGGTCGGCCGTCATGCCGGGCACGGCGACGACGTCCCACTCCAGGCCCTTGGCCGAGTGGCCGGTGAGCAGCTGGATCGACTCGGGGTCGACCGCGACCTCGCCGGGCTCGAGGCCCCGCTCGCGCTCCTCGGCGTCGCGCAGGTAGCCGAGGAAGGCAGGCAGCGAGGGCAGCTCGGCCAGCTCGGTGAACTCCGCGGCCACCGCGTGCAGCGCGTCGAGGTGCGCCCGCGCCGAGCCGGGACTGACGCCGGGCGCGCTGGCCAGCTCGGTCTCCAGGCCCAGCACCCGCGCGACGTCGTCGACCAGGTCGGGCAGCGACTCGCCCAGCCGGCCGCGCAGGTGGGTGAGCTCGGCGCCCAGCCGACGCAGCCGCCGGTACGCGGCGGGTGAGTAGGCGGCGGGGTCGCCGAGATCGTCGAGCGCCTCGACGATGCTGCCGCGCTCCGTCGGGCGGACGGCGGGATCGTCGTCGTCCTCGCGGGCCGGACGGCGGGCGTGCACCAGCGCGCGGGCGCGGGCCTCGAGCGCGGCCAGGTCGCGCGGGCCGATCCGCCAGCGGGCGCCGGTGAGCAGCCGGCCCATCGCGTCGCCGGCGGTGGGGTCGACGAGCACGGTCAGCGTGGCGACGACGTCCGAGACCTCGGGCACCTCGAGCAGGCCGCCCAGGCCGACGACCGTGACCGGCAGGCCACGGGCACGCAGGGCGGCGGCGATGCCGGGCAGCTGCCTGCGCGTGCGCACCAGCACCGCCGTCGTCGGGGGGCGGCCGTCGGCGCGCGGCGCCAGCGCCGGGTCCTCGCCGCGCCAGCAGGCGGCCAGCCGGTCGGCCAGCGCCTCGGTCTCCTCGCCCACGGTCGTGTACAGGCCGGCGGTGACCAGCCCGTGCCCGGCGGTGGGCGCCGGCGCGAGGTCCGGCAGCGGCACCTCGGGCGCCGGCAGCAACCCGGCGACGTCGTTGGCGACGGCGAGCACCGCGCCGTCGTTGCGCCAGCTCGTGGCCAGGGTGAGCCGCTGCGCCTCCTTGCCGCGGACGCCGGGGAAGGTGCGGTCGAAGCGCTCGATCGTCCCCGCCGATGCACCCCGCCAGCCGTAGATCGACTGCCGCGGGTCGCCGACGGCGAGCACCGCGTGCCCGGTGGTGCGGCCGAACAGCGCCTCGAGCATCCGCAGCTGACCGACGCTGGTGTCCTGGTACTCGTCGAGCAGCACGATCCGCCAGCGGGCCCGCTCGCGGCGGCCGACCTCGGGCGCGCTGACGGCGACCCGCGCGGCCAGCGCCACCTGGTCGGAGTGGTCGATCGCCCCGGCGGCCCGCTTGCGCGCCTCGAACGCCTCGACCAGCGGCAGCAGCGCCACGCGAGCGCGCTGGCGGGCCAGCATGTCGAGCACCGGCTTGTAGGGGCCGCGCTTGCCCTTCGCGTCGGGGTAGCCGGCGATCCGCCGCTCCAGCTGCGCGGTCCACGCGCGCAGCCCGTCGGCAGTGATGTCGTGCTCGCCGAGCTCGCCGGCCAGCGCCAGCACGTCCTCGACCGTGGTCAGCGGCGTGAGCTGGACGTCGTCCATGTCCCCGGTCCATCCGGAGACGACGGAGGCCGCCTGCCCCCAGCACATGGCCGGGCCGAGCACCCCGGCGCCGGGCTCCACGCCGATCCGCAGCCCGTGCTCGCTGACCAGCGAGGCGGCGTACCCGTGGTAGGTCGACACCGTCGGCATCGCGACGGCCAGCCGCTCCTTCAGCTCGGGGGCGGTCTCCGGGTGCCGCGCCAGCGCGCCCAGCCGGATCCGGATGCGCTCGTTGAGCTCACTGGCCGCCTTGCGGGTGAAGGTCAGCCCGAGGATCGCGTCCGGGGCGACCAGCTCGTTGGCCACCAGCCAGCAGACGCGGGCGGCCATGGTCTCGGTCTTGCCGGAACCGGCTCCGGCGACGACGACCAGCGGCCGGTCGGCCGGCGCCGACACCACCCGCGCCTGCTCGTCGGAGGGCGCGTAGGCCAGGCCGCAGCGCGCGGCGACCTCGGCGGGGGTGAGCAGCCGGCGCTCCCGCACCGGCTCGGGCGCCACACCGAACAGGGCGTCGTCGAAGGAGAGCTGGTCCTCCGGCGGCACCGGTGTCCGGCGGCTCACGAGTCCTCCTCGCTGGCGCTCGTCGGCCGCGTTCGCGGGGCTGCTGTGCCCATGCGTGAGCTCGCGAGCTCGCTCACGACGTCACCTGCCGGCCGCGCTCGTGCAGCGGACAGCTGCGCCGGGCCGGGCACCGGGAGCAGTGGCTGCCGGTGCGCACCTCGAAGGTGGCCGCCCCCATGCCGTCGCCGACCTGCGCCACCAGCTCCCCGGCCCAGGTCTCGGCCACCGGGACGTCGGCGGGCAGCGGGTCCTGCGCCTGCTCCTTGGCCTTGGCGCCGGAGCCGACCTGCAGCAGCGCGGCCCCGCCGGGGGCGTCGCCGTGGTCGCCGAACGCTCCGGCGGCGACGGCCACCTGGTAGGCGGCCAGCTGCCCGTGGGTGTCGATGTCACGGGCCACGGTGCGGCCGGTCTTGAGGTCGACGACGACCAGCCGGCCGGCCCCGTCGCGCTCGAGCCGGTCGACCTGGCCGCGGACGCGGGCCCGCCCCACGGTGACGTCGAAGTCGGCCTCGGCGGCCAGCAGCTCGCGGCCGTTGGCGGCGTGCCAGCGCAGGAATCGGTCGAGCATGTCGCGGGCGGCGCTCCGCTGGCGCTGGTCGGCCCAGCCCGGGCCGAGGTCGAGCTGGTCGAGCTCCTCGGCCAGCGCGGCCGGTGCCTCGGCGGCGGGCAACCCCTCGGCCACCTTCTGCGCGACGGCGTGCACCGCGGACCCGACCGTGCGGGTGGCATCCGGCGAGGCCTCGGCGCCGACCGCGCCCAGCACCCACTTCAGCGGGCAGCGCTGGAAGGTCTCGATCGCCGACGGGCGCACCCGCACCGCCTCGCCGTCGGGCACCAGCGGGGCGTCGTCGGACAGCGGCGCCAGACCCCACCAGTCAGCCGGGGAGGCGCCGGGCACCCCCTCGTCGGCCAGCCGGCGCAGCACCGCGGCGGCGGCCGACCGGCGGGCCGGCTCGGTCTGCGGGTCGCTGACCGCGCGCCGCAGGTCGGCGACCAGCGCGGGCAGCGTGAGCGAGCGCGGCAGCGGCGTCAGCGGCCGGCCGTCGTCGGGCGGGGGGACGACGAGGTCGAGGAACCGGGAGGCGGTGGCGCCGGCATCCGGACCGTCCAGGGCACCCTCGACGGCGGTGACCACGAGCCGCCGGCGGGCGCGGGTGCAGGCGACGTAGAACAGCCGCCGCTCCTCGGCGAGCATCTGCACGCGTCGGTCGAGAACGGCGCCGTCGATGCCGGCCACCCGCTCGACCAGCAGCTCGGTGCCCAGCAGGGTGCCGCGGTCGCGGAGGTCGGGCCAGATGCCCTCCTGCACGCCGGCCACGCAGACGACGTCCCACTCCAGGCCCTTGGACGCGTGCGCGGTGAGCAGCCGGACGGCGTCGGCCGCCGACTCCCGACCCGCGCCGGTGACCCCGGGCAGCTCCTGCGCCGACAGGTGCTCGACGAACGCGCCGACGGTGGCCGAGGGCAGCCGGTCGACGAAGCCCGCCGCGGCGTCGAACAGCGCGACGACGGCGTCGAGGTCGCGGTCGGCGACCGCTCCGGCCGACCCGCCGGCGGCGCTGGCCCGCGCCCACCGGCCGGCCAGGCCGCCGCGCTGCCACATCGCCCAGAGCACGTCCTCGGCGGAGCCGTCGCGGGCCAGCGCCACCCGGCCGGCGGCCAGCACGTCGACGACCCGGCGCGCGGGGCGGACGACGGCCTCGGGCAGCTCCTCGAGCAGCGCCTCGTCGCTGAGCGCGGTGGCCAACGGCGCGCCCCGCTCGTCGACGTCGACTCCGCGCTGGGCCTGCGCGATCCGCACGGCGCGGCGCAGCCGACGCAGGTCGAGCACGGTCGCGCCGCCCAGCGGCGAGGTCAGCAGCGCCTCGGCGCCGGGCTCGTCGAGGGCCGGCGTGCCCGGCTCGGCACCCGGCCGCGGCAGCAGCGCGCCGAGCGCGGCCAGCAGCGGCGCGACGGCCGGCTGGGCGGCCAGCGGCAGGTCGTCGGTGCCGACCTCGACCGGCACGCCGGCCGAGGTGAGCGCCCGCCGCAGCGGCCCGATCGCCAGCGCAGTGCGGACGACGACGGCCATCTCCGACCACGGCACGCCGTCGACCAGGTGCGCGCGGCGCAGCGTGTCGGCGACGTAGGCGGCCTCGACCGACGCCGAGCCGAAGACGTCCACCTCGGCGCTGCCCTCCTCGACGCCCTCGACCGCGGCCAGCCGGCGGTGCTCCCACGGGCCGGGCAGCGCCTCGGCGACCCTCCGGCTGACCGCCAGCAGCGCCGGGCCCGAGCGCCGGCACACGCCCAGCGACAGCCGCGGCGCGGGCCGGCCGGTGACGGTGCGGAACCGCTCGGGGAACTCGACGATGCCGCGCGGCTCGGCGCCGCGGAAGGCGTAGATGGCCTGGTCGGGGTCGCCGACGACGACCAGGTCGCCGCCGCCGGCGAGCAGCTGCAGCAGCTCCACCTGTGCGGGGTCGGTGTCCTGGTACTCGTCGACGAACAGCCAGCGGGCCCGCTCGCGCTCGGCCCGCAGCAGCGCCGGGTCGTCCTCGAGCTCGGCGATCGCGGCCCGGACCAGCTCGGCGGGGTCGTAGCCCGACGCGTCACCGCCGCCGGCGGTGGAGAAGGCGGTGACCGCCTCGTACTGCTCCTGGAAGGCCGCGGCGTGCAGCCAGGCCTCGTTGCCGGTCTCGCGGCCCCAGGCGGCCAACAGCTCGGGGCCGACCCCGCGCTCGGTGGACCGCAGCAGCAGCTCGCGCAGCTCGCCGCGGAACCCGGCGGTGGTCAGCGCCGGCAGCAACGACTCCGGCCAGCGCACCGCGCCCTCGCCGGCCAGGTCACCGCGCAGCAGCTCGGCGACGACGGCGTCCTGCTCGGCAGCGGTGAGCAGCCGCGGGGGCGCCTCCCCGCGCAGCAGCGCCGCCCGTCGCAGCACGCCGTAGGCGTAGGAGTGGAAGGTGCGGGCCAGCGGCTCGCGGATGGTGCGCGCCACCCGCGCGGTGACGCGGTCGCGCAGCTCGGCGGCGGCCCGGCGGCTGAAGGTCAGGACGAGGATCTGCTCGGGGTCGACGCCGCGGTCGATCCGCGCGGCGACCGCCTCGACGATCGTCGTCGTCTTGCCCGTGCCCGGGCCGGCCAGCACCAGCAGCGGACCGCCCGGGTGGTCGACGACGGCCTGCTGGGTGGGGTCGAGCCGGGGCCGTCGAGCCGGCGCCGCTCCCGGGTGCACGAGGCGGTAGACCGGCGTCGACTCGTCCCCCCGCAGTGCCACCCCCCGATGACACCACGCGGGTCCGACGATCTCTGGGGCCCGGGCCACCGGCGCGGCCCCCGGACGCCACGGTGCTGCCGTGCGGACCCTCGTCGCGAGGGTGTCCCGCCGGTCCGGACCCGCGGCAGCGGGCTCGGACGGCGTCGTCCACGGGCGTCTGGCACGCAGCACTCACCCGGTGGGCACCGCGGGGTGGGCGAGCCGGCTCACGGCCAGCCGACGGCGGCCAGGTCGACCCGGCCGTTGCGCACCGGCACCCCCTCGGCGGCGAGCAGGGCCAGCTGCTCCACCCGCACTGAGTCGGCGACCGACCCGTCGGCGCGGACCACGCGGTGCCAGGGCACCGCGCCCCCGCCCTGGGACAGCGCGCGGGCCACCCGCCGCGGCCCGACGCCGACCAGCCGGCCGATCGCGCCGTAGGTGCTCACCCGCCCGGGCGGGATGCGCTCCACGACGTCGAACACCGCCTCGTCGACGTCCAGCGGCGAGGCGCCCGGGGAGGGCGGCCCGCCGCGGCCGCGCGCACGGGTCCGCGGGTCGTCGTCCACCGCTCGCAGCGACCGCCCGGGTCAGCCCCGGCGGCCGTACCTGCCCAGCAGCCGCGCCTGCGGCGAGGCCGTCCGCGGCACGTCCAGCGGCGGGTCGAACAGGCCCGGGACGCCGTCGGCGGGGAGCCGGTCGGCGACCACGAGAGCAGCCGTCACCAGCGCCGGGTCCAGCTCGGTGTCGCCGTTGGTGGCGCGGGCGAGGTCCCAGGAGTGCACGGTGAGGTCGGCGGTCAGCTCCTCGATGTACTCGGCCGCCGAGGTGGGACCGCGCTGCAGGTGGACGGTGTGCAGCAGCGCCCGGTCCTGCGCGAAGGCGGCCAGCGCGCCGTCGGCGGCGGACTCCCAGCCGGTCAGCGGGTCGTCGCCGAGCAGGTCGCTGGTGTCGTCGGGGAAGCGGCCGTCGATGAGGTCGAAGGGCTCCCCGGCCAGCAGCAGCGGCGTCCAGAGCGCCTCGGACACCAGGTGCGCGACGAGGTCGGCGACCGTCCAGCCGGGCAGCGCCTCGTCGTCCCACTGCTCGGGCTTCACCGCGTCGACGCGGTCGGTGAACGCGGCCTGCGCGCGCTGAAAGAGCGCGAGCAGCTCAGTCGGGGCGAAGTCGGCCATGTCACCAGTAGACCTGCCCGCCCCGTAGACAGCACGAGGGCCCGGTCCGCCCCCGTACGGGAGCGGGCCGGGCCCGGTGACGCGGTGGAACGGCCCCGCTGGTGAGGTGCTGGAACGGCCACCCTTCAGGGTCCCGCGCCGAGCTCGCGAGGCGTGGGGGAAGGGTGGTCCTTTCAGTAGGTCGGCAGCGCCTTGTCGATGCGCGTGGCCCAGGCGGTGACGCCGCCCTGGACGTGCACGGCGTCGGAGAAGCCGGCGTTCTTCACCGCGGCGAGCACCTCGGCCGAGCGGACGCCGGTCTTGCAGTGCAGCACGATCGGCTTGTCCTGCGGCAGCTGCGCCAGCGCCCGGCCGGAGAGGATCTCGTCCTTGGGGATGAGCTTCGCGCCCGGGATCGACACGATCTCGTACTCGTTGGGCTCCCGGACGTCGATGAGCTCGAAGTCCTTGCCGGCGTCCATCATGTCCTTGAGCTCGTCGACGGTGATCGTCGACCCGGCGGCGGCCTGCTGGGCCTCGTCGGAGACGACGCCGCAGAAGGTCTCGTAGTCGATGAGCCCGGTGATCGGCTCGGCCTCCGGGTCCTTGCGCACCTTGATGGTGCGGAAGGTCATCTCCAGGGCGTCATAGACCATCAGCCGGCCGAGCAGCGTCTCGCCGATGCCGGTGATCAGCTTGACCGCCTCGGTGGCCTGGATGGCGCCGACGGTCGCGCACAGGACGCCGAGCACGCCGCCCTCGGCGCAGCTGGGCACCATGCCGGGCGGCGGGGGCACCGGGTAGAGGTCGCGGTAGTTCGGGCCGTGGTCGTTCCAGAAGACCGAGACCTGGCCGTCGAACCGATAGATCGAGCCCCAGACGTACGGCTTGCCCAGCAGCACGCAGGCGTCGTTGACCAGATAGCGCGTGGCGAAGTTGTCGGTGCCGTCGACGATGAGGTCGTACTGGCTGAAGATCTCCATCACGTTGTCGCTGTCCAGCCGCGTCTCGTGCAGCCGGACGTCGACCAGCGGGTTGATCTCCTTGATGGAGTCCCGCGCGCTCTCGGCCTTGGACCGGCCGACGTCGGAGGCGCCGTGGATGATCTGGCGCTGCAGGTTCGACTCGTCGACGACGTCGAACTCGACGATGCCGAGCGTGCCGACCCCGGCCGCGGCCAGGTACATGAGCACGGGCGACCCGAGGCCGCCGGCGCCGACGGCGAGCACCTTGGCGTTCTTCAGTCGCTTCTGACCGTCCATCCCGACGTCCGGGATGATCAGGTGCCGGCTGTACCGGCGGACCTCGTCGATCGTCAGATCGGCGGCGGGCTCCACCAGGGGTGGCAGGGACACGAGCTGCTCCTCAGTACTCGACAGCGGCCCAGCGCAGGCCGGCGTTCGTCGGGTCAACAGCCTGGCACGCAGGACGATTCCCACGGCACGGCGGGCTGCCGTACCACCGGTCGAGCGCCTGACGCTGTGCGCTGATGCGCAGTTCGGATCACTGGACGTGCGCACCAGCGCTCAGCGTCGCCGGCTCCCGGCGGTTGACCCTCCCCCCGAGGGCAGGGACGACGTTGCCGGGACCGGTGGCCCACCAACCGGGGACGAGGAGCACCGTGGACCGGATGACCATCGGCGACTTCGCGCGGGCCACCGGCCTGACCGCCGGGGCGCGGCGCCCTGTACGTGCCCGGAGTGGGAGGCTCAACCGGCACGGGGACCGACCGGGGCCTCAGCTCCGGGCAGTCAGGCGCTTGACCGTCCCGGCCACGTAGACGACGGACAGCACGAAGAAGGCCGCGCCGACGGCAGCCCGCACCTGGTCGTCGGTGAGACCGGAGTTCCTCGCGACCGGCTGGGCCACCGCGTCTGCCACCTTCGCGCGCCAGCCCTGCAGACCGGCCTTGCCGAACGAGATCGCGTCCATGTCCGATCCCCTACCCCGGGCCCGGCTCGCAGACGCGCGCGAGGAGCCGGGGCCGAGCACCGCCGTGTCACGGGTAGGGCCAGGCGTTCTTGGCGCAGCCCTCCAGCCCGAGCGTCTGCTGCTGCATGACGGGGGCGAGCCGGCCGGGGCCGGGGCACTCCTGGTGGCCGTTGCCGAGGGCGTGGCCGACCTCGTGGTTGACCACGTAGTGCCGGTAGGTGGGGATGTCGCCCTGGTAGTCCGGGACGGCGGTCGCCCAGCGGGCCAGGTTGATGACCGCGCGGTCGCCGTACCGGCAGGAGGTGTAGCCGCCGGTGCCCACGCCGGGGCAGTACCGCTCCATGCTGCCGGGGCTGATCAGGGTGACCTTGAACGCGTAGTCGCCGGCCTGGGCCTCGCCGACCCGCTGGAACGACATCCGCCCGCCGTTCCCCCACGAGCGCGGGTCGGCCAGCGTCTCCTCGACGGCGGCGGCGAACGAGGGCCCGTCCACCTCGATGCCGTCCTCGACCTCGACGACGAAGCGCTGCAGCGGCCCGGTGCCGTGGACCTGGGAGGTGCCGGGGACGACGGTCACGCTGCCCGCGCCCTGCCGGACGAAGCCGGGGGCTCCGGCGGCGGACTCCGGCGCCTCGCTCGGTGCGGCGTCGACCTCGACGGGCGCCGTGGCCGTCGCGCCGGGCGTCGCGGAGGCCTCCGGCGCGCTGGGGGCCACGGCCGCGACCGACGGCTCGGACGAGGCGCCGGCCGACCCCCTCGTGGCGGTGTCGCTGACCACCAGGTCGACGAGGGTGACCACGGTCGCGAGGGCGAGCAGCGGGATGGCGTAGGCGCGCCAGCCCCAGCGGGTCACGAGGCGGCGGAACCGGCCGCCCCCGCCGCCCGGGGGGCCCGACCGGGAGCGACCGCGGACGACGACGCGGGGCCCGCCGGGGCGCGACCCGTCGAGGTCCTGACCGGACGGGCGACCGGCGGCTGCGGGACGACGGCCCCGCGGCCGGTCGGTGCGGCTCGGGGCCTCCTCCCGCGTCACGACCGGGTTGGTGTCGGCGAACCGCGGGGGCTCGTGCAGCTGGTCGCGGCGGGCTGCGGGTGGGGGCACGCGCGGCAGTCCGCGCACGGGTTCATCGGCGCGTGCAGGACGACCGGGCGGGCCGGCGTCCGGCGCCGGTCGCGTGCGCCCGTTCGGTCCGCGGCCGGGGGAGGCGTCCGCGGGACTCACCCCGCCAGACTCTCACGCCCCGGTGGTCCCGGTGGAGACCGTCCCGGCGACGGCGTGTGGCCCTGACCTGCCGACCTGGGAGGCCCGCGCCTCGTTGGCGGCGTCCTCGGCCGACGCAGCGGCGTCCTCGGCCAGCGCCAGCACCGCCCGCGCCGTCGGCTCGGGCGCCTCCAGCATGGCGACGTGCCCGACGCCCTCGATGACCAGCAGCCGCGCGTCCGGGACAGCGTCGGCGAGGCGGGGCGCGAGCGCCGGGTCGACCAGCCGGTCGCGGTCGCCCCAGACCACCAGCGTCGGCGGGCGCAGCGACCGGGCCAGCCGCCAGGCGTTGCGCGGACCCACCCGCAGGTAGGAGGTGATCAGGCCGCGCATGCTGCGGGTCAGCGCCTGCGTGGCCCACGGCTGCTCCGCGCGCTCGCGCATCTCCGCCAGCGCCTGGTCCAGCCGCGCCCTCGGCACCCGGCGCGGGTCGCCGAAGCACATCTGCACCATGCCGCGGACCTGCTGCTCGGGCGTCACGCCGGAGAGCCGCCGCTCGGCCAGCGTCGGGATGCCGGGCAGCAGGAGCAGCAGCAGGGTGCGGCTGAAGGCGCGGGGCACCCGGTAGACCGGCATCGCCGGCGACACGAGGGTGAGGGTGGCCACGAGGTCGGGGCGGCTGGCGGCGACGAACAGCGACACCAGGCCGCCGAGGGAGTTGCCCAGCAGGTGCACCGGCCGGCCGGAGGCCGCCCCGGGCTCGGCGACGATCCGCTCGAGCACGTCGACGACCGCTCGCACGTGCCCGCGCACCGAGTAGGAGGTGCGCGCCGGCGGCCGCGAGCGACCGAAGCCGGGGAGGTCCAGGGCCCAGCCGTCGAAGCGGACGGCGAGCAGCGCGGCCAGGTCGGTCCAGTTCGTCGAAGCGCCACCCAGCCCGTGCACGTAGAGCGCCCGCTCCCGCGGTGCGCCCGCGCGAGCGCCGTCCACCGGGCCGGCCCACGGCGTCCGCCGGACGAACACCTCTCCCCCGCGGACGGCGACCTGCTCGCCCGGCCACGGCGGCGGGACGGTGTCGGTGCTGGGCAGCGCGACCGTCGACAGCCGGGCCGACCGGCTCGCCGCGGCGATCGGGGTGGCGGGACCCTCGGGCACCCGGCCGACGGTAGGTCAGAGCCGTCGGCGGCGCGCGGTCGGGTGACCGGTCGGTAACATCTGCCCGCCATGCACGCACCCCGCCCAGCTCCCGCGCCCGTCCGCCGTTCGTCCCGCCTGCCGCGGGGCGCCCGCCGGGCGCAGCTGCTGCAGGCCGCGCAGGAGGTGTTCGTCGCCAACGGCTTCCACGCCGCGGCGATGGACGAGATCGCCGACCGGGCCGGGGTCAGCAAGCCGGTGCTCTACCAGCACTTCCCGGGCAAGCGGGAGCTGTACCTGGCACTGCTGGAGCAGCAGGTCACCCTGCTCACCGACCGCGTGCGCGAGGCGATGGAGGGCACCGACGACAACCGGACCCGCGTCAACGGGGCCGTCGGCGCCTACTTCGACTTCATCAACGCCGACGGCGCCGCGTTCCGGTTGGTGTTCGAGTCCGACCTGAACAACGACGAGGACGTCCGCGAGCTGGCCGACCGCGGCCACCGGGCCTGCGTCGAGGCGATCGGCGAGGTCATCGCCGCCGACACCGGCCTCGACCGGGAGCGGGCGCTGCTGCTGGCCTCGGGCCTGACCGGGCTCTCGGAGACCAGCGCGCGCTGGTGGCTGCCCCGCAAGGGCACCGTCTCCCGCGACGAGGCGGTGGCCCTGCTGACCGCGCTGGCCTGGCGCGGCATCTCCGGCTTCCCGCGGGTCGAGGGCGGCGAGCACAGCCCGCGCTGATCGGTCGCCGGGTCGTTCGCTGACGGCGCACCTGCACCGCAGGTCGGCGGCTCGTCGGCTGCACTAGCGTGGGGAACAGCCGCGCAACTCGAGGAGGCATCCCCCGTGGAAGTCAAGATCGGTGTCCAACACTCCCCCCGGGAGCTGGTCATCGACAGCCCCCAGTCCCCCGACGAGATCGCTGCCGAGGTGGCCAAGGCCATGTCCGGCGCGACCAAGGACGGTCTGCTGACCCTGGTCGACGAGCGTGGACGCCGGGTGCTCGTGCCCGTCGACCGCATCGCCTACGTGGAGATCGCGCAGGCCGACCAGCGGCGCGTGGGCTTCATCGCGGGCGCCTGAAGAAGGACCCCGTCCTCCCCACCCCTCGCACGCTCGGGGCGGTGCCCTGGACGGGGCCAGAGACGCCGAACACACGTCAGGCGCCCTCTCAGCAGTCGGGAGAGGGCGCCTGACGTGTGTTCACCGGGCGATCCAGACGACTGGACCCGGCCGTGGCACACGACGTGAGCCGCCCTGCGAGGGTCGTGCCCGGTGGCGGGCCCGGAGGGTCCCCGCCGGGTGCGACGCAACGGCCCCGGTGCAGGGGCCCGCGCCGAGCGTGCGAGGCGTGGGGGGCACCGGGGCCCTTCAGGGGTTCAGGCCGAGGGCCTTCATCCGGTCGGTGTGCGCGGTGGTGATGCGCTCGACCAGCCGCCCGATGCCGGACAGGTCGCCGGTGCCCTCGAGGATCAGCTCGGCCAGCTGGTCGCGCTCGGCGATGACCGCCTGCGCCTGCCGCATGGCCTCCCCCACCAGCCGCCGTCCCCACAGTGCCAGCCGCCCGGAGAGCGTGCGGTCGGTGGCGATGGCCGCCCGCACCTCGCGGACGGCGAAGTCGGCGTGGCCGGTGTCGGCGAGGACGTCGAGGATCAGTGCGCGGTCCGGGTCGGGCAGGAAGCCGGCGATCTCCCGGTAGAACTCCGAGGCCAGACCGTCCCCCACGTAGGCCTTGACCAGCCCCTCCAGCCAGGTGCGCGGCCGGGTGCTCTCGTGGAAGGCGTCGAGCGCGGGGACGAACGGGCTCATCGCCGCGGTCGGGTCGGCGCCGAGCTCGGTGAGCCGCGCGGTCAGCCGGCAGTGGTGGTCGATCTCCGCGGCCGCCATCTGCGCCAGCGCGGCCCGGCCTTCGAGAGTGGGAGCCAGCCGGGCGTCCTCGGCCAGCCGGTCGAAGGCGGTCAGCTCGGCGTAGGACAGCACGCCCAGCAGGTCGACGACGGCCCGCTCGTCGACGGTGTCCACTGGCAGCTCCCGGGATCGGTGGGACGGTCGGCGACTGCCCCGGACGGGTGGCGCGGAGGGTCCGGACAGCACGGCGGAGGGAGGCTAACCGCCGCGCACGCTAGACTGGGAATCGGCGAGCCCTTCGGTTCGCTGGTGTATCTGCGCGCTGACGACCGCTGGAGACGAGGCCCCGAGGGGCTCCCTCCCGGGCCGACACCACGGTGTGGCCCGGTTTCTGCTGGCCGCGTCGGCGCTGGAACTGATCCCGCGACACCCGACCGGGACTGGTCCGACAGTGACGCGAGCGCGTCTCCGGAGCCGGTCCCCCAGCAGACCAGAGGCGAGAGCACTGACCTCCATCGAGAACACCCCCACCACCCCGGACGTCGACCACGCCGAGACCGGCGCGCCCGCCCCCGAGCAGCTCGAGCAGTCCGTCGAGGAGCTCGGCGGCGCACCCGTCGCCGAGGACGCCCCGCTGTTCAGCGACTTCGACGTCCACCCCGACGTCGTCGCGGCGCTGGCCGAGGCCGGCATCACCCGCACCTTCGCCATCCAGGAGCTCACCCTCCCCCTGGCGCTGGCCGGCCACGACCTCATCGGGCAGGCCCGCACCGGCACCGGCAAGACCCTCGGCTTCGGCGTCCCGCTGCTGCAGCGCGTCGCCCCGCCGGCCGAGGGCGGCGACGGCGTCCCGCAGGCGCTGGTCGTCGTCCCCACCCGTGAGCTGTGCGTGCAGGTCGCCCGCGACCTCGCCACCGCCGGCAAGAAGCGCGGCATCCGCGTCCAGGCGATCTACGGCGGCCGCGCGTTCGAGCCGCAGGTCTCCGCGCTGCAGGCCGGCGTCGAGGTCGTCGTCGGCACCCCGGGCCGGCTGCTCGACCTCGCCCAGCAGGGCCACCTGATCCTGGGCAAGGTCAAGGTGCTGGTCCTCGACGAGGCCGACGAGATGCTCGACCTGGGCTTCCTGCCCGACATCGAGCGGATCCTGGCGATGGTCCCGACCCAGCGACAGACGATGCTGTTCTCGGCCACCATGCCCGGCCCGATCGTCACGCTGTCCCGGTCGTTCATGACCCAGCCGACGCACATCCGGGCGCACGGCAACGACGAGGGCTCGACGGTCCCGCAGACCACCCAGTTCATCTACCGGGCGCACAACCTGGACAAGCCCGAGCTGCTGTCCCGGGTGCTGCAGGCCCGCGACCGCGGCCTGGTGATGGTCTTCTGCCGCACCAAGCGCACCGCGCAGAAGGTCGCCGACGAGCTGGTCGAGCGCGGGTTCGCCGCGGCCGCCGTGCACGGCGACCTCGGCCAGGGCGCCCGCGAGCAGGCGCTGCGCGCCTTCCGCAGCGGCAAGGTCGACGTCCTGGTGGCCACCGACGTCGCGGCCCGCGGCATCGACGTCACCGGCGTCAGCCACGTCGTGAACTACCAGTGCCCCGAGGACGAGAAGACCTACGTGCACCGGATCGGCCGCACCGGCCGCGCCGGCAGCACCGGCGTCGCGGTCACGCTGGTCGACTGGGACGACATCCCCCGGTGGCAGCTGGTCAACAAGGCGCTCGACCTGGAGTTCACCGACCCGCCGGAGACCTACTCGACCTCGCCGTGGGTCTACGCCGACCTGGACGTGCCCGAGGGCGCGACCGGCCGGCTCCCCCGCGCGCAGCGCACCCGCGAGGGCCTGGACGCCGAGACCCTCGAGGACCTCGGCGAGACCGGCAAGCGCACCCGCTCCGGCAGCGGCCGCGGACCGGCTCGTGAGGACGAGGAAAAGCCGGCCGGCGCCCCCAAGAGCCGCCCGCGCCGGCGCACCCGGGGTGGCGGTGCCGCAGCCGCCGGCGCCGCTGCCGCGATCGACGGGCCCGCCGAGGCGTCGTCCGGCGAGGGCGCCGCGTCCGGTGAGGCCCCGGCCCGCAAGCGTCGCCGGCGTCGCCGCGGCGGGTCCGGTCGCAGCTCGGCCGAGCCCGCCGCCTAGATGAAGGACCACCTCCTCCCCACCCCTCGCACGCTCGGGGCGGGCCCCTGGAGGTGGCCGAACCGCCCGCCGTTGCGGGCGTGGGCGTGGACGGCGGCCGTCCTCGTGCTGGTCGTCGTCGCCGCCCTGCTCTGGCGGGGCTCGGACGCGGCGGCCACCGACAGCACCACCGCAGCACCGGCCGACGTCCCCAGCGGGACGCCGGCCGGTGCCGTCTCCGCCGCCTGGACCACGCCCACCACGGCGTCGGGCGGCGCCGCCCGCGCGACCGTGGACGGCGGTCGCGTCGTTGTCGGGGACGACCACGGGGTGCGCGCGCTCGACGTCGCCACCGGCACCGAGGCCTGGCGCTACACCCGCGCCAACGCCCGGCTCTGCGACTGGACCCTCGTCGGCGGCCGCGTCGTCGCGGTCTCCGGCACCGAGGACCGCTGCGACGAGGCTGTGGCGCTGTCGGTCGACACCGGCGTCCGGCTCTGGACGCGCAACCTCGACCTGCGCCCCGACGCGGTACTGACCAGCACCGACGGCATCGTGTTGGCGACCAGCCCGACCGGCGTGCTCACCCTCGACCCGGTCGGCGACAGCATCCGCTGGCGGGCCAGCCCGGAGGAGGGCTGCACGTTCGCCGACGGGGACGTGGGCGGAGCCGGCGTCGCCGTCCTCGAGGAGTGCGCCGGGTCGACGCGGGTCCGCCTCCTCGACGGCTACGACGGCACCCCGCTGTGGACCCGCGACGTCGCCGAGGCGACGACGCTGGCCGGCGTCGAGCAGGCCGTCGTCGTCAGCGGGGACGACGGCGTGCAGCTGCTCGCCGGCGCCGACGGCGCCCCGCTCGGTCCGCCCCTCTCCGACGCCACCGACGAGGCGCTGGTGACCGCGGTCGGCACCAGCGCGCTGGTGTGGGCCGACGGCACGCTGACCGTCGTCGACCCGGGCACCGGTGCGGTGTCCTGGCGCACCCCGGCCACCGGCCTGCCCGCCGGCCCGGTCGACCGCGCGCTGCTGGCCGCGGGGACGTCGGTGCCGGTGCCCGAGGGCGACGCCGTCGTCCTCCGCGACCTGGCGACCGGCGAGGAGCTGCAGCGCGTCGACACGCGTGCGCTGCGGACCGGCGGGCTGCTCACCGTGGCCGGCCCGGTCGTCGTCCACCAGCTGCCCGACCGCGTCCTCGCCTACCGCTGAAGAAGGACCATCCTCCCCCCGCCTCGCAAGCTCGGCGCGGGCCCCTGGAGGTGGCCGTTCCAGCACCTCACCGGACTCCCGGCGGGTCCGGGTCCCTGCAGGGGGGCCGCCGCCGAGGTTGACTGGTGCGCATGGTGATGCCCGGCGGCCCGGACGACCGCGCTCCTCTCTCCATCGCGCCCGACGACCTCCGCCAGCTCGCCGACCACGACGCACGGCACCGCATGTTCGACGGCGGCGCGGGCCCGCTGACGGCGCTGGACACCGGGGGCGACGGCGAGCGCGGCACCGTCCTGCTGGTCGCTGGCTTCACCGGCAGCAAGGAGGACTTCGCGCCGCTGCTGCGCCCCCTGTGCGCTGCCGGGTACCGGGTCGTCGCCCTCGACCAGCGCGGCCAGTTCGAGTCCCCCGGGCCCGACGACCCGGCCCGCTACTCGGTCGCCGAGCTGGGCGAGGACCTCGTCGCCGTCGCCCGGCAGCTGCGCGCCGAGGGCGTCCGCACGCTGCACCTGCTCGGGCACTCCTTCGGCGGGCTGGCCGGCCGGGCCGCCGTCCTGGCCGAGCCGGCGGCGTTCACCAGCCTCACCCTGCTCGGCTCGGGCCCGTCCCGGCTGGGCGGCGCCCGGGCGGAGCTGCTCGAGCACCTCACCCCGCTGCTCGACGCCGGTGGCGTGCCGCTGGTGCACGAGACGCTCGAGCAGCTGGCGATGACCGACCCGAAGGCGCAGCAGGTCCCCGAACCGACCCGCGCGTTCCTGTCCCGGCGGTTCCTCGCCAACAGCGCGGCCGGCCTGCGCGGCATGGCCGACGCGATGACCCGCGAGCCGGACCGGGTCGCCGAGCTGGCGGCCACCGGCGTCCCGGTGCTGGTGGCGTACGGGGTGGCGGACGACGCGTGGCCGCCGGCCGTGCAGGAGGACATGGCGCACCGGCTGGGCACCCGGCACGCGGTCATCCCCGGCGCGATCCACTCCCCCGCCATCGAGAACCCGCCGCGCACCGTGGCGGTCCTGCTCGAGTTCTGGGCCTCGGTCCCCGCCGCCGGCCGCTCCGCCGAGGACGCCGGGGCGCTGCGGTGAACCCGACGCCGTCGATCCGCGACTTCACCGCCGAGGAGGACCGGCTCGGCTTCTTCGGCCCCGAGAGCGTCAGCTGGCGCATCCACGCCGACCCGGCCTTCTCCGTCGGCGGCATCCGGGCGCTGCTGCTGCAGGCGCTGCACCCGGTCGCGATGGACGGCGTCGCCCGCTTCTCCACCGCCTTCTCGACCGACCCGTGGGCGCGGCTGACCCGCACCGCGGAGTACGTGGCCACGCTGACCTTCGGCACCCGCCGGGACGCGCTGCGGCAGGTGCGCCGGGTGCGCGCCATGCACCGCGGCAACACGGCGGTCGAGGAGACGACCGGCCGCCGCTACGCCGTCGACGACGCCGACCTGCTGCTGTGGGTGCACTGCTGCGAGGTGGACTCGCTGCTGTCGGTCGCCCGCCGCGCCGGGGTGCCGCTGACGGATCAGGACGCCGACCGCTACGTCGCCGAGCAGGTGACCGCCGCGGTGCTCATCGGCTGCGGGTCCGGCGACGTGCCGGCGAGCGCGGCCGAGCTCGACGCCTACCTCGAGCGCACCCGCCCCCAGCTGACGGTGACCCCCGCGGCCCGGGACGCCTCGCGCTTCGTCCTGGTGCCGCCGATGCCCGGGTGGGTGCAGCTGCTGACCCCCGCGCGGCCCGCGTGGAGCACGCTGGCCGCCCTGGGCGCCGCGACGCTGCCCCGGTGGGCGCGCCGGCTCTACGGGCTGCCGGGCTACGGCCTGACCGACACGGCCGCGACCGCCGGCGTGCGGGCGTTCCGTCGCGCGGCGCTGGCGGTGCCCACCCAGGTCCGGGAGTCGCCCATCGTGCGGGCGGCCCGGGAGCGCGTCGCGCCGGCCGAGCCGCTCACGGCCTAGGAGCCTGCTGAACAAGTAGGGCGGGCAGGCTGCCATCAATGACCGTCGAGCGGCAGATCGGTCACAACCCTGGGGTTGGACAACGAGGTCGGCCT